>CALRZT010000178.1:0-10031 GCA_943372725.1 Pseudoxanthobacter soli DSM 19599
GCGCCGGCGCGCCTGCATTTCGGCTTCCTCGACCTCAACTTCTCGCTCGGCCGCCGCTTCGTCGGCCTCGGCATGGCGGTGGACTCCCCCGCCACCGTGCTGTCGCTCGCCCGCGCCCCCGAAGGCCAACTCACCGCCGAGGGGCCGGAGAGCGCCCGGGCACAAGACCATCTCGCCCGCCTCGTCGCCGAGCACGGCGCCCGCTCCGGCTTCCGCCTGACCATCGAGCGCGCCATTCCGCCGCACGCGGGGCTCGGCTCCGGCACGCAGCTCGCGCTGGCGGTGGCCGCAGCCTATGCGGCTCTCGAGGCTCCGGCCGCCGAGGCGACCCATCTCGCCCGCGAGCTCGGGCGTGCCGAGCGCTCGGCGATCGGCTTCGCCGCCTTCCGCGCCGGCGGCGTCGTGCTCGATGGCGGCCGCGGCCCCGCCACCGAGGTGCCGCCGATCATCTCGCGGCTGCCCTTCCCGGACGACTGGCGCGTTCTGCTGATCTTCGATGGCGCCCGCGTCGGCGTGCATGGCGAGGAGGAGCGCGCCGCCTTCGCGACGCTGCCGCCCTTCCCCGCGGAGGCGAGCGCGGAACTCTGCCGTCTGGTGCTGGTGCGCGCCCTTCCCGCCCTCGCGGAGGAGGACTTCCCCGCCTTCGCCGCCGTCATCGGCGAACTGCAGGCGCGCGTCGGCGATCACTTCGCCCCCGCCCAGGGCGGTCGCTTCGCCAGCGCCGACGTCGCCGAGGTGCTGGCCTGGCTCGGCCAGGAGGGCCACGCCGGCCTCGGCCAGACCTCGTGGGGTCCGACCGGATTCTGCCTCGTCCCCGATACTGCTGCCGCCGAACGACTTGCGGAGACGGCGCGACGCCGCTACGCACATCGGCCTCAGCTTTCGTTCGCGGTGGTGCGCGGCCGCAATACCGGTGCCCGCATCACCGTCCGGTAGGGTCTTCCCGGCCCCGCCTTCGAAACCGCACCACCGCCGGCTTGCAGCCGGCGGCCGACAGGCGAGCGGCGCGGCCCCCAGAGGCCGGACCGCCTGTCCCCCAACAAAAATCACCAGCAGTGCTGGGCCCGAACGCTTGGGCCCGCTCGTTCGGCCGACGGGAGGCGATCGATGGGCAACCCCCACATCCTGCACATGATCACGCCGCTGAAGCACATGAGCCCGTTCGACGTGAACATGGCGCTCGATGCCGGCTTCGACGCGGTGATCCCCTACACCCAGGTGACGCTCGAGGAGGTGCGCGGCCTCGTCCAGGACGCGATCTTCTCGCGCTCGCCCTCAGACGCGTCCCGCACCGGCCTGTTCATCGCCGGCAAGAACGCCAGCCTCGCCCTCGACATGGCGGAGGCCGCCCAGGAGGCGATGGTCGGGCCGTTCCGGCTGTCGATCTTCGCCGACCCGGCCGGCTCCTTCACCACGGCGGCGGCGATGGTGGCGATCGTCGAGGCGGAGCTGAAGAGCCGCCACGGCCGCAGCCTGAAGGGCGCCAAGATCGCGATCTTCGGCGCGACCGGCGTCGTCGGCACCTCGTCGGGCGTCATCGCGGCGCTGGAGGGCGCCGACGTGACGCTCGTCGGCTACGACGGCCCGACCCGCGTCGGCCGCCTCGCCGACGAGATCAAGATCCGCTTTGGCGCGCCCGCGCGCGGCGCCGACGGCTCCAGCGCCGAGAAGAAGCGGGCGGTGGTGGCCGAGGCCGACGTGGTGTTCTGCGCCGCCGCCGCCGGCGTTCAGGTGCTGTCCGCCGCCGACCTCGCGGCAGCGCCGAACCTGCTCGTCGCCGCCGACGTCAACGCCGTGCCGCCGGCCGGCATCGAGGGCCTGGCGATCGACGCGCGCGGAGCAGCGATCCCCGGCTCGAAGGCCGTCGGCGTCGGCCCGCTCGCCATCGGCGACGTCAAGTACAAGACCGAATCCGGCCTGTTCAAGCGGATGATCGCGTCCGACGAGGTGCTCAACCTGGACTTCCGCGATGCCTTCGCGCTCGCCCGCGAGATCGTCGGCTGACGGTCCGATCCTGGTCGTCGCCGTGTCCGCCCGCGCCCTCACCGAGGCCGTCGTCCGCAGCGGCCACCCCGTCCTCGCCGTCGACCTGTTCGGCGACGCGGACACGCGCGCCGCCGCGTTGGACTTCGCCGTCGTGCCGGGCTCGCTCGACGACGGGCCGGAGCTTGCCGCCGTGATGGAAGCCGGCGAGCGCCTCGCTGCTGCGCACGGCGAACCGGCCGGCGTCGTCGTCGGCTCGGGCTTCGAGCACCGGCCGGACGCGCTCGCGGCGCTCGGCGAGCACTGGCCCCTTCTCGGCTGCCGGCCGGAAACTGTGGCGGCGGTGAAGGACCCGGGACGTCTCGCCGCCCTCTGCGCTGACCTGTTGATCCCGCATCCGGAGATCGCCGCGACATCGCCGGGCGATCCCACCGGCTGGCTCGTCAAGCGCGCCGGCGGCAGTGGCGGGGGGCACGTCGCGCCGGCGGCCGCGGCGGCCCCGCCCTCCGCCGCCTCCACCACTGCCGCTGGAGTTGACGCGCCCTCCCCGGCCGACCGCTACTGACAGGCCCGCGTCGACGGCCGGGCGATGTCGGCGACGGTGCTCTGCGACGGCGATGGAGCCCACCTCGTCGGCTTCTGCACGGCGACCTTCGCGCCGACGCCGGCGCAGCCCTACCGCTTCGGCGGCCTCGCCGGCCCGGTCGCCATCGGCACTCGGCTCACGGCAGAGATCACCGCCGCCGCCGATCGCCTGGCGCGGGCCACCGACCTTCGGGGCCTCGTCGGCCTCGACCTCGTCGTCGACGGCACCCGCTGGTGGCTGATCGAGGTGAACCCGCGCCCGACCGCGGCGCTGGATGTCCTCGACCGCGGCACGCCGGCGCTCATGGCGCTGCACATCGCGGCGTGCGAGACGGCGCCCGCGACGGCTGAGCGATCGGCCACGGACGCGGCGCCCCCCTGGACGCCGCCGGCGACGATCACCGCCACCGCCCTCGTCTACGCACCCCGCGACGGCGTCACCGTCGCCGCCGACTGGCCTGGCTGGATCGCCGACCGGCCCCTGCCCGGCACGGCGATCCCGGCCGGCGCGCCGATCTGCACCGTGCGCGCGGAGGGCGACGACGCCGACCAGCGCACCGCCCGCCTCGAAGCCCGCGCGCGCTCTGCCGTGACGCTGGCGTTCGGCGAAAAGACCAAGCATTAGAGTGCCGTAGAAGAACAACGCGACACCCGAGGGAGACGTCCGTGGCAGAAGCGCATGAAGGGGCCGACCGCCTTCCACGTCCGAGCGGGCGCGGCGGCCGGCCGAGCGTCGGAGAAAGCGTCGCGCCGCTGGTCGCCGCGCTCGTCGCCGACGCCGCGCGGCTGCGCGTCGCCGTCTCCACCGGCCCGCTCGGGGAGACCTTGATCGACGCCGGCGCGAAGGTGCCGGGCGGCATCGACGCCGGCCTCCGCCTCGCCGAGATCTGCCTCGGCGGGCTCGGGCGCGTCACGGTCGAGGGGTCGTCGGCGACGCCGCGCTGGCCGTTCACCCTGACGGTGCGCACCTCCGCCCCCGTGCTCGCCTGCCTCGGCAGCCAGTATGCCGGCTGGAGCCTGTCGCACGAGAACTACTTCGTCCTCGGCTCCGGTCCGGGCCGGGCCCGTGCTGCCGTGGAGGACCTGTTCGCCGAGCTCGGCTACCGCGACGACGCCGACCGCGCCGTGCTGGTGCTGGAATCGGACGCGCCGCCCCCGCCGCCGCTGGTCGAGAAGATCGCCGCCGACACCGGCCTGACGCCCGACCGGCTGACCTTCCTCTACGCCCCCACCCAGAGCCTCGCGGGCTCCGTGCAGGTGGTGGCGCGGGTGCTCGAGGTGGCGCTCCACAAGGCCCACACGCTGCACTTTCCGCTGGAGCGCATCATCGACGGCATCGCCTCGGCGCCGATGGCGCCGCCGGTGCCGGACTTCGTCGCTGCGATGGGGCGCACCAACGACGCCATCATCTACGGTGGCCGCGTGCAGCTCTTCGTCACCGGCGACGATGCGGCCGCCGCCGACCTCGCCGCCCGCCTGCCGAGCCGGACCGCGAGCGACTACGGCGCGCCGTTCGCCGAGATCTTCAAGCGCTTCGGCGGCGATTTCTATAAGATCGACCCGATGCTCTTCAGCCCGGCTTCGGTGATCGTGACCAACCTCGACAGCGGCGTCAGCCACCACGCCGGCGCGATCGACCTCGCCCTCCTCGACGCCTCCTTCGGCTGACGATGAGCGCGGGGCCGGACGTCGCGCTGTTCATATCCGGTGCCGACTGGCACGCCCGCCGGCTCATGTTGGCGATGCGCGCCGCCGGCGCCGCGGTGACGCGCACTTCTCTGACGCGCTGCCGCTTCGCGACCAACCATCCCGTCGGCCTCGACATCCCCGGCTTCCCGGACCGCCTGCCCGACGCCGTGTTCGTGCGCACCATCGACGCCGGCAGCTTCGAGGCGGTGACTCTTCGCCTCGGGCTGCTGCACGCGCTCGCCGCCGCCGGCGTGCCGGTGTGGAATGCGCCGCGGGCGATCGAGGCGTGCGTCGACAAGGCCCAGACCACCTGGCGCCTGCAGCGCGCCGGCCTGCCGACGCCGGACACCTGGGCGCTCGAATCGTACGAAGCGGCGGTGACGCTGGTGGCGGCGGAGGCGACGCCTGAGCGTCCGCTGGTGCTGAAGCCGCTGTTCGGCTCGCAGGGCAAGGCGCTCCGGCTCGTGACCGGGGCAGACGACCTGCCGCCGCCGGAAACCGTCGCCGGCGTCTACTATCTGCAGCGCTTCATCGGGCCGACCGCCGGAAACGCCGGCTTCCACGACCACCGCGTGCTCGTCGCCGGCGGCCGGGCACTCGCCGGCATGATCCGCCGCGGCACCGGCTGGATCACCAACATCAAGCAGGGCGCCACCGCCGAGGCGTGGGCGCCGGATGCCGAGGCCGAGCGTCTCGCGGTCGCCGCTGCTGCCGCCGTCGGCGCCGACTATGCCGGCGTCGACCTCATCGCCGATGGCGAAGGCGGCTACCTGGTGCTCGAGGTGAACTCCATGCCGGCCTGGTCCGGCCTGCAGACCGTCACCGGCTTCGACCTCACC
Source organism: Pseudoxanthobacter soli DSM 19599 (assembly GCA_943372725.1). Taxonomy (GTDB): domain Bacteria; phylum Pseudomonadota; class Alphaproteobacteria; order Rhizobiales; family Segnochrobactraceae; genus CAMDHY01. The sequence goes on from CALRZT010000178.1 coordinate 5,097, forward strand.
GAGGCGGTGGTGGCGGCCTTCCTCGCCGACGTCGCCGCCCGCACCGGCCTCGGTCGCGCACCGCTGCGCGCCGTCGGCCCGTGAGCCGACGCCGATGCGCCGTCCCGCCCTCGCCCCGGAGATCATCGCCGCCGCCTTCGTCGCGGCCTGCGAGGACGAGCTCGCGGCGCTGAAGCCCGGCAACGTCCACCGCTTCGCCGACGGCCACCGCATGACCGTGGCCGACTTCGAGGCCTCCGCCCAGGCGGCGGCTCCGGCGCTGGCGGCTCCGGGCACGCCGGTCGGCGCGCGCATCCTCGCCGCCGTCGAGGCGACGCGGGCGGCCGTCGGCACCAACACCAACCTCGGCATCGTGCTGCTCTGCGCCCCGCTCGCCGCCGCCGCCGAGGCGCCCGGTCCACTGCGCGACCGGCTGATGCCGGTGCTCGCCGCCCTCACGGTCGCCGACGCCGACGCCGCCTTCCGGGCGATCCGGCTCGCCGCCCCGGCCGGCCTCGGCGAAGTGCCGGGCTACGACGTGGCGGATGCCGCCACCCTCGACCTGCGCGCCGCGATGGCCGTGGCGGCGCCGCGCGACCGCATCGCCCACCAGTACGTCACCGGCTTCGCCGATGTCTTCTCCACCGCCCTGCCGCTCTTCCGCACCGCGGTCACCGTGCTCCGCGACCGCGCGGCGGCGACGACGCTGCTCCACCTCGGGCTGATGGCGGCGATCCCCGATACCCACGTCGCCCGCAAGCACGGCACGGCGGCGGCCGAGGCGCTGCGCGCGGAGGCGGTGGACATGCTGCGGGTGATCGGGCGTGATCCGCGGCCGCACGAGGCGGGGCTGCTCGCCTTCGACGCCGACCTGAAGCGGCGCGCCATCAACCCCGGCACCACCGCCGATTTCGTCGTGGCGACGCTGTTTGCCGAGCGACTCGGCGGCTGATCCGCGGCATCCGCGAAGCGCTCAGGCGCTGCGGGCGCTCAGGGCGCGCTGAACGCCGCCTCGGCGGCCGCGAGATCCTCGATCGCCGCGCCGACCGACTTGAACAGCGTCACCTCGTCGGCGTGGCGCCGGCCCGGGTGGCCGCCGCCGCAGAGCTCGGAAAGCTCGGCGGCGATGTCCTCGCGCCGGAAGACGCCGCGCGCGATCGGCTGCAGCAGGTCGCCGGCCTCGGCGAGCGCGCCGGCGCGGGTGTCGACGAACACCGTCGCCCGCGCCACCGCCGCGTCGTCGGCCTCGCGCATGTCGGGGCGGAAGCCGCCGACGAGATCGAGATGGGCACCCGGCCGTAACCAGTCGCCGCGCACCAGCGGCTCGGTCGAGAGTGTTGCGCAGGAGACGAGATCGGCGTCCCGCACCGCCGCCTCGAGGTCGCTGACGGCGCGCACCGCGATGCCGGGCCGATGGAAGCGATCCGCCAGCGCCTCGGCCACCGCTGGCGTGCGATTCCAGATCGCCACCTCGGTGATCGGGCGGACGCTGGCGTGGGCGGCGATTAGGAAGGGAGCGAGGGCGCCGGCACCGACCATCACCATGCGGTGCGCGTCGGCGCGGGCAAGGTGGCTCGCTGCGAGCGCCGAGGCCGCTGCGGTGCGCCGGACCGTGAGGGCGAGCCCGTCGAACTGCGCGATCGGCTCGCCGGTGGCACCGGAGAGCAGCATGTAGAGCCCGGCGACGGCAGGGCGGCCGCGGCTCGCATTGTCGGGAACGACGGTGACGACCTTGACGCCGATGACGCCGTCCTCGGCGCTGTCGCCGTAGCGCCATGCGGGCATCAGGAGAAGCGTCGCGGTGGCCGCACCCGGCCGCGCCACCGCGTGGTGGTGGCGCTCCGGCGAGACGGCGCCGGAGCGGAAGGCGTCAGCGAGCGCCTCCACCAGCACCGCAGGCGGGATCAGGCGGTCGAGATCCGCGGCGGTGAAGAAGCGCACGGGCGGGTCAGGCGGCGCGGCGGCCGATGGCGGGCAGCCCGGCGGGGGCCGGCAGCGCCGCCCCGGCGGGGGCGACGGGCTCGTCCTTCTGCCCAGCGCGGGCCTCGGCGCGCTCGGCCTGGCGCTGCCAGCGCACCGCATCGTTGTGCTCGCGCCGGGCGGAGCGGCGGTACCGGCCCTGGTTCAGCCAGACTGCCACGCCGCCGAGGATGACGCCGACGGCAAGTGCACCGAAGGCGACGAAATACAGCGGCAGGTCGATCGACAGCGCGTCGGAGCCGGGGTTGAACGGGTCGACGGAGAGCCGCACCGGCGCCCGATTGGCGACCGCGAGCACCACCAGCAGAACCGCCAGCGGGCCGAAGATGAGGACGGCGAGGAGCCGTTTCATGCCGAACGTCCTTCCTTGCGCTCCGCCGTCGGCGGCACGCGGAGCCGCCGGCCGGGGGTCAATCGTCGCGGCCGCCGTTGAGGCGCTCGCGCATTTCCTTGCCGGTCTTGAAGAACGGCACGTACTTCTCCGCCACCGAAACCTGCGTGCCGGTGCGGGGGTTCCGCCCAGTCCGGGCCGGCCGGTTCTTCACCGAGAAGGCGCCGAAGCCGCGCAACTCGACGCGGTCGCCGCGCGCCATCGCGTTCACCACCTCGTCGAGGATGGCGTTCACGATGTTCTCGACGTCGCGCTGGTAGAGATGGGGGTTGCGTTCGGCGATCTTCTGGACGAGCTCGGACTTGATCATCGTGTCGCCCCTTCGAAGCGATCGCCTCGCTCCAGGGCCGGAGCCTGCCAAACCGACCTCAGACCGTCAAGGCGGCCATCGCCCTCGGCAGTCGGAAATCCCGCCGATTCCAGCAACGTCCGCGCGAGCGAGCGGCCAAAGCCCTCGCCGAGGGCCGACAGGAACGGCACGCCCGAGCCTTCCGGCGGCAGTCGCCAGTCGCGCACCGGCAAGTCGGCCGCGACGCCGCGCTCGCGCTCCATCCAGTCGACCGCCTTGTCCTCGCCGCCGAGGGTGTCGACAAGGCCCGCCTCCAGCGCCTGGTGGCCGGTGAAGATGCGGCCGTCGGAGAAGACCGCGACGGCCTCGGGCGCGAGACCGCGCCTTTCGACGACGAGGTCGCGGAACCAGACGAAGCTGTCCTCGACGACGCCCTGCAGCACCGCCTTCGCCTCCTCGCTCGCCGGCGCCCAGGGCGCCGGCTCCGCCTTCAGGCTACCGCTCTTGGCCGCATCGAGGCGGATGCCGAGGGTGTCGAGCAGTCCGGCGGCGTCGCCGTACTGGAACAGGACGCCGATCGAGCCGGTGATGGCGTTGCGGCGCGCGACGATGTGGTCGGCGGCGATCGCGGTGAGGTAGCCGGCGGAGGCGCCGAGGGTGGCGATGTGGGCGGCGACGGGCTTCTTCTCGGCGAGCTTGCGCAGGGCCTCGTAGAGCACCTCGCCGCCGACGGTGGTGCCACCGGGGCTGTCGATCGAGACGATGACGCCGGCGACCGAGGAGCTCTCGGCCATCCGCTCGATGAGCCGGACCTGGCGGCGGTCGTCGGTGATGACGCCGGAAATGGTGAGGCGGGCGATGTGCGGCTCGTGCCGCGCCAGCCAGTCGCTGCCGCCGAAGGCGAAGGCGGTGACGCCGATTGCGGCGGCGACGAGCAGGATCGCGAGGGTCCGCCAGAGGGTCAGCGAACGCCGCAGGCGCCGCCGGTCGACGATCGCATCGGCGTCGAGGGCCATCGGGCGCTAGCTCCGGGTATCCAAGGGGAAGCAGCGGCGGCCGGGATGCCCGGCCGCCGCCTGGTGGTGGAAGCTTACTTCTCGCCTTCCTGGCGCGCCTTCAGGGCAGCGCCGAGGATGTCGCCGAGCGAGGCGCCCGAGTCGGACGAACCGAACTGCGCGACGGCCTCCTTCTCCTCGGCGATCTCCAGCGCCTTGATCGACACCTGCACCTTGCGGGCGCGGCGGTCGAACTGGATGACGCGGGCGTCGACCTTCTCGCCGGCGGCGAACCGCTCCGGCCGCTGGTCGCCGCGATCACGGGCGAGATCGGAGCGACGGATGAAGGTGGAGAGATCGGTCCCGATCAGCTTCACCTCGATGCCACCTTCCTTCACGTCGGTGATCTCGCAGGTGACGATCTGGCCCTTCTTGATCTCGCCGGCATCGGCGAAGGGGTCCCCGGCGAGCTGCTTGATGCCGAGCGAGATGCGCTCCTTCTCGACGTCGACGTCGAGGACCTGCGCCTTGACCATCTCGCCCTTGCGGAACTCCTCGATGACCTGCTCGCCCGGACGGTTCCAGTCGAGGTCGGAGAGGTGCACCATGCCGTCGACGTCGCCGTCGAGGCCCAGGAACAGGCCGAACTCGGTCTTGTTCTTGACCTCGCCCTCGACCACCGTGCCCGGCGGGTACTTCTCGATGAAGACCTCCCACGGGTTGTGCAGGGTCTGCTTCAGGCCGAGCGAAATGCGGCGCTTCACCGGATCCACCTCGAGGATCATCACCTCGACCTCCTGGGAGGTGGAGACGATCTTGCCGGGGTGGACGTTCTTCTTCGTCCAGCTCATCTCGGAGACGTGGATGAGGCCCTCGATCCCCGGCTCCAGCTCGACGAACGCGCCGTAGTCGGTGATGTTGGTGACGCGGCCCTTGAAGCGCGCATCCACCGGATACTTCGCCTCGATGCCGTCCCACGGATCGGACATCAGCTGCTTCATGCCGAGCGAGATGCGGTGCGTCTCGTGGTTGACGCGGATGATCTGCACCCGGACGGTCTGGCCGATCGTCAGGATCTCGGACGGATGGTTGACGCGGCGCCACGCCATGTCGGTGACATGCAGGAGGCCGTCGATGCCGCCGAGGTCGACGAACGCACCGTAGTCGGTGATGTTCTTGACGACGCCCTCGATGATCTGGCCTTCCTCGAGGCTCTGCACGAGCTCCGAGCGCTGCTCGGCGCGGGTCTCTTCCAGCACGACGCGGCGGGAGACGACGATGTTGCCGCGCCGCTTGTCCAT
>CALRZT010000179.1:0-9912 GCA_943372725.1 Pseudoxanthobacter soli DSM 19599
GTCATCACGAAGGCGCGGTCGGCGCCGCAGATGCCGGGACCGTCGACGGCGCGGCGCGGGCGCACGAAGGCCGACGGCTGGACGAGGCCCGAGCGCATGCACGCCGCGGAGGCCTGGGCGCGCCAGGCTTCGCGCGGCTCCCCGCCTCGAAAACCGAAGAATCCGCACCCGGCCAGCGCGGCTGTGAGCAGGGCGAGGGCGGCAAGGCGGAGGACGAAGCGGCGTTCCATGGCCGCACCATCGCGCCGTCGTCCGAACCGGCCGTTAACGAGACGCCGCGGCGGGCGCGGCTTCGACCGGTCGCCTGTGAGTCCCGACAATCCCGGACCGGGGCGGTAGCTGCGGCGGTGGACATGGCGATTCTGGGGCCTCCGCGGCGTTCGGAGAACGTCGTTCCCAAGCTCCCCGCTCAGTCGGTCGGATTTTCCCCGGCCGCCCGGATTCCGACGCGTATCGGCCATTGCGCAACTAAGACGACTTCCTCTATCGTCATTCTAAAGCTGCTCGAATTGTGCGGCGCACAACGTTTGGTCGGTTCCCACGGACGGCGAACAGGGTTACCTTTTCGTTAGGTAGGGCACCTGCAGGAGGCGACGATGACTATCGGCAAGAGCCTCAACGTGTTCCTCGTCACCGCGGCGTTCGTCTTCATCGGAGCGATCGCCGTCGGCCTGTTCTGACGCTGGCTGCGGCCGCGTCGGCGCTGCTCTCGCCCTCGAGGCGAGAGAGTTCCTTTGTTTCCGTGCGTTTGCCCGTCCAAGAGCGGGGCGCCGCTCTGCCAACGGGCTGGCGGATGATCTCTCATGCGGCAGGGCAGGTCTTGCCGTGGAGAATGATCTTGTCGCACGTCTGGCCGTCACGCCTCGCTGAGGTGGGCGGCCGACAGGGCCTCGTCGACCCAACGCTGGGCCGCCGTGATCGGGGGTGACGGCGGCGTTTCGGCTGGCAGGGCGATCCAGATCTGATGTGAGAACACCACGTCCGAGACCGGCAGGACCGCCGGTTCCCGGCGCGCCACGAAGACGGGCAGCGGCGCCCGCCCCACCCCCTTCGTCACGGCCACCAGCGCCGTCGACCATTCGGCAACGCGTGCGGTCACCTTGGACCGCGGGACATTCTCGGTGATCCAGCGCACCTGCGATGTCGCCTCGTCGCGCGGGAGCATGCCGATCCACTCCTCGCAGTCCGGCCTCGCGGCGGGCGCATAGACGCGGAACGGCATGACGGCGGCCCGCCGCAACACCAGCCCATCGTCCTCCGGGCGCGATTCGCGCAAGGCGAGGTCGCAGTCGACGGCGAGCAGGGGTCCCGCCGACCGCGGCGCCAGATCCACCTTGAGGCCCGGATAGCGACGCGGCAGGGCGCCCAGCGCCGGCGCGAGCACGTGGTCGATCAGGAGTGGCGTCGCCGCGATGCGGACAGTGGTTTCCGCGATGGCGTTGGCCGCGGCGAGCGCGACGCGGGCGGCCGCCACCGCCTCGTCCACCTGCGCCAGCCGGCTGACGAACACCTCACCGGCGGGGGTCGGCACCAGACGGCCTCCGCGCCGCATGAACAGCTTAATGTCAGCCGCCTGCTCGAGGCGCGCGATGCGCCGCGAGATCGTCGCCTGATCGAGCCCCAGCACGGCGGCAGCCCGCTCCTGCGTGCCCGTGCGCCAGACCTCCAGGACCGTCTCGAAGTCATCCCACCGCACTTTCATGCGCTGGAACATAAACCCCATGCAAAAATGCGTAAAGGGGCTACTCGGCGGCCTGCCTCATCCGCAGCGGATCGTAGGCGAGGATCGGCGCGAGCCAGCGCTCCGCCTCCTCCACCGGCCACCCCTTGCGGGCGGCGTAGTCCTCGATCTGGTCCCGCTCGATCTTGCCGACGCCGAAATAGTGGCTCTCGGGGCGAGCGAAGTACAGCCCGGAGACGGACGAGGCCGGCCACATCGCGCAACTCTCGGTGAGGCGGATGCCGATGGCGTTCTCCGCGTCGAGGAGACGGAACAACGTCCGCTTCTCGGTGTGGTCGGGCTGCGCGGGGTAGCCGGGGGCGGGCCGGATGCCCTGGTAGGCCTCGGCGATCATCTCGGCGGTGCCCAGCGTCTCGTTCGGCGCGTAGCCCCAGAGTTCGCGCCGCACCTTGGCGTGCAGGGCCTCGGCGAAGGCTTCAGCGAGCCGATCCGCCAGGGATTGCGACAGGATCTTCGAATAGTCGTCGTTTGCGCGGGCGAACCGCTCGGCCACCGCGTCCTCGCCGAAGCCGGTCGAGACGGCGAAGCCGCCGACATAGTCGGCGACACCGGCGGAAACCGGGGCGACGAAATCCGAGAGCGCCGCGTTGCCGCGGTCACTCGCCCGGGCCATCTGCTGGCGCAGCGTGTGCAGTGTCGCGAGCCGCTCGCGCCGCTCCTCGTCGGCATAGAGGACGATGTCGTCGCCGTCGGCCGCCGCCGGCCAGAAGCCGACGACCGCGCGCGGGGTCAGCCAGTCCTCGGCGACCATCTGGGTCAGCATCGCCCGCGCATCGGCGTAAAGCGCCCGCGCGGCCTCGCCCACCTTGGCGTCCTCGAACAGCAGCGGGTACGTGCCCTTGATCTCCCAGGCGGAGAAGAACGGCGTCCAGTCGATGAAGTCGACGAGATCGGCGAGGCGCCAGTCGTCGATGACGCGCGTGCCGAGGAAGCTCGGCCGCACCATCGACGGCGTGGCCGCGAGCCGGACGCGCTTCGCCCGCGCGTCCGCGAGCGACAGCCGGCGACGGTCGGCCTGGCCGCGGGCATGCACCTCGGCGATCGTCGCGTATTCGGCCTTGACCTCGTCGAAGAACGCGGTGCGGTCCGACATCAGCCGCGAGACGACACCGACGGCGCGGCTCGCGTCGGTGACATAGACCGACTGGCCGCGCTGGTAGTTCGGATGGATCTTCACCGCCGTGTGGATGCGGCTCGTCGTGGCGCCGCCGATCAAAAGCGGCATGTCGAAGCCCTCGCGCTCCATCTCGGCGGCCACGTGGCACATCTCGTCGAGCGAGGGCGTGATCAGCCCGGACAGGCCGATGATATCGACGTTCTCGTTGCGCGCCGTTTCCAGGATGCGCGTCGACGACACCATGACGCCGAGGTCGATCACCTCGAAGTTGTTGCACTGCAGGACGACGCCGACGATGTTCTTGCCGATGTCGTGGACGTCGCCCTTCACGGTCGCGAGTAGCACCTTGCCGGCGGCCGAGCGCTGGTCGAGGCCGGAGAGGCGCTTCTCCTCCTCCATGAAGGGCATCAGGTAGGCGACGGCCTGCTTCATCACGCGGGCGGACTTCACCACCTGCGGCAGGAACATCTTGCCGGCGCCGAACAGGTCGCCGACGACATTCATCCCGGCCATCAGCGGCCCTTCGATGACGTGCAGCGGCCGATCGACCGTCTGGCGCGCCTCCTCGGTATCGACCTCGATGAACTCGGTGATGCCGGCGACGAGCGCGTGCTCGAGGCGCTTCTCGACGGGCCAGGAGCGCCAGGCCGCGTCGACCTCCTTCTTCTGGACGCCGTCGCCCTTGAAGCGTGCCGCCGCCTCGACGAGGCGTTCGGTCGAATCCTTGCGGCGGTTGAGGACGACGTCCTCGCAGAGCTCGCGCAGTTCCGGGTCGATGTCGTCGTAGACGGTCAGCTGACCGGCGTTGACGATGCCCATGTCCATGCCGGCGGCGATGGCGTGGTAGAGGAACACCGAGTGCATCGCCGCGCGCACGGGCTCGTTGCCGCGGAACGAGAAGGACAGGTTGGAGACGCCGCCAGAGACGTGGGCGCCCGGCAGGTTCTCCCGGATCCAGCGCGTCGCCTCGATGAAGTCGACGCCGTAGTTGTCGTGCTCCTCGATGCCCGTCGCCACCGCGAAGATGTTCGGGTCGAAGATGATGTCCTCGGGCGGGAAGCCCACCTCGTTGACGAGGATGTCGTAGGAGCGCCGGCAGATCTCGATCTTGCGCTGGTAGGTGTCGGCCTGGCCCTTCTCGTCGAAGGCCATGACGACGACGGCAGCGCCATAGCGCTGCACGCGCCGCGCCGCCTCGCGGAAGGCCTCCTCGCCCTCCTTCATCGAGATCGAGTTGACGATTCCCTTGCCCTGCAGGCACTTGAGACCGGCCTCGATGACCGACCACTTCGACGAATCGACCATCACCGGCACGCGGGCGATGTCCGGCTCCGCGGCGACGAGGTTGAGGAAGGTGACCATCGCCCGCTCGGAATCGAGCAGGCCCTCGTCCATGTTGACGTCGATGATCTGGGCGCCGTTCTCGACCTGCTCGCGCGCGACCTCGAGGGCGGTGCCGTAGTCACCCTCCTTGATCAGCTTGCGGAACCGCGCCGAGCCCGTGACGTTGGTGCGCTCGCCGATGTTGATGAACGTGGCCGTGCGGGTCATTCCGGCGAGCCTTTGAGATCAGAGGGAGAGCAGAGCGCGAGCACGGTCGGAGACGCCTGCCCGCCCAAAGGGATTGACGATCTCGAGGCGCCCGAGGCGGGCACCATCCTGCATGTCTTCCGAAAACAGCACCGTCTGGCCGACACGATCGGCGGCCGCGACGAGCAAGGCGTCCCAATAGCCGAGGTGACCGAACAGCAGCCGGTCCAGTGCCCATTCGACGTCCGAGAGGACGTAGCCGAAGCTCCCGAAGGACGCCACCACGCCCGCCGCCGCAGCTGCCGCTTCGCTGTTGCTGCGGCGGAGCCGACGCATGAGAGCGTTCTGGAACTCGCCGACGACCTGCAACGCGACTGCCGCGCCGCGACGCTGCAGTGCGCGCAGGACATCGCGCGCAACCTGCTGCTTGCGCAGATCACGTTCGTCGACAGCGTACACGAGCACGTTGGTGTCCACGGTGAACGTCATCGCTCGTAGAGTTCGTCGCGCGAACCGTAGGGCGCTTCGGACCGCCATCGCTCTGCCATGTCGAACAGCGCCTGGAGCGCGGCCCGACGCTCGCCTGCGTCTTGCAGCGTCGGCGCTTGTATCGGTGCGTCTCCGCCCGTCGCGGCGTTGGACCCTCTGACGAGATCCACGACGATCTCCTCACCTCGACGATCGCGGTAGAGCGCGCCCCAGACTGCCTTCATCTGCTGAACGGGACGCAGGCCCGGGGTGGGCATTCCCGAAGCAGACTCCGCCATCTTCGACCAGCGGCCGACGATGCCGTCGACGGAGAGCTCGATCTCTTCGCCAGGCCGCATGGACAGAACCTTCTCAACGAGATGGGCGTCGCCCCGGAGGTGCTTGGCCCAGATGCAGTAGTCTCGGATTTCCGTCTTCGCCATCGGTAAGCCTCCGGGAGCACTCGATCGTCGCAACCGATAGCCCCACCGATAGCCCCCGTCAATGCCCCCCCCGGGGGGGGTCACGCAGCGAACGGCTCGAGGCCGGCGAGGCGGAGGCGATGGTCGGCCTTTGGAACTACCCGCGGCGGCTTGCCCTGAACTGCCGCGGCGATCGCCGCGATGTGGTCGGGCGTGGTGCCGCAGCAGCCGCCGACGATGTTGACGAGGCCGGCGTCGGCGAACTCGCCGATCAGGGCCGCCGTCGCCGCCGGACTCTCGTCGTACTCGCCGAATTCGTTCGGCAGGCCGGCATTCGGATAGGCGCAGACGAGGGTGTCGGCGACGCGGGAAATCTCGGCGATGTGGGCGCGCATCTCCTTCGCGCCGAGCGCGCAGTTGAGCCCGATCGAGAACGGCCGGCCGTGCCGCACCGAGTACCAGAACGCCGTCGGCGTCTGGCCCGACAGGGTGCGGCCCGAAAGGTCGGTGATCGTGCCCGACACCATCACCGGCAACCGGAAGCCGACGGCCTCGAACACCTCCTCGACGGCGAACAGTGCCGCCTTGGCGTTCAGCGTGTCGAAGACGGTCTCGACGAGGATGAGATCGGCGCCGCCGTCGACGAGGCCCCGCGCCGCCTCGCCATAGGCGATGCGCAGGTCGTCGAAGGAGACGGCGCGGAAGCCGGGGTTGTTGACGTCCGGCGAGATCGAGGCGGTGCGGTTGGTCGGACCGATGGCGCCGGCGACGAAGCGGGGGCGCGACGGATCACGCGCGGTCACGGCGTCCGCCACCTCGCGGGCGAGCCTCGCGCCCTCGAAGTTCAGCTCGTAGGCGAGCGCCTCCATGCCGTAGTCGGCCATGGCGATGGTCGTGGACGAGAAGGTGTTGGTCTCGACGACGTCGGCGCCGGCGTCGAAATAGGCGGTGTGGACGGCGCGGATCGCGTCCGGCTGGGTCAGGCTCAGAAGGTCGTTGTTGCCCTTCACGTCGCTCGGCCAGTCGGCGAAGCGCGTGCCGCGGAAGTCGGCTTCCGAGAACTTGTAGCGCTGCAGCATCGTCCCCATCGCCCCGTCGATGACGAGGATGCGGCGGGCGGCGATGTCGTTCAGCGTTGCGGTCGCGCGCGACGCGGCGGCGGCACGGGGATGGGTCATCGTCGTCTCCTCCGCCTCAGGCCGCCGCCGCCACGGTGTCCGGCCGGAGGCCGAGCAGGTGGCAGATGGCGTAGACGAGGTCGGCCCGGTTCAGCGTGTAGAAGTGGAAGTCGGTGACGCCACGGTCGACGAGGTCCATCACCTGCTCGGCCGCGACGGCGGCGGACACGAGCTGCCGCGTCGCGGCGTCCGCCTCCAGGCCTTCAAAGCGGCGGCGCACCCAGTCCGGCACCGTCGCGCCGCAGCGCTCGGCGAAGCGCGTGACTTGGGCGAGGCTCAGGACCGGCATGATGCCGGCGACGATCGGCACGTCGATGCCGGCGGCGCGGGCGCGCTCGACATAGGCGTCGTAGAGGTCGTTGTCGAAGAAGAACTGGGTGATCGCCCGCGTCGCGCCGACGTCGACCTTGCGCTTCAGCGCATCAATCTCAGTCGCCCAGTCGGGGCTCTCGGGATGGCGCTCGGGATAGGCCGAGACCGACACCTCGAAGTCGGCGATGCGGCGCACGCCGGCGACGAGTTCGTCCGAGAAGGCATAGCCGTCGGGGTGCGGCGTGTAGCGGCTGCCGACGCCTTCCGGCGGATCGCCGCGCAGCGCCACGATGTGGCGCACGCCCGCCGCCCAGTAGGAGCGCACCACGGCATCGACCTCGTCGCGGCTCGCCGCCACGCAGGTGAGATGGGCCGCCGGCTTCAGCGGCGTCTCGCGGATCAGCCGCTCGACGGTGGCGTGCGTGCGCTCGCGCGTCGAGCCGCCAGCCCCGTAGGTGACGGAGACGAAGCTCGGCGACAGCGGCGCGAGGCGCGCGATCGAATCCCACAGCCGCCGCTCCATGTCTTCGGAGGTGGGCGGAAAGAACTCGAACGAGACGCGGAACGGCGCTTCGCCGCCGGCGCGGCTGAGGCGGGGAACGGGGGTCATCATGCCGTCGTCTCCAGGCGTCTGGTCTTGTCGCCGGCGACCTCGATGCGCGGGTCGCGGGCGAGCCAAAGGGTCACGGTGAGTTGTCCGTTGGAGCCCGCCGGCGGCGCGAGATCCTCGATCCGCTCGACGTGGAGGCCAGCGGCACGCAGCCACCCCTCAACCTGCTCGTGCGAGAAGCCGAGACGGCGATGGGCGTGCTCAGCGCGCAGGAACTCGAGGTCGTGCGGGGCGAAGTCGACGACGAGCAGCCGCCCACCCGGCCGGACCGCACGCGCCGCTTCCGCGACGGCGCGCCCGGGGTCGTCGAGAAAGTGCAGAACCTGGTGGATGGCGACGACGTCGAAGCTGCCGTGCGGAACAGAGAGGGCATAGACGTCGCCGTGGCGCACCTGGACGTTCGCCACCCCCTTCTGGTCGAGATTGGCGCGGGCGACGGCGAGCATCGGCTGGCTCGCGTCGATGCCGACGCCGCGATCATAGAGATCGGCGAAGAGTTCGAGCATCCGTCCGGTGCCGGTGCCGAGGTCGAGGAAGCCGCCGAAGGGCCGTGTGCCGACCGCCCTGCGGATGGCCGCCTCGACGGCCTCCTCCGGCACGTGCAGCGAGCGCAGACGGTCCCAGGAGGCGGCGTTGGCGGCGAAATAGGAGGCCGCGGTCTCGGCATGCGCGCGCTTCACCGCCTCGAGCCGCAGCCGGTCGCGGCTCAGCACGCCGTCGACGGTATCGAGCCGCCGAACGAGTGTGGCGCCCAGCGCGCCGGCGGCGTCGTCCTCGGCGAGGCGGTAGTAGGCCCACGCGCCCTCGGGATAGCGGCGCACGACGCCGGCCTCGACGAGGAGCTTCAGGTGGCGCGAGATGCGCGGCTGGCTCTGGCCGAGGATCGCCGTCAGATCCTTGACGGTGAGATCGCTCGCCGCCAGCAAGGCGAGGATACGCAGGCGCGACGGCTCACCCGCCGCCTTGAGACAGGCGACCAACGGGTCGAGGGCGAGCGGCGCATCCTTCGTCAAGTCCAGGCTCCAATCCATATAAAGATATGTTTATCTCTTTCGACTGGAGGGTTCAAGGCCCAGAACCCCCGCCCGTGGACCAAGCACCCATGAGCCATGACGCCGGCGTGCATTGACCGTGCCCGCCGCGCACCGCCAGGATGCGTGCAAATGCCCGACCGCCGGCGAAGGCCGGACGACGACACCGACGCGACAGGTGGGGGAGAGACATGGCCTTGGAAAACTGGACCGACATCGGCAGCGCGGAAGAGCTCGCGGCGAGACCCCTGTCGGCGGTGAAGGCCGCCACCACCCGGCTCGCCGTCTCCTGTCGCGACGGCGTCTTTGGTGCCGTCTCCAACGCCTGCAACCACGTCGGCGGCCCCCTCGGCGAGGGCACGCTCGACGGCGACTACGTCGTTTGCCCCTGGCACCAGTGGAAGTTCCACCGCGTCACCGGCCGCGGCGAGCCCGGGTTCGAGGCGGACCAGGTCCCGGCCTATCCGGTGCGGGTCGAGGCCGGCCGCGTGCTCGTCGACGTGGCGGCCGGCACGCCGCGCACGAAGTCGCCGCACGAGCCGCACCCGCTGGAGCGCCCGGTCGTCCGGGCCCCCGGACCGATCCGCATGCTCGGCCTCTCCTCCACGGCGATGGACAGTGGCGCGCCGCGCTATTCCGGCTCCGACGACCTCCTCGCCTCGGCGCTGGCGGCCGCCGAGGCCGACGGCTGCGAGACCCGGCTCATCCGCCTGAACGATCTGACGTTCGAGGCCTGCAAGGGCTACTACTCGAAGGCCGCGCACGCCTGCACGTGGCCTTGCTCGGTCACCCAGATGCGCCCCGACGACGGCCTGACGCCGGTCTACGAGGGGCTCGTGCACTGGTGCGACGCCGTCCTCGTCGCGACCCCCATCCGCTGGGGCCAGGCGAGCTCTCTCTATTTTCGCATGGCGGAGCGGCTCAACACCATCCAGAACCAGGTGACGATCCGCAACCGCGTGCTGATCCGCAACAAGGTCGCCGCCTTCATCATCGTCGGCGGCCAGGACAACGTGCAGGGTGTGGCCGGCCAGATGCTCGGCTTCTTCGCCGAGCTCGGCTTCCACTTCCCGCAGTTCCCCTATGTGGCGCACTCGCGCGGCTGGACGGCGGAGGACATGCAGAACAACGTCGCCGCCGTGAAGAACTCGCGTTCCCTGCATGCCGGCGCCGGAGAGCTCGCGCTGCGCGCGGCCGCGCTCGCAGAACGCCTCCTCGACGCCGAGGCCCGCGAACAGATCGCCCGCGGCGGCCGCAAGGCGCAGCCGGTCTGAGCATCCCGAACGGCACCCCGAACGCGACGACGCCGTCACTGGTATTCGAAGATGCGACGGAAGATGCCGGGGGTAATCGACGAGATCGGGTTGAAGGACAGGGTCGGATCGGCGATCGGCCCGTCGAGCTTGAACGTGATGCCGAACAGGCCGCCGTCCCGGCCACCGCCGAGGATCTCTCCCAGCACCGGGATGCGGCCGAAAAGGTTGTTGATGGCGAAGATCGGGA
>CALRZT010000180.1:0-9882 GCA_943372725.1 Pseudoxanthobacter soli DSM 19599
GACGCGCGCGTCGGCCTCCAGGAATTGTCGGCGGCGATCGGCCGAGTGCGGGCGCCGGAGGCGTGGCGCGCCCGCGCGGTCACGCTGATGGCCGGATGGCGCGAGGCATCGGCGCGCGCCACCGCCCCGACCAACGCCGCCCTGCCCTCGGACGCCCAGGTGATCGGCGCCGTGCAGCGGGCGAGCCGGCCTGAGGACATCCTGATCAACGCCGCCGGCGGGCTGCCGGGCGAGCTCCACAAGCACTGGCAGACCGCGCAGCCCGGCGGCTACCACATGGAATACGGCTACTCGTGCATGGGCTACGAGATTGCCGGCGGCCTCGGCATCAAGCTCGCCCGGCCGGACCGGCCGGTCACCGTGATGGTCGGCGACGGCTCCTACCTGATGATGAACTCGGAGATCGCCACCTCGGTGATGCTCGGGGCAAAGCTCGTCGTGGTCGTCCTCGACAACCGCGGGTTCGGCTGCATCAACCGCCTGCAGCGGGCGACCGGTGGGGCATCGTTCAACAACCTTCTCACTGACGCCCTTCACGAGACGATGCCAGAGATCGACTTCGCCGCCCACGCCGCGAGCCTCGGCGCGATCGCCGAGAAGGTCGCCGGCGTCGCCGAGCTCGAGGCGGCCCTCGTGCGGGCGCGGACGGCGGAGCGAACGACGGTGCTCGTCATCGACACCGACCCGATGGTGGTCACCGAGGAAGGCGGCCACTGGTGGGAGGTCGCGGTGCCCGAGGTCTCCGAGCGCGCCGAGGTGCGGGCGGCGCGGGCCGAGTATGAGGCGGCGCTGGCGGCGCGGGAGGCGGGCGGGTGAAGAACTGAGGCGTCCCTCCCCTGCACCCGAAGCGGGCTTGCCCGCTTCGGTCACAAAGTGCCCAAGTCGGCATGCCGACTTGGGTGGGAGGGACAGCCCGCGAAGCGGTCAGGGTGGGGCCCGTCAATCAAGACTGCCACGATTGACGTCGAACTCTGGATTGACGGGCCCCCACCTGCCGGCTCCGCCGGCTGTCCTCCCCCCTGGCAGGGGGAGGACGAACCACAATCAACCCATTCCACCCAGAGGATCCCCTTCCCCATGCCCATCCGCATCGGTGCCAACCCCATCGGCTGGTCGAACGACGACCTTCGTTCCCTCGGTGGCGACACGCCGCTCGAGACGTGCCTGACGGAGGCCCATGCGGCGGGCTTCGAGGGCATGGAGCTCGGCCACAAGTTTCCGCGCGAGGCGGGGCCGCTCCGGGCCGCGCTGTCGGCGCACGGGCTCGATCTCGTGTCCGGCTGGTACTCGGCGGAACTCCTCACCCGTGACGCCGACGCCGAGATCGCGGCGATGCGCCCGCACCTCGACCTCCTGAAGGCGCTCCGCGCCAACGTGCTCGTTTTCGCCGAGACCTCGAACGCCATCCATGGCGACCAGGCGATGCCGCTGTCGAGGCGGCCGGTGATGAAGGCGGGCGACTGGGCGGGGTACGGACGCCGCGTCACCGCGGTGGCCGAGGCCTGCCTCGCCGAGGGCGTGCGGCTCGTCTACCACCACCACATGGGGACGATCGTGCAGTCGGCCGAGGACGTCGACGCCTTCATGGCGGCGACCGGCCCGGCGGCGCACCTTTTGCTCGACACCGGCCACCTGACCTTCGCCGGAGCGGACCCGGTGGCGGTGGCGCGGCGCTGGTGGGACCGCATCTCCCACGTCCATTGCAAGGACGTGCGGGCGGACGTAAAGGCGCGGGTGCTCGCCGACGACCTCTCCTTCCTCGATGCCGTCGTCGCCGGCGTCTACACGGTGCCGGGTGACGGCTCAGTCGACTTCGTCTCGGTGCTGAAGGAACTGCCAGGCTATTCCGGCTGGCTGGTGGTGGAGGCCGAGCAGGACCCCGAGAAGGCCCACCCCTTCACCTATGCCCGGATGGGCCACGACAACCTCGCCCGCTTCGCTGCCGAGGCCGGCCTCGCCCGCGCCAGCGCCTGAGGAGGCCACCGATGTCGAAGCTGCTCGTGAAACCGACGGAGCCCGGCGACGACGGTCGCGTCCACGCGGTGACGCCGGCCTCCGCCGGCTGGACCCACGTCGGCTTCGCCGTCCACCGCCTCGCCGACGGCGCGGCGGCCACGGGCGGCGAGACCGGGCGGGAGGCCTGTCTGGTGCTCGTCGCCGGCCGCGCCCGCATCGTCGCCGGCGGGACCGACTTCGGCGAGATCGGCGGGCGGGCGTCGCCGTTCGAGGGCGCTGGTCACTCGGTCTACGTCCCGGCGGGGCTGCCGTGGCGGGTGGAGGCGACGGGCGACTGCGAGCTCGCCGTGTGCACAGCGCCAGGCACCGGCGCCGGCGCACCGACGCTGATCGGCCCCGACGACGTCGGCGAGGAGGTGCGCGGCATCGGCACGAACGTCCGCTACATCCGCAACATCCTGCCCGACAGCTCGCCGCTGGCGGAGAACCTGCTCGTCGTCGAGGTGATCACGCCGGGCGGGCACTGGTCGTCCTACCCGCCGCACAAGCACGACCGCGACGCGCTGCCGGCAGAGTCGCTGCTCGAGGAGACCTACTACCACCGCCTCGAGCCGCCGCAGGGCTTCGCCTTCCAGCGCGTCTACACCGACGACCGCAGCCTCGACGAGACGATGACGGTGACGGACGGCGACGTCGTGCTGGTGCCGCGCGGCTACCACCCGGTCGCCGCCCCGCACGGCTATACGCTCTACTACCTGAACGTCATGGCCGGTCCGAAGCGCATCTGGCGCTTCCACAACGAGCCGGCCCACGCCTGGCTGGTCGCGCCGAAGGCCTGACGACCGGCCGGCTGGCGCCGGTTCGGCGCTGCCGTCGAGATGACAGTCCCCGACCTGCGTGCTACCGGAGGCCCCGCCGGCGGCGCCCGCCGCCGGGCGCCCTTCCCTCCTTGCCGATGCGAGCCGATGGCCTCCTCGATCGCCCCAGCCCCTCTCTCCGCCCTGGCTTCCGGGCCGCTCACCGGCCGCATCCGCGTGCCCGGCGACAAGTCGATCTCGCACCGCTCGCTGATGCTCGGCACGCTCGCCGTCGGCACCACGGAAATCGACGGCCTGCTCGAGTCCGCCGACGTGCTGGCGACCGCGGCGGCGATGCGGGCGCTCGGCGCGACGGTGACGCGCACCGAGGACGGCCGCTGGCGCGTCGCCGGCGTCGGCGTCGGCGGGCTGCTCGAGCCCACGGCGCCGCTCGACTTCGGCAACGCCGGCACCGGCTGCCGGCTGGCGCTCGGCCTCGTCGGCACCCACCACATCGCCGTCACCGCCGTCGGCGACGCCTCGCTGTCCGGCCGGCCGATGGGCCGCGTGCTGGCGCCGCTCCGGCTGATGGGCGCCGAGGCGATCGCCCGCCGGGGCGACCGCCTGCCTTTGACGATCCGCGGCGCCAAGACGCCGACGCCGATCAGCTACCGCCTGCCGGTCGCCTCCGCGCAGGTGAAGTCGGCGGTACTGCTCGCGGCGCTGAACACGCCGGGCACCACCACCGTCATCGAGCCGGTGGCGACGCGCGACCACACCGAGCGCATGCTCGAGGGCTTCGGCGCGACGCTCTCGATCACCACCGACGCCGACGGCGTCCGCACCATCCGCATCGACGGCCCGGTGGAACTCACGCCCCAGTCCGTCACCGTGCCGTGCGACCCGAGTTCGGCCGCCTTCCCGATCGTCGCGGCGCTGCTGGTGCCGGGATCGGACCTGACGATCGAGGCGGTGCTCCTCAACCCGACGCGCACCGGCCTGATCACGACGCTGCAGGAGATGGGCGGCGACCTCGTCATCGAGAACGAGCGGCTCTCGGGCGGAGAGCGGGTCGGCGACCTACGCGTGCGGGCGAGCAAGCTCACCGGCATCACCGTGCCGCCGGAGCGGGCGCCGTCGATGATCGACGAGTACCCGGTGCTCGCCGTCGCCGCCGCCTTCGCCGAGGGCGAGACGGTGATGCACGGCCTCGAGGAGCTGCGGGTGAAGGAATCCGACCGTCTCGCCGCCGTGGCGGCCGGGCTCGCGGCCAACCGCGTCGAGCACGAGACGGGGCCGGACTGGCTCGTCGTGCGCGGACGGCGTGGTTCGGTCGGCGGCGGGCGCGTGACGACCCACCTCGACCACCGCATCGCCATGAGCTTCCTCGTCATGGGGCTCGCCGCCGACGCCGCCGTCGCCGTTGACGACACCGCCATGATCGACACCAGCTTCCCAGGCTTCACGGCGCTGATGGAGGGGCTCGGCGCCCGCTTCGCGACGCCGGACCCGGTGGCATGATCATCGCGATCGACGGGCCGGCGGCGTCCGGCAAGGGCACCCTCGCCCGCCGCCTCGCCGCCCACTACGGCCTCCGCCATCTCGACACCGGCCTCACATACCGCGCCGTGGCGGCCGCCCTTCTCGCCGCCGGCGCCCCCCTCGACGACGAGGCCGCGGCGGTGGCGGCCGCGCAGCGCCTCGACCTCTCCGCCCTCGATCGCGAGAGCCTGTCGGCGCACGCTGTCGGCGAGGCGGCCTCGCGGGTCGCGGTGATGCCGGAGCTGAGGGCGGCGCTGGTGCGGGTCCAGCGCGCCTTCGCCGAGACGCCGCCGGGTGCGGTGCTCGATGGCCGCGACGTCGGCACGGTGATCTGTCCCGACGCGTCGGTGAAGTTCTTTGTCACCGCCAGCGCCGAGACGCGTGCCAAGCGGCGCGCCGACGAGCTCGCCGGCCGCGGCGAACCGGCGGATGTGGCCGCGATCCTCGCCGACCTCGTCCGCCGCGACGAACGCGACGCCGGGCGTGCCGCCTCGCCGATGCGACCGGCGGCAGATGCGGTGCTGCTCGACACCACGGCGATGACGGCGAACGAGGCGTTTGCGGCGGCCTGCGGCATCGTCGACCGCGCCCGCGCCTGAACGCGACGGAACGCCGTTCACCTTGACGCGTTACTCCGATTGCAAGCCAGAGCGGGGTGGCGGATGCTCGTTCGCCGCGCCCCCGCTTCTGGTGCGGTCGCGACGGGCGCGGCCGCCGGGACGGAGGTCGCGAACGTGGACGACAACATCAGGCGCGCGATGAACTCCCCTTCGACCGCAGCGGCGGAGGCCGGGCGCGAGGCACAGAAGGTGGGACAGATGGCCGAACGGAAAATCGAGAACAGCGTCAGCGACGTCGGTGCAGACCTCGCGCAGTTGAAGGCGGATCTCGGCAAGCTCGCCGCGAGCGTCGCTTCGCTGGTCGAGAGCCAGGGCCAGTCGGCCGCCGCGAGCGTCAAGGGACGGGTGCGCGCCGCCGCCTCGACGGCCGAGGACGCCGCCGCCCGCGTCGCCGAGGAAGGCCGCTACGCCTTCGACCAGACGCGCGCCGCCGTGGCGTCCGCGGGCGACGACGTCGGCCGCATGGTCGAGCGCAACCCGATCGCCGCGCTCGGTATCGCGCTCGGTGTCGGCCTCGTCATCGGCATGATGTCGCGACGCCGCGACTGATCGCCGTCCGGTCGCGGCGGCAGGCGGGCGTTCCCCGTCGCGCCGCCCGTCGGACCGCGCGCTGCCAAGGACGGAGCGCCAGAGGGCGCACCGTGATCTGGAAGGGCGGGGCGCCCGAGGGCGCGCCGCAGACGGAGGGAGCGCCGCGGGCGCACCCGAGACAAGGGCGGTCGATCGGTGCTGAGACTCCTGCTCGAACAGTTCACCCGCGACATTCGCCTGGAAATGCGGCTCAAGGCGCAGCGCACGGTGACGACGGTCGTCTGGTCGATCGTCGCCGGCATGCTGGCCCTGGTCGGACTGATCTTCCTGCTCGTCGCTGCGGCCTTCGGGCTCGCGCCAGAGCTTGGCGCCGCCGGGGCGACGGCGGCCGTGGGCGCGGGCACCCTGCTCGTCGCCGGCCTCGCGGTTCTCGCCGCCCGCCCTCGGCGGCCACGTCCGCGCGTCCCGGTGGCGCCCCCCTCCCCGTTCGTGCCGCCGCCGGTGATGACCCCGCCCGCCGCCGATCCATCAGCGATGAAGTCGGACGGCGCGCCGGGCAAGACGGCGATGGCGGTGGCCGGGGCCGCCCTGATCGCCGGCCTGGTGCTCGGCCGCCGTCTCTGACGGATCGGCGTCGACGGCCGGTCGCCTTCGGCGACATCCCCGCACGCGACATAGCCAACCTTTACCGAGACCTCTACCGCTCCCGTCGACGTGGCGACGCCTGTGAGGACGTCTCCACCAAGCTGCGCCGGCGGTATGCTCGACCGTCTGAGTCCCGTCTCCCGAGTCCGGGGACGAGCGCGGGCGAGCACCGGCATCCGGTCAATCGGGACATCACATGACAGTCGTCGCCGCTTATCTCTACCGCAATGGCGAGCGCGTGCGGGAAGTCCGCATCGACGAGAAAGTGCACTGCCCGGCCGACAAGTCCGAGTTCGTCTGGATCGGGCTCTGTGATCCCACTCTCGACGAGATGCGGACGCTGGCGGAGCAGTACGGCCTGCATCCGCTGGCGGTCGAGGACGCCGTCAACGGCAAACAGCTGCCGAAGGTCGACGTCTACGGCGAGCAGCTGTTCGTCGTGGCGCGGACGGCGCACCTCGACGGCGACGCCATCACCTATGGCGAGACGGCCATTTTCGTCGGCCACAGCCACATCATCAGCGTCCGGCACGGCTCGACACGCTCGCACACGGTGCTGCGGGCACAGCTCGAATCGGCACCGACGCTGTTGCGCCATGGCGTCGACTACGTCCTGCATGCCATCCTGGACTTCATCGTCGACGGTTACCTGCCGATCGTCGAGACGGTCGAGGAAGAGGTGCTGGCGATGGAGCAGCGCATCCTCGACAACTTCCTCGGCCGTAACGAGATCGTGCGGATCTTCACACTGCGTCGGGAGATGATCCGGTTCCAGCGGGTGCTTGGGCCGATGAGCGAGGTCGCCGGCAAGATCGTCCGGCTGGAGCTGCCGTGCATCGACGTGGAGGCGAAGCCCTACTTCAGTGACGTCTTCGATCACGTGCGGCGCGTCCAGACGATGGTGGACGGCCTGCGCGAGGTGCTGACTTCCGTGTTCGAGTTCAGCAACCTCTTGGAGCAGCAGCGCACCGGCGCCATCACGCGCCAGCTGGCAGCGTGGGCGGCCATCCTCGCCGTGCCGACGGCGATCGCCGGCATCTACGGGATGAACTTCGAGCACATGCCGGAACTGCAGACGAAGTACGGCTACTTCGTCGTCCTCGCCGTCATCGTCGTCGCCTGCTCGACGCTGTTCTGGCAGTTCAAGCGCGTGAAGTGGCTGTAGCGGTGGCGTTGCGGGCCGACACCGGTGCGGCCCTCTGCGGCCGCAGCGATCATCTGCGCCGATCAAGGCCGGATCGGCGACGCCGGAAGGCCTGGCGCGCCACACAGACGTTGACCGCGGGTGCGGGCTTCTGTAGCCATTCCCCCGCTGGAGACGTGGCCGAGAGGCTGAAGGCGGCGGTTTGCTAAACCGTTAGACGGGGTAAACCCGTCTCGAGGGTTCGAATCCCTCCGTCTCCGCCACCGTTTCGATTTAAGCTTTTGAAAAATCTCATTTTGTGCCGGCTGATTGCGGCCGTACCTACCCATCAGCCTGACATTGCGCGCGGATGCGGCGTCCCCACGCGCAATGGGGACCCTCGACCGGCCGGCTACGCCTTCTACTCGTCAGCCCGCCGCGGCGTCACGCTCACGGTTTCGGTTGTGCCGCGGAAGCGGTTCGCGTTGAACTCACAGCTGCAGAGAATGGGTGATCGCTTTGGTGCGGGCCCACTGTCATGGAAATTTCACATGACGGGCGAGTGATCCGTCGATATTCATCGACAGATGGACACTGACCTCCGCGCAACCCTCGCGGCCGTGCCGCCGGTCCCCTCCCATCTCCCGGTTGGCGATGCCGACGATCCGTCGGCGCGGGCGCTCGCGGGCCTCGCCGCGCTCGGACAGCCGGTCCGGCTCGCGGTGTTCCGCCTGCTCGTGGGGCAGGAACCGGACGGTCTCGCGGCCGGGGCCATCGCCGCCCTCGTCGGCGCGCCGCACAACTCGCTGTCGACCCACCTCGCCATCCTCGCCCGCGCCGGCCTCGTGTCGGCGACGCGCAATGGCCGTTCGATCGTCTACCGCGCCGACCTCGCCGGCATTCGCCGCCTCGTCGCCTTTCTGCTCGCCGACTGCTGCGGCGGCCGGCCCGAGGTGTGCGGCCCGATCACCGACCTCCTCGCACCGGCCTGCGACTGCCCGCCTGCTGGCGGACGGACGGGCGCTGCGGCTGCTGACTGACGCAAGTCATGCCTGGCCTCGAACTCCTGTACCCCTGCCTGAACCCGCATCCGAGGACGCCCCGATGAGCGACACCGCCGTCCACACGCCGTTCAACGTCCTGTTCCTGTGCACCGGCAACTCCGCCCGCTCGATCCTCGCCGAGGCCATCCTCGGCCGCGAGGGCATGGGCAAGTTCAACGCCTTCTCGGCAGGCAGCCACCCGAAGGGCGCCGTGCACCCCTACGCCGCCGACCTTCTGAGCCGGATGAACTTCGACGTGTCGCGCTTCCGCTCGAAGAGCTGGGACGAGTTCGCCGCCCCTGGTGCGCCGGAGCTCGACTTCGTCTTCACCGTCTGCGACGACGCCGCCAACGAGGAATGCCCCTACTGGCCCGGCCAGCCGATGACGGCGCACTGGGGCTTGCCCGACCCGGCGCGCGCCGTCGGCAACGAGGCCGAGGTGCGGATCGCCTTCGCCGACACGTTCCGCATGCTGACGCAGCGCATCTCGATCTTCGTCAATCTGCCGATCCGCTCGCTCGACCGGCTGTCGCTGCAATCGCACCTCGACGCCATCGGCACGGCGAAGGCCGACGAGAGCGCGCCGGCGGCCTGACCCGCCGGCGCCGCCCACGAGTCACCACGGTCGCCCCGAGCGACGGAGGCCAGCCCAATGTCGCTGTTCGAGCGCTATCTCACCCTCTGGGTGATCCTCTGCATCGGCGCCGGCATCGCTGTCGGGTGGGCCGCACCGGGGCTGATCGCCACGATCGCCGCCGCCGAGGTCGCCAACGTCAACCTGCCCGTGGCGGTGCTGATCTGGTTGATGATCGTACCGATGCTGGTGAAGATCGACTTTGCCGCGCTCGCCGAGGTCGGCCGCCACTGGCGCGGCATCTCGGTGACGCTGTTCGTCAACTGGGCGGTGAAGCCGTTCTCGATGGCGGTCCTCGGCTGGCTGTTCATCGGCTGGCTGTTCCGGCCCTATCTGCCGGCCGCCGAGATCGACAGCTACATCGCTGGGCTGATCCTGCTGGCCGCAGCGCCCTGCACGGCGATGGTGTTCGTCTGGTCGAACCTGATGAAGGGTGAGCCGCACTTCACGCTGTCGCAGGTGGCCCTCAACGACGCCATCATGATCGTCGCCTTCGCGCCGATCGTTGCGCTGCTCCTCGGCATCTCCTCGATCACGGTGCCGTGGGAGACGCTGCTGCTGTCGGTCGGCCTCTACATCATCGTGCCGGTGATCGTCGCCCAGATCATCCGCCGCCGCCTGCTGGCGAGTGGCGGCGAGGCGGCGCTCGGCCGCTTCTTGGCGATCGTCCAGCCGCTGTCGCTGGTGGCGCTGCTCGCGACGCTGGTGCTGCTGTTCGCCTTCCAGGGCGGCCAGATCCTGTCGCAGCCCTTGGTGATCGTGCTCCTGGCGGTGCCGATCCTGATCCAGGTCTACTTCAACGCAGGCCTTGCCTACCTCCTCAACCGCGCCTTCGGCGAAGAACACTGCGTCGCTGGCCCCTCCGCCCTGATCGGCGCCTCGAACTTCTTCGAGCTCGCGGTGGCAGCCGCCATCGCGCTGTTCGGGCTGTCGTCGGGGGCCGCACTCGCCACCGTCGTCGGCGTTCTCGTCGAGGTGCCGGTGATGCTGT
>CALRZT010000181.1:0-9880 GCA_943372725.1 Pseudoxanthobacter soli DSM 19599
TCCGGCACCGCCCGCTTCGCGGCCGAGTTCCCGTTGGACGGGATGGCCTACGCGGCGGTCGCCTGCAGCACCATCGCGAAGGGGCGGATCGCAACGCTCGACGTCGCGGCGGCAGAGGCGGCCCCCGGCGTCGTCCTCGTGATGACACACCGCAACGCCCCGAAGCTGAACCCGGCGCCGCTGTTCATGACGGCGGAGAAGGCCGCCGGCGGCGACAAGGTGCCGGTGATGCAGGACAACCGCATCCACTGGAACGGCCAGCCGGTCGCGGTCGTGCTCGCGGAAACGCAGGAGCAGGCCGACCATGCGAAGTCGCTCATCGTCGTCCGCTACGAGGCGGACGATGCCGAGACCAACTTCGGCGCAGCGCAGGAAAAGGGGACCCTCCCCTCGCAGTTCATGGGCGAGCCGCTCCACCAGGAGCACGGCGATGCCGAGCGCGCCCTTTCTGCTGCACCGTTCTCCGTCGACTCGACCTACACGACCCCCCGCCACAACCACAATCCGATCGAGTTGCACGCGGTCACGCTCGCCTGGCAGGGCGACACGCTGCATGTGCACGACGCCCAGCAGGGGGTGGCGCACGCCGCCTGGACGCTCTCGAAGGTGTTCGACGTTCCCGAGGCGGAGGTGATCGTCACGTCGCCCTTCGTCGGCGGCGGCTTCGGAAGCAAGACCGTCTGGCAGCATCAGGTGATCGCGGCGGCAGCCGCCAGGGTAGCGAAGCGGCCCGTGCGCCTCGTCCTGTCCCGCGAGGAGGTCTATCGCATCGTCGGCGGCCGCTCCCCGACGCGCCAGCGCGTCGCCCTCGGGGCGAAGGCCGACGGCACCCTCACCGCGCTGATCCACACCGGCGTGACGGCGAAGACGCCGCACAACCTGATGCCGGAGCCCTTCATCCTGCCGACCCGCAGCGCCTATGCGGCGGAAACGACGCTGCTCGATGTCCAGCACGTCGAGCTCGACATGCTCGGCAACACCTTCATGCGCGCGCCGGGCGAGGCGGTCGGCACCTTCGCACTGGAATCGGCACTGGACGAACTCGCCCACGCCCTCGACATCGACCCTGTCGAGTTGCGCATCCGCAACGAGCCGGAAAAGGACCCCGCGAGCGGCCTGCCGTTCTCGTCGCGTCACATCGTCGAGGCGTGGCGCTCGGGGGCGGACCGGTTCGGCTGGCAGAAGCGCAATCCGCGCCCCGGCGCCGTCCGCGACGGCGAGTGGCTGGTCGGCATGGGCTGCGCGATGGCGACCTATCCCTACTACCGCATGCCCGGCGGGGCGGCGCGCCTGACCCTCGCGATCGATGGCCACGCCACCATCGACATCGCGGCGCACGAGATGGGCATGGGAACGGCGACGGCGCAGACCCAGATCGCCGCCGACCGGCTCGGCCTCGCGATGGAGCAGGTCAGCTTCAACTACGGCGACTCGACCCTGCCGGGCGTCGTGCTCGCCGGGGGCTCGCAGCAGACCGCCGCGATCGGTGCGTCCGTCATGGCCACCTACGACGCACTGGTAGCGGAGCTTCTGAAGCTCGCCGGCAACGATTCTCCCCTCGCCGGTCTCAGCGCCGGCGACGTCGAGAGCCGTGACGCCGGCCTCTGCAAGCGCGATGAGCCGGATCGCTACGAGAGCTACGCCTCGATCCTCGGCCGTGCTCAGCGTCAGAGCGTCGTGGTGGAGGCGACGCCGCCCAACCCGCTGGAGACGATGCACTGGTCGATGCACAGCCACGGCGCGATGTTCTGCGAGGTCCGCGTCAATGTCGTCACCGGGGAGCCGCGGGTGTCGCGCTTCCTAGGCTCCTTCGACTGCGGGCGCATCATCAACCCGAAGACGGCGGCGAGCCAGTTCCGCGGCGGCATCATCATGGGGCTTGGCCTCGCCCTGATGGAGGAGACGCAGTTCGACGAACGCAAGGGCCGGGTGATGAACCCCAACCTCTCCGACTACCACGTGCCGGTTCACCTCGACGTGCCGGACATCGACGTGATCTGGACGGACATTCCCGATCCGCACACCCCGATGGGAGCCCGCGGTGTCGGCGAGATCGGCATCACCGGCACGGGTGCCGCGATCGCCAACGCCATCTTCAACGCCACCGGCAAGCGCGTCCGCGACCTGCCGATCACGCTCGACAAGCTGATGTGAGGCCGAGCGCCCGGGACGGCGGCCCCGCTGTCCCGCAGGGGAACCTCGGCGCCCCGGTGTGCGACGGCGATCTTGCTCGATCGTCGTCGCCCGCCTCTCCCGCGCCGCGATCGTCTGTGATGGTGAGAGCGTCCGTGTGTCACGGTCTGGTTTGAGACAGATCAACACCGACGGCGGCCTCACGTGCGACGATGACGAAGCGTCGAATTCCACCGTTGGGCAGACGATCGTATGCGCAGAGACGTCGCGTGGCGCAGACTCCTGAGCCGGCGCAGTGATTTCTGCGCTGGTTTTCTGATTCCAGTCTTCCTGACGGCGCCCTAGCCTCCGACGACATCTTCCCGAGACCGAGCCCATGGGGACCCACATGACGACGACGCTGTCTGACTCCGAGCGCTCGGCTCTCGACGCCTACTGGCGGGCGGCCAACTACCTGTCGGTCGGGCAGATTTATCTGCTCGACAATCCGCTTCTGCGCGAGCCGCTCGACCAGGATCACATCAAGCGCCGGCTGCTCGGCCATTGGGGCACGACGCCCGGCCTCAATTTCATCTACGCCCACCTCAATCGCGTCATCAAACGCGACGACCTCGACATGATCTACATCACCGGCCCCGGCCACGGCGGGCCGGCGCTGGTGGCGAACGCCTACCTCGAGGGCACCTACAGCGAGGTCTATCCGAACATCTCGCAGGACGAAGAGGGCATGCAGCGCCTCTTCAAGCAGTTCTCCTTCCCCGGCGGCATCCCGAGCCACGTCGCGCCGGAGACGCCAGGTTCCATGCACGAGGGCGGCGAACTCGGCTACGCGCTGTCCCACGCCTATGGCGCCGCCTTCGACAATCCGGACCTGGTCGTCGCCTGCGTCATCGGCGACGGCGAGGCCGAGACCGGCGCGCTCGCCACGAGTTGGCATTCGAACAAGTTCCTCAACCCCGTGGCCGACGGCGTCGTGCTGCCGATCCTGCACCTCAACGGCTACAAGATTGCCAACCCGACCGTGCTCGCCCGCATCAGCCACGAGGAACTTGACCAGCTCTTCCGGGGCTACGGCTACACCCCCTACTTTGTCGAGGGCCACGATCCGGCCGTCGTGCACGAGACGATGGCGGCGACGCTCGACGCCGTCTTCGCCGACATCCGCCGCATCAAGGACGACGCCAAGGCGAACGGCTTCACCGGCCGGCCGCGCTGGCCGATGATCGTCATGCGCACGCCGAAGGGCTGGACCTGCCCGCCCGAGATCGACGGCAAGCGCACCGAGGACTACTGGCGCTCGCACCAGGTGCCGATGGGCGAGATGCACGGCAACCCGGAGCACGTGTGCATCCTCGAAGGCTGGATGAAGTCCTACCGGCCGGAAGAGCTCTTCGACGAGACCGGCCGGCTGAAGCCGGAGCTCGCCGCGCTGGCGCCGACCGGCCATCGCCGGATGAGCGACAATCCGCACAGCAACGGCGGCCTGCTGCTGCGCGACCTGCGCATGCCCGACTTCCGCGACTATGCCGTCGACGTCCCCTCGCCCGGCGCGACGGTGGCGGAATCGACCCGCGTCATGGGCACCTTCCTGCGCGACGTCATGAAGCTCAACATGAGCGCCCGCAATTTCCGCCTGTTCAGCCCGGACGAGAACAACTCGAACCGCTGGCAGGACGTGCTCGAGGTCACCAACCGCGCCTGGGTTGCCGATACCGAGCCCTATGACGACCACCTCGCACCCGACGGCCGCATCATGGAGATGCTGTCGGAGCACCAGTGCCAGGGCTGGCTGGAGGGCTACCTCCTCACCGGCCGGCACGGCTTCCTGTCGTGCTACGAGGCGTTCATTCACATCATCGACTCGATGTTCAACCAGCACGCCAAGTGGCTGAAGGTCTGCAACGAGATCCCGTGGCGGCGGCCGATCGGCTCGCTCAACTACCTGTTGTCGAGCCACGTCTGGCGCCAGGACCACAACGGCTTCAGCCACCAGGACCCGGGCTTCATCGACCACGTCGTCAACAAGAAGGCCGAGATCGTCCGCGTCTACCTGCCGCCGGATGCGAACTGCCTCCTGTCCGTCACCGACCACTGCCTGCGCAGCCGCAACTACGTCAACGTCGTCGTCGCCGGCAAGCAGCCGGCACCGCAGTGGCTGACGATGGACGAGGCGGTGAAGCACTGCACCGCCGGCCTCGGCATCTGGGAGTGGGCGAGCAACGACAAGGGCTCGGAGCCAGACGTCGTCATGGCCTGCTGCGGCGACGTGCCGACGCTCGAGACGCTGGCCGCCGTCGACCTGCTGCGCCAGCACGTGCCGGAGCTCAAGGTGCGCGTCATCAACGTCGTCAACCTGATGAAGCTGCAGCCAGCCTCCGAGCATCCGCACGGCCTCAACGACCGCGACTTCGATGCGCTGTTCACCACCGACAAGCCCGTCGTCTTCGCCTTCCACGGCTACCCGTGGCTGATCCACCGGCTGACCTACCGGCGCCACGGCCACGACAACATCCACGTGCGCGGCTACAAGGAGGAGGGCACCACCTCCACCCCCTTCGACATGTGCGTCATGAACGAGCTCGACCGCTTCAGCCTGGTCGGCGCCGTCATCGACCGCGTGCCGAAGCTTGGGCCACGCGCCGCCTACGCCAAGCAGGCGCTCCGCGACAAGCTGCTGGAGCACCAGGAATACATCTGCCGCACCGGCGACGACATGCCGGAGATCCTCAACTGGACGTGGGGCGGCGCCAGGTCTGAGGGCGGTACCACCTACGGCGGCGGTGACGGCCCGACCTCGACCGGCGGCGACAACGTCTGACGCGCCGGCCGCCGGCCAGAAGTCGGCGAGCCGACGTCGGGCAGACGAGTGCCACTTCAACAGGCGTCGGTCGAACCGGCGTCTGAACAACAAGCGTCGGGGGGAACCGTCGTGCCGACATCAGGGACGCCCGA
Organism: Pseudoxanthobacter soli DSM 19599; assembly: GCA_943372725.1. Classification (GTDB taxonomy): domain Bacteria; phylum Pseudomonadota; class Alphaproteobacteria; order Rhizobiales; family Segnochrobactraceae; genus CAMDHY01. The sequence goes on from CALRZT010000181.1 coordinate 5,086, forward strand.
GGACCGTGCCGCCGCGGCTGAGCCCCAGCCGCCGCTCCTCACCGATGCGGAGCGCGACTCCCTCCTGGAGCGCTACGGCTGCGGGCCCATCCGCTTCTCGGGCTCGGAGAACGCCCTCTACGAGCGGCACCTGATGTTCGACCACGTCGTCGATCCCGCAGCCGCCGCGCCGCGGGATCGCTTCGAGGCGATCGCCCGCTCGATCCGCGACGTGCTCTCGCAGCGCTGGGTGCGCACGCAGGCGACCTACGCGGCGCGCGATCCGAAGCGCGTCTACTACCTGTCGCTCGAGTTTCTGCTTGGCCGCTCCCTCACCGACACCATCGGCAACCTGCTGCTCGAGCCGGTGGTCCGCCGCGCCGTCGCGGCGAAGGGCGTCGACTGGATGGCGATCGTCGAGCAGGAGCCCGACGCCGGCCTCGGCAACGGCGGCCTCGGCCGCCTCGCCGCCTGCTTCATCGAATCGATGGCGACCCTGCAGTTGCCCGCGATGGGCTACGGCCTGCGCTACGAGTACGGCATGTTCAGCCAGGACATCGTCGGCGGCTGGCAGCACGAGCGGCCGGACAACTGGCTGCGCCGGCCGGACCCGTGGGAGGTGGCGCGCCCCGACGAGATGGTCGAGGTTCGCCTCGGCTGCTCTTTCGAGGTCCGCGGCGGCTCGCTCGCCGTCGTGCCCGGCCGTCCGTCCAGCCTCTACGGCCTCCCCTACGACCGTCCCGTCGTCGGCTTCGGCGGCCGCACCATCAACACGCTGCGGCTCTGGGCGGCGACCGCGCCGGACGAGTTCGACTTCCACGCCTTCAGCAGCGGCGAGTTCGTCAGCGCGCTCGCCGCGCAGCTCAGCGCGGAATCGCTCACTCGCGTCCTCTATCCCGACGACAGCACCAGTGCCGGCCAGGGCCTGCGCTTCGTGCAGGAGTACTTCCTCGTCGCCTGCTCGATCGCCGACATCGTCCGCCGCTTCCGTGCCGGCAACGACGACTGGCACACGCTCCCCGACAAGGCGGCGATCCAGCTCAACGACACCCACCCCGCGCTCGCCGTCCCCGAGCTCCTGCGCGTGCTCCTCGACGATGCCGGCCTCGGCTGGGACGAGGCGTGGGACATCACCGTCCGGACGCTCGCCTACACCAACCACACGCTGCTGCCGGAGGCGCTGGAGCGTTGGCCGCGGCAGTGGTTCGCCGCCCTCCTGCCGCGCCACCTCGAGCTCGTGGTCGAGATCGACCGCCGCCTGCGGGACGAGGTCGGACGCCGCTTCCCCGGCGACGAGGGGCGGCTCGCCCGCACCAGCCTGTTCGAGCCCGGACAGACCGAGAAGGTCCGCATGGCGAACCTCGCCATCGTCGGCTCCCACAGCACCAACGGCGTCGCTGCCCTGCACTCGCAGTTGCTGCGGACCGAGACGGTCGCAGACCTCGCCGCCGTCTTCCCGGAGCGCTTCGGCAACAAGACCAACGGCGTGACGCCGCGGCGCTGGCTGCTCGGCGCCAACCCGCCGCTCGCCGCCGTCATCACCGACGCCATCGGCCCCGGCTGGGTCACCGACCTCGACCAGCTGGCACGCCTGCGGCCGCTCGCCGACGACGCCGCCTTCCGCGCCTCGGTGCTCGCCGCCAAGCGCGACACCAAGCAGCGTTTCGCCGCTTGGCTGCGGCAGCGCCACGGCGTGACGGTCGACCCGGACGGCATCTTCGACACTCAGGTGAAGCGCATCCACGAGTACAAGCGGCAGTTCCTGAACGCGCTGCGCATCATCGCGCTCTATCAGGACCTGCGCGCCGACCCCGGCCGCGTGGCGCAGCTGCGCACCTTCTTCTTCGCCGGCAAGGCGGCGCCGGCGTACCGGTTCGCCAAGCTCGTCATCAAGTTCCTCAATAACCTCGCCGAGACGATCGACGCCGACCCGCTCGTGCGCGGCCGACTGAAGGTGGTGTTCCTGCCCGACTACTCGGTGTCGCTCGCCGAACGCGTCATCCCGGCCTCCGACGTCTCCAACCAGATCTCCACCGCCGGCTACGAGGCGAGTGGCACCAGCAACATGAAGTTCATGATGAACGGCGCGCTCACCATCGGCACCCGCGACGGCGCCACCATCGAGATGGCGGAGGCGGCTGGCGAGGAGAGCTTCTTTCTGTTCGGCCTCACCGCCGCCCAGGTGGCAGACACCCGCGGCTGGTACAGTCCGCGCTGGCACATCGAGCACGAGCCGCGCACCCGCGCCGTCCTCGAGCTCCTCGCCTCCGGCCATTTCAACCGCGACGAGCCCGGCATCTTCGATCCGCTGATCGAGAGCCTCACCGGCGGCGACCACTACATGCTGCTCGCCGACCTCGGCTCCTATCTGGAGGCCGACGCGCGCCTGACCGCGCTCTACGCCGATCCCGACGGCTGGGCGCGCAGGGTGATCGCCAATATTGCCGCGAGCGGCCGCTTCTCGAGCGACCGCACCATCACGGAGTACGCGACCGAGATCTGGGGCGTCGTCCCCTGCCCGGTCGAGTAACCCCGCCCAGACGCTGCGGCGTGCGCGGCTACGTGAGCGTCTGCCAGGCGAGCCCGGCGAGCGCCGAGCCGGCGAGCACCGGCACGAGCCCAAGCCGGAAGCGGAAGATCGCCACCGCCGCGGCGAGCGACAGCACCAGAGCGGCCGGGTCGAGGCTTGCGAGCACCGGCAGGTCGAGCGTCAGCGGCCCGACGTCGACCCGCTCGACGGTGCGGAAGACGACGTGCAGGCCGAACCAGACGGCGAGGTTGAGGATGACGCCGACCACCGCCGCCGTCACCGCGGCGAGCGCGCCCGACAGCGCCGCGTTGTTGCGCACCCGCTCGACATAGGGCGCGCCGACGAAGATCCACAGGAACGACGGCACGAACGTCACCCACAGCGTCAGCCCCGCCCCGGCGAGGCCGGCCGCGAGCGGCGCGAGCGCGCCCGGATCGCGGAAGGCGGCGAGGAAGCCGACGAACTGCAGCACCAGGATCAGGGGTCCCGGCGTCGTCTCGGCGAGGCCGAGGCCGTCGAGCATCTCACCCGGCGCCAGCCAGCCATAAGTCGTCACCGCCGCCTGCGCGACATAGGCGAGCACCGCATAGGCGCCGCCGAAGGTGACGACCGCCATCACCGAGAAGAACGAGCCGATACGGCTGAAGACGTCGTCGGGTCCGAGCAGCACCAGCAGCAACGCCGTCGGCGCGAGCCAGAGCACGAGCCAGACGCCCGCCGTGAAGACGCTGCGCCACCACCCGGGTGCCGGCGGATCGACAAAGTGCGCGTCGGCCGCACCTGCCGCACCGCCGTGCGGCGCCGACTTGAAGGCGTCGGAGCCGGCGCGCGTGGCGAAAAAGCCGATCGCGCCGGCTGCCAGCACGATCAGGGGAAACGGCACGTGCAGAGCGAAGATCGCGATGAAGGCTGCCGCCGCGAGAAGCTTCGCCGGCCGCGATTTCAGCGCCCGCCCGGCGATCCGCACGACCGCCTGCACGACGATCGCCAGCACGGCGGCCTTCAACCCGAAGAACAGCCCGGCGACGAGCGGCGTCCCGCCATAGAGGGCGTAGGCGACGCTGAGCGCCAGCATCGCCGCGGCGCCCGGCAAAACGAACAGCACCCCGGCGATCAGCCCGCCGCGCACGCCGTGCAGCAGCCAGCCGACATAGGTGGCGAGTTGCTGGGCCTCCGGACCCGGTAGCAGCATGCAGAAGTTCAGCGCGTGCAGGAAGCGCGGCTCGGAAATCCACCGCCGCTCCTCCACCAGCATCCGGTGCATCAGCGCGATCTGCCCGGCCGGCCCGCCGAAGCTCAGGAGCCCGATCCGCCCCCAGACGCCCGCCGCCTCGCGCAGGCTCGGACGCACCACCGGCTGCGCGGTTTCGACCGTCACCGGCGCGCCCGTCACGTCGTCATCTCAGATCCGCGGCCCGTTGGCGCACGTCGGCGAGGTTTCGTGGGGAACACCGTCGCCTCCCGGACGTTGGGGTGCAGGACCACAACAGGAGGGCCTCCAAATGATCCTCGCTCTGGCACTTGTCACCTTCGCCTGTGTGCTTGCCGCCGCCGTGATCGACCTTCGCAATACTCCCCGCCCGGCGCTGGGCCGTGTCGGCGGTCCTGAGACGGCGCTGGCGCACGCTCAGGCACCTGCGGTGGCGCATCCCGCGCCGATCCGCTGACCGACAGGGCCGGTCGCCGCACAGTCGGCGACCGGCGCCTACCGCGCCGACCCGTTCCCGCTCACCGGTGGATCGGATCCCGCCACGCAACGTCTTCCGGCTTCTCCACCGGCTCGATGTCGAGGTTCACCACCACCGGGTCCTGTCCTGAGCGCACCAGCACGCATTCGAGCGTCTCGTCGCGGCTCGCATTGATCTCCTGGTGCGGCACGTAGGGTGGCACGAAGATGAAGTCGCCGGGCCCGGCCTCGGCGACATATTCGAGCTTCTCGCCCCACCGCATCCGCGCGCGCCCCTTCACCACGTAGATGATGCTCTCGAGGTCGCCGTGATGGTGGGCGCCGGTCTTGGCGTTGGCGTGGATGCTGACCGTCCCCGCCCAGATCTTCTCCGCCCCGGCGCGAGCCTTGTTGATAGCGGCGGCCCGGTTCATCCCCGGCGTCTGCGCCGTGTTCGGGTCGAGGGAATCGCCCGGGATCACCTTCACGCCATGTTCGCGCCAGTCGACGGCGCCGGCGGCCGGCGCGGTCGCCTGTTCATGCGGGTGGCCGTCGTGCGGGTGGCCGTCGTGCGGGTGGCCGTCGTGCGGGTGGACGTCGTGCGGGTGGCCGTCGTGCGA
>CALRZT010000182.1:0-9857 GCA_943372725.1 Pseudoxanthobacter soli DSM 19599
CTGGCTGAAGCGGGCGCAAGCCCCGCGCCAGCCGCCTGCTTGATCCTTTCGCCCGCGTGATCCACATCACTGACGCGCGGTGCGATCGGCGTTTACGATTGATTGATCGAAAGCGTCGAACGATGGCGCCGACGCCTCATTTCCGACATCGCCCTCGGGCTGATGCCGGGCCTCCAACGCAACCGGGCTGTACCTAAGATGAGTGGTTCTCAAGAGATCGCGGCGCTCAAGATCGTGCGTCACGGCGTTCTCGAAGTGTCGTGGGCCGACGGCTTCGTCGGCCAGATTGACCTGCAGGGGCTGATCGGGCGAGGCGGTGTGTACGCCTCTCTCACCAACCCGAAGACGTTCTCCCGCGTCGCCGTCGCGCCGGATGGCCAGTCCATCGTCTGGACCGACTGCGACGGCGACCGCATCGAGCTCGGCTCCGCCTCGCTGCGGGTGCGCGGCGAGCTGCGCTGCGGCTTCGACGCCGCCGCCTGATCCGATCGGTCGCACGGCGCGGGTGCCCACGGGCGCCGGCCGGAAAGTGCGACTGATACGGACGGTTCGGCTTCCGGGCGGCGCCGGCTTGGGCTATGCGTCGCACGCCGTCGCCAGACCCTCCGGCGCCTCCGTTCGCACGGGTGGCGCCGCCGACGGCGCGGGGCCGCTCGCCCCGCCGTCCGTCCGTCCTGCCCTGCGAGGAACCGCCATGGCCACCTACGACCTCGTCGTCATCGGAACCGGCCCGGGTGGCTATGTCTGCGCGATTCGCGCCGCACAGCTCGGTCTGAAGGTCGCCGTCGTCGAGAAGCGCGCCACCCACGGCGGCACCTGCCTCAACGTCGGCTGCATCCCCTCGAAGGCGCTGCTGCATGCGAGCGAGCTCTTCGAGGAGGCCGGCCACGGCTTCGCCGCCATGGGCATCGGCGTCGAGCCGAAGCTCGACCTTTCCCGCATGCTCGACTTCAAGGACGAAGGCGTCGACGGCAACGTCAAGGGCGTCGAGTTCCTCCTGAAGAAGAACAAGGTCGACGTCGTCTTCGGCACTGGCACCATCATCGCCGCCGGAAAGGTCGCGGTGAAGGGCAATGACGGCAAGGACGTCACCCTCGAGGCGAAGGCGATCGTCATCGCCACCGGCTCGGACGTCACGCAGCTGCCGGGCGTCACCATCGACGAGAAGCGCGTGGTCTCCTCCACCGGCGCGCTGGACCTCGAGACGGTGCCGAAGCATCTCGTCGTGGTCGGCGCCGGCGTCATCGGCCTCGAGCTCGGCTCGGTCTGGCGCCGCCTCGGTTCGAAGGTGACGGTCGTCGAGTATCTCGATCGCATCCTGCCCGGCATGGACCTCGAGGTCGCCAAGCAATTCCAGCGCATCCTCGCCAAGCAGGGGATGACGTTCCGGCTGTCCAGCAAGGTCGCCAGCGTGGAGACGGCGGGCGAGGGCGTGACGGTCACCGTCGAGCCGGCCGCGGGCGGCGAGCGGCAGACGATCGAGGCCGACGTCGTGCTCGTCGCCATCGGCCGCCGCCCCTACACCGAAGGCCTTGGCCTTGCCGAGGCGGGCGTGGCGCTCGATGGCCGGGGCCGCGTCGTCATCGACCAGCACTTCGCCACCAACGTGCCCGGCATCTACGCCATCGGCGACGTCGTCGCCGGCCCGATGCTCGCCCACAAGGCCGAGGACGAGGGCGTCGCGGTGGCCGAGATCCTCGCCGGCCAGGCCGGCCACGTGAACTACGACGCCATTCCGGGCGTGGTCTACACCTACCCGGAGGTCGCCGCGGTGGGTAAGACCGAGGAGGAGCTGAAGGAGGCCGGCGTCGCCTATAAGGTCGGCAAGTTCCCGTTCCTGGCGAACGGCCGCGCCAAGGTGAACCGCACCACCGACGGCTTCGTGAAGATCCTCGCCGATGCGAAGACCGACCGGGTCCTCGGCGTCCACATCATCGGCCCCACCGCCGGCGAGATGATCCACGAGGCGGTGATCGCCATGGAATTCGGCGCCAGCGCCGAGGACATCGCGCGGTCCACTCACGCGCACCCGACGCTGTCGGAGGCCGTGAAGGAAGCGGCGATGGCGGTGGACGGTCGCGCCGTCCACATGTGAGGGCGCCGGGCCACCCGGTCCGCGTCGTAGCTCCGTTGCGGCCTGGTTTGCGGCCTGCCTTCAGGCGGCCGGGACGGCCGTGCTGCGCAGGTCGAAGGCCGCCGCCATCAGCGCGCGCGTGTAGTCGGACTTCGGCGCCCTGAAGATCTCTTCCGCCGGCCCCGCCTCGACCACCTTGCCGTTCCGCATGACAATGACGTCGTTGGCGAGCGCCTTCACGACCTTGAGGTCGTGCGAGATGAACAGGTAGGCGAGGTTGCGCTTGGCCTGCAACTCGCGCAGCAGGTCGACCATCTGCGCCTGCACGCTCATGTCGAGGGCCGAGGTCGGCTCGTCCAGCATGATGAAGGCCGGAGCCAGCACGAGGGCACGGGCGACGGCGATGCGCTGGCGCTGCCCGCCGGAGAACTCGTGCGGATAGCGATGCCGCGCCGCCGGGTCGAGGCCGACATCGACCAGCGCCTCGGCGGCGCGGCGGTCGCGCTCCTCGAAGCTCGTACCGGGCTCGTGCACCTTCAGGCCCTCGGTGATGATGTCGCCGACCGACATGCGCGGGCTGAGCGATCCGTAGGGGTCCTGGAAGACGATCTGCAGGTTTCGGCGCAGCGGCTGCATGGCCTTCCACGACCGGCCCTGTACCTCCTCGCCGAGCACGACGATGCGCCCATCCGACTGGATCAGGCGCAGCAGCGCGAAGCCGAGCGTCGTCTTGCCGGACCCGGATTCCCCCACCACTCCCAGCGTCTGGCCGCGCCGCACCTGTACATCGACGCCGTCCACCGCCTTGATGTGGCCGACCGTGCGGCGCAGCAGCCCGCGCTTGATCGGAAACCACACCTTCAGGTCCTTCGCCTCGATGACGACTGGGGCCGAAGGGTCTGATTTCGGCGGGTCGCCCTTGGGCTCGGCCGCGAGCAGCTTGCGCGTGTAGGCGTGCTGCGGCCGCGCGAACACCTCGGAGACCGGCCCGTGCTCGACGATCTTGCCCTGCGTCATCACGCAGACGCGGTCGGCGATCCGCCGGACGATGCCGAGGTCGTGGGTGATGAACAGGATCGCCATGCCGAGCCGGGCCTGCAACTCCTTCAGAAGCGCCAGGATCTGCGCCTGCACGGTGACGTCGAGCGCCGTCGTCGGCTCGTCGGCGATCAGGAGCTGCGGCTCGTTGGCGAGCGCCATGGCGATCATGACGCGCTGGCGCTGGCCGCCGGAGAGCTGGTGCGGATAGGCCCCGAGCCGGCTCGCCGGGTCGGGGATGCCGACCTGTTCGAGAAGCTCGATGGTACGTGCTCGGGCCGCAGCGCCGCCGAGGCCGCGGTGCACCGAGAGGATCTCGCCGATCTGCCGCTCGATGGTGTGCAGCGGATTGAGCGAACTCATCGGCTCCTGGAACACCATGGTGATGTCGTTGCCCCGCACCCCCCTGAGCGTCCGCTCGTCGGCCTTCAACATGTCCTTGCCGTCGAAGATGATCTCGCCGGAGGGATGGCTGGCGGCTGGATAGGGCAGCAGGCGGACGATCGACAGCGCCGTCACCGACTTGCCGGACCCGGACTCGCCGACGATCGCCAGGGTTTCGCCCCGCCCGACCTCGAAGGAGATGTTATCGACGGCGAGCGTCGAGGTGCCGCCCTGCTGGAAGGCCACAGAGAGATCGCGGACGGAGAGGAGGGGAGGGGTCATGGTGTTGCGTCCCGCTCCGGCCGGAGTCCGGCCGCCGAGACGCGCTCCAGCCCGGGCGGTGCGCGAAGGCGGAGATCCTCGGAGACGATGTAACGGCAGCCTGCTTCCTCCGCGGTCGCCACGTGGATCGCATCTGCGAGCCGGCCGCCATGCAGGGCGCGAGTTTCGGCGCTCCTGTAGAGGATGGTCCGCGACACCGGCCGAAGAGTTAGCCGGCTCTCTGCGACGGTCGTCGAAAAGCGCCTCGCCAGTTCGTTGTTCCCGGCTTGCAATGGCTTCACTAGCACCTCCGCCAACGTCAGTTCGCTTGTGATGGCCAAGATGTCGCCGGTGTCGACGGCATGCAGCAGTTCGGAGCAAGCAGGCCCGAACACGGGCTCGGCTTCTAGAGCGAAGATGAATATGTTCGTATCCAGGTAGACCGGATGACTGCTGTTGCTCACGCGTCGCGGTCCTGTCGCAGGTCGTCGACATGCGCGAGGACGTCCTCGGCTGTGCCATAGATGCCGCGCCCGAGACCTGCCAAGGCAGCCAGGCCCGCCCCGCTCGGTCCGCTTGGCCGCTGCTCGAGATCGCGCACGGTAACCTCGACGATATGATTGGGATCGATGTCGCCAAGGATTTCCGGCGGCAATGTCGATCCAGCGACGCGGTGCACGAGGATCCGATTCATCCTGAAGCCCTTGGCGTATATCCCATCATCCCATCATCCCATCATCCATCACGAAAACGTCTTCCGTGGGTCGAAGGCGTCGCGCACCGCTTCGCCGATGAAGATCAGGAGTGACAGCATCAGCGAGATGACGAAGAAGCCGCAGATGCCGAGCCACGGTGCCTGCAGGTTGTTCTTGCCCTGGGCGAGCAGTTCGCCGAGCGAGGGTGATCCCGGCGGCAGGCCGAAGCCGAGGAAGTCGAGCGACGTCAGCGTCGTGATCGAGCCGTTGAGGATGAACGGCATGAAGGTTAGGGAGGCCACCATGGCGTTCGGCAGCATGTGGCGCAGCATGATCGTGCCGTTGCCGACGCCGAGCGCCCGCGCCGCGGTGACGTATTCGTAGTTGCGGGCGCGCAGGAACTCCGCCCGTACCACGCCGACGAGGGCCACCCACGAGAACAGCAGCAGGATGCCGAGCAGCAGCCAGAAGCTCGGCGCCAGCACCGACGACAGGATCAGGAGCAGGTAGAGCGAGGGGATCGATGTCCATATCTCGAGCAGGCGCTGGGCGAGGAGGTCGACCCAGCCGCCGAAATAGCCCTGCACGGCGCCCGCGGCGATGCCGATCACCGAGGAGAACACGGTCAGGATCAGCCCGAAGATGACCGAGATGCGGAAGCCGTAGAGCAGCCTGGCGAGCACGTCGCGACCCTGGTCGTCGGTGCCGAGCCAGTTCCAGTTCCAGGCCGTGCAGGACGGGTCGTCGACCCCCAGCGGCATGCGTGAGCAGCGCTCCTCCTTGCTCATCTGCCAGGAGGGCGGCGCCGGCGCCGGCACGGGGATCTCGTAGTTCACCGTCATGTAGGAGTAGCGGATCGGCGGCCAGACCATCCAGCCGTTGGCGCGGATCTCGTCCTGGATGAACGGGTCGCGGTAGTTGGTGGTGGCGAGGAAGCCGCCGAACTTCTCCTCCGGATAGTCGACCAGCACCGGAAACAGGATCTCACCCTTGTAGGAGGCGACGATCGGCCGATCGTTGGCGATGATCTCGGAGACAAGTGTCACGCCGAAGAGGGCGAGGAAGATCCACAGCGACCACCAGCCGCGCCGGTGGCGGCGGAAGTTCTGCCAGCGCCGCTGGTTGAGCGGCGACAGCGTCCAGCGCGAGCGGGGTGGGCTCGCCGCACTGGTCGAGGCAGGGAGAGCATCGGCGCGCGCGTCCACGTCAGACCTCACGGCTCTCGAAGTCGATGCGCGGATCGACCCACATGTAGGTGAGGTCGGAGATCAGCCCGACGACGAGGCCCATCAGCGAGAAGATGTAGAGGGTCGCGAACACCACCGCGTAGTCGCGGTTGATCACCGATTCGAAGCCGAGCAGCCCCAGGCCGTCGAGGGAGAAGATCGTCTCGATCAGCAGCGACCCGCCGAAGAAGGCGCCGATGAAGGCGCCCGGGAAGCCGGCGATGACGATCAGCATGGCGTTGCGGAAAATGTGGCCGTAGAGCACGCGGTTCTCGGTCAGCCCCTTCATGCGCGCCGTCATCACGTACTGCTTGCGGACCTCCTCGAGGAACGAGTTCTTCGTCAACAGCGTCGTGGTGGCGAAGGCGCCGAGCGTCATCGCCGTGATTGGCAGAACCATGTGCCAGAGGTAGTCGAGGATCTGCTGGTGCCACGGCAAGGTCTCGAATTCGTCGGAGACGAGCCCACGCAGCGGGAAGATGTTCCAGAACGAGCCGCCGGCGAACAGAACGATGAGCAGCACGGCGAACAGGAAGCTCGGGATGGCGTAGCCGATGATCACGACCGCCGACGTCCAGATGTCGAAGCGCGAGCCGTCGCGCACCGCCTTCGCCACCCCGAGCGGGATCGAGATGCCGTAGGACAGCACCATCATCCACAGCCCAATCGAGATCGACACCGGCAGCTTCTCGAGGATCAACTCGAGGACCGAGATATCGCGGAAGTAGCTGTCGCCGAAATTGAAGGTCGCGTAATCGCCGATCATCTTTAGGAAGCGTTCCAGCGGCGGCTTGTCGAAGCCGAACTGCTGCTCCAGCTGCTTGATGAACTCGGGATCGAGGCCCTGCGCGCCGCGATAGGTGGAGGTCGAACCACCGGTCCCCTGGCCCTGTACGCCGGTGCCGGCGAAATCGCCGCCGCCGCCGCTGATGCGCGCCGTCGCCGAGGTGTCGGTGCCGGTGATCTGGGCGATCACCCGCTCCACTGGCCCGCCGGGCGCAAACTGGATGATGACGAAGCTCACCGCCATGATCCCGATCAGCGTCGGGATCATCAGGAGAATGCGGCGCAGGACATAGGAGCCCATCGTGCGTCCTCAGCCCGTCCGGCCGAGCTTCGCGGCCCGCTCGGTATCCCACCACCACGTCGTCTCGACCGGGAAACCATAGCGCGGTTTCGTCGCCGGGCTCCCGAACAGGTCCCAGAAGGCGGTGTTGTGGGAGGCCTTGTACCAGTTCGGCACCCACGGCACCTCCGCCCGCAGCACCCGGTCGAGGGCACGGGCGGCGATCGTCATGTCCTGGCGCGTCGGCGCCGCGATGATCTTCTCGACGAGAGCGTCGACGGCCGGATTGGCGATGCCGGCCATGTTGCGGCTGCCGTTGGTGCGGGCGCTCTCGGAGGTGAAGAACTGGCGGAGCTCCTCGCCCGGCGTCTCCGGCAGCGAGAAGCGCAGTCCGGTCATGTCGAAGTCGAAGCCATCCGTGCGAGCCTGATACTGGGCTGGGTCGACGATGCGCTCGGTCGCCTCGATGCCGACCCGCTGCAGGTTGCGGAAGAACGGCTGGATGATGCGGCTCGATGAATTGTCGTTCTCGAGATACTCGATGGTGAAGGGGCGGCCTGAGCCGTCGACGAGGCGATTGCCGTCGCGACGCCAGCCGGCCTCCAGCAGGAGGTCGCTCGCCTGGCGCAGCAGCTTCCGATCCTGGCCGCTGCCGTCACTCACCGGCGCCCGCCACGCGTCGCCGAACACAGCGTCCGGAATCTGGCCCCGGAACGGCTCGAGCAGGGCCAACTCGTCTGGCGAGGGGAGGCCGGTCGCCATCATCGCCGAGTTCTGGAAGAAGGACTCGGTCCGCAGATAGAGACCGTAGAACAGCGCCTTGTTCGACCATTCGAAGTCGAAGCAGAGCCCGATCGCCGCCCGCGTCCGCGGGTCGGCGAACTTCTCGCGCCGCAGGTTCATGAAGAAGCCCTGGGCACCGGAGGCACTGTCGTCGGGAAAGGTCTCGAGGCGCACGCGGCCGTCGGTGACCGCCGGGAAATTGTATTCTGTCGCCCACGTGCGCGAGGTGAACTCCTCCCGGAACGTCACTTCGCCCTTCTTCAGCGCTTCGAACGCCACCTGGCGGTCGCGGTAGAACTCCATGCGCACGACGTCGAAGTTGTGGAGGCCGATGGAGACCGGCAGGTTCTTGCCCCACCAGTCGGCGACGCGGTCGTACTCGATGTAGCGACCCGGCTCGAAGCGTCCGATCCGATAGGGGCCGGACCCGAGGGGCCGCTCGAGCGTCGAGGCCTCGAAGTCGTGCGTCGTGTAGTAGGCCTTCGAGAAGATCGGCAGCGTCGCGATCACCATGACGAGCTGACGTGACTGCCGGCCGGAGAAGCGCACCACGACGGTGTCCGGCGCCGTCGCCTCCGCGGCGGTCATCTCCCGAATCGTCTGGGCGATGATCGGGTGGCCCTTCTCCTTCAGGATCGTCAGGGAGAACGCCACGTCCTCGGCCGTCAGCGGCGAGCCGTCGTGGAAGCGCGCCTCCGGCCGCAGCCGGAAGGTGAAGGTGTTGCCGTCCACGGACCGCTCGACCGTCCGGGCGACGAGGCCGTAGAGGGCGTCCGGCTCGTCGAGCGCGCGCACCATCAGACTGTCGAAGATCGACTCGATTCGCGGCGGCGCGTCGCCCTTCAGGATGAAGGTGTTGAAGGTGTTGAAGGTCTGCGGGTTCTGGTTGTAGGCCCAGTTCGGCGCGGTGAAGACGATGCGGCCGCCCTTCGGCGCCGCCGGGTTCACCCACTCGAAGTTGGCGAAGTCCGGGCCGTACTTGAGGTCGCCAAACACGGAGATGCCGTGCTGCTCGCCGGCCGGCAACGCCGGTGCGACGGCCGGCAACGCCGGTGCGACGGCCGGCGCTCCCCCGCCCTCCTGCGCCACGGCACGTCCGCCATAGCCGGCCGCCAGCGCGGCGCCGGCCGCGATCGTCAGAACCGTCCGGCGGGTCTCTCCCCGCCGGCCCGTCCCGCCCGGCGCCGCTCCTCGCCCGGCGTCCATCGGGCTCGTCACTGCGGCGCCCCGACCTTGGCGGCCTTGGCCTCGTCCCACCACCAGGTGGTCGGGAAGCCTGGCGTCAGCATCGGCAGCGGCTCGGCGTGGCCGAAGCGGTCCCAGACGGCAACGCGGGTGAACGGGAGCGTCCAGCCGGGAACGATGTAGTGGTTCCACAACAGGATGCGGTCGAGCGCCTTGGTCGCGGCGATGAGGTCGTCGCGGTCCTTGGCGAAGACGACGCGCTGGATTGCCTTCTCGATCGCCGGGTTCTTGATGCCGCCGTAGTTCTGCGAGGCGGCGTGGTCGGCGGCGTCAGCCCCGAAATAGGCCCACTGCTCGTTGCCCGGCGACAGCGACTGACCCCAGCCGCCATAGATCATGTCGAAGTCGCGGTTGCGGATCCGCTCGACGTACTGCGACGTGTCGACGGTGCGGACGGACATCTCGATGCCGATCTTGGCGAGCGACTGCTTGTAGAGGAGCGCCACCCGCTCGAAGGTCGGGCCGTTCAGCAGCAGTTCGAAGCGGAAGGGGTTGCCCTGGGCGTCGACCAACTGGCGCCCCTGCAGCTTCCAGCCCGCCTCCTGCAGCAGCCGAAGCGCCTCGCGCAGGTTGTCGCGCACCCCCTGCGGCGTCTCGGAATTCGGCGAGGTGTAGGCCGTCGTGAAGATCGCCTCGGGCATGGAGCGGGCGCGGTCCTCCGGGGTGAGGCCGGCGGCGATCTCCTCCAGGATGGCGCGCTCGGGCCCCTCCGGCAGACCCTTCGAGGCGAGCTCGGTGCCGTAGAAGTAGCTGTCGACCCGGAAATACTGCCCGAAGAACAGCACCCGGTTCATCTCCGAGAAGTCGAGGGCGAGGTCGAGCGCCCGGCGCACGCGCGGATCGGCGAACATCGCCCGCCGCTGGTTCGGGATGAACCCCACCATCACGCCCGAACCCTCGTCCGGGAAACTCTCGAGCTTCACCCGGCCATCACGGACGGCGGGGAAGCCGTAGGCCGTCGCCCAGTTCTTCGCCGAGGTCTCGACCCGCCAGTCGAACTGGTCGCCCTTGAAGGCCTCGAGCTCGGCGGTGTCGTCGCGGAAATACTCCCAGCGCAACTCGTCGAAGTTGTTCTGGCCGACGTT
>CALRZT010000183.1:0-9830 GCA_943372725.1 Pseudoxanthobacter soli DSM 19599
TTCTCGTCGCCGATGACGGAGCCGGGCCCGGCGAACCCGGAGGCCGATGCGGCTTCGCCTGTCCCCCCTGGCGAATAGCTCCCGGCCTCTGCCGGCCCGCCGCTCTCCCCCGGGCGGCGGGCCGGGTAATCCTTGCACCGGCCGGGAGCGTGCTGCCCCGACCGGGGCGTATGCCGCCACCGTCAGGGGTTCGCGGCCGGCGCGCCCGAGCCGACGGGGATCATCTCATCGGACCCCGATGCCGGGTCCGGTGAGGGGGCCGGCAGCGGTGGAACGGCGAGCCCGAGCGAGCGCAGGTAGCCGGCGTTGACCCGGCCATTCTCGAGCAGGATCGCCTCGAGGTAGGCGTCGAGGGCGGCGCGGGCGACCTCGGGCGACGGCAGCGCCGCGTCGGTCCACGCCGACGGGGGGAGCGCCGAGGCCGCGACGATCGCCTCCCATCCGGCCGGCCGCTGCACCGAAATGACGGTGGAGCCCGAGTCCATGTATTTGTAGGGCCAGAAGCTCCAGCCGATGCCGAAGCGCTCGTTGAGCGTGCGGAAGCGCTCGTTCCACTCGTCCGTCAGTTCACCGGTCTCGCCGACGAACACCGGCACGTCGTGGACGGCCATGAAGTTCACGTACTCCTGGACGCCGTCGCGCTCCGTGCTCGCCCAGAACTTGTGGTAGGTATAGGCGAGGTTGTCGGCGATCGGCGCGCCGAGCATGGCGAAGGACGTGCTCCACTGCGCGCCTGCCAGGATGACGACGTGGTTGGGATCGACCGCGCGGATCGCCTCCACCAGTTCGCGATAGAAGGGTTCCAGCCGCGGGTTGAGGTAGCCGGTGTCGTGATAGGGCGAGATCGGCTCGTTCAGGAGGTCGTAGCCGAGCACCGCCGGCTCGTCGCGGTAGCGCCGGGCGATCTCGGTCCAAAGCGCCACCGTCAGGCGCTTGTGCGCCGGCACGTAGAACATCACCGGATAGCCCGGCCCGTCGTCGTGGTTGACGCCGGTCTGGCCGCCGGGCGCGGCGTGCAGGTCGATGATGACCTTGAGGCCCGCCGCGCGGCACCAGCCGATCAGCCGGTCGAGCAGCGCCCAGCCCGGACCCTCGAAGCGGGTCGGGTCGGCGGCATCGACGAACAGCTTGTAGTGCAGCGGCACGCGGATCGTGGTGAAGCCGGCGGCGGCGATGAAGTCGACGTCGGCCTTCGTCACGTAGCGGTCGCGGAAGGCGGTCCAGAAGCGCTCGGCCTCCTCCGGCCCGACGAGGCGTTCGACCAGCGCCTCGATCTGGCGCGGCGACTTCGCCCGCTCGAAGCGGAACATGTAGCCTTCCTGCATCAGCCAGTTGCCGAGGCTGATGCCCTTGATGGCGAAGGTCGTGCCGTCCGGCCGGACGAGGCGCGTGTCCTCGGTCCGGATGAAATCGGCGGCACGGGCGACACCGGCGAACAGCGGCAGCAGTACGGCGACGGCCACCAAAAGGACGGCCGCGACACGGCGCGACGCCCGGCGCAGGGGGCGTGGCAGAGCGCGTGGCAGAGCTCTCGGCAAGAAGACACCTTTGATCGAGGCGGACACGATGCGGTCGGTTTCCGTCGGCGGTGGGGCGCGGACTGGGCCAGCCCGCCGCAGCACGCTAGCACGCCATCCTCGCCCGGCGCACGGTAGCGGAGGATCGCCGCGATCGTCACGAGCCCCTTGCCAGAGCTGGAGTTTGGCTACAGTTCTCACCTGTCTGATCAAGAACTGGACATCCGCGCTTGCCGGCCCCCCCGGGTCGGCGCGACCCGGCGCCGGATCGGTGCGGGATGGGAGCTGTGATGGGCGTGACAGAGAGGCCCGCCGAGGCGACGACGGCGACGACGGATGGCGACCGGGCCGGCGAGAAGCCGGTGCGCATCGGCGTCCAGCTGCGCCACGCGCGGCTCGTGAAGGGGCTGCGGCTGAAGGACGTCGCCGACCGGGCGGGCTATTCGGAGAGCCTGATCTCGAAGATCGAGAACAACAAGGCGATGCCGTCGATCAACACGCTGCACCGCATCGCCCGGGTGCTCGACACCTCGATGGCGGCGCTGCTGAGTGACGGCGGCGGCACGGCGGACATCGTCATGAGGCCGGAGCAGCGGCCGCGGATCGTCGCCGACGCCGTGCCCGGCACCTCCGACAGCGACGGCACCGAGGCGGAGGTGATGATCCCGTTCGGTGCGAGCACCATGCTGGAAGCCTTCCTCATCCGTGTGCACCCCGGCGGCTCGAGCGGCGGCGAACGTCACCACGACGGCGAGGAGGTGGGCTTCGTGCGCTGCGGCGAACTCGTGCTCACCGTCGAGGGGGAAAGCCATCACCTGAAGGCGGGCGACTCGTTCTTCTTCGCTTCGACGCGGCCGCACAGCTTCTCGAATCCGGGCACGATGCCGACGGAGATCGTCTGGATCAACACGCCGCCGTCGCTCTGAGGCGGAACGGCGCTCGCGGACGGTCAGGCCGCGAACGTCGCGCGCCAGTGGCGGGCGACTTCGATGCCGCGGCAGACCCAGACGCGGTCGTGGGCCCGGATGTGCTCGAGCAGCTTCGCCAGCCCGCGGATGCGCGCCGGGCGGCCGATCAGCCGGTCGTGCAGGCCGATCGACAGGAGCTTCGGCGCCGTCGCACCCTCCTCGTAGAGGGTGTCGAAGGCGTCGCGCATGTAGACGAAGAACTGGTCGGCGGTCGAGAAGCCGCTGTTCTCGTTGAAGCGGTTGTCGTTGGTCTCGTAGGAATAGGGGATGACGAGGTGGCGCCGGCCCGCGACCGTGACATCGAACGGCAGCTCGTCGCCGAGATAGTCGCGGTCGTAGAGGAAGCCGCCGTGCTCGACGAGCAGGCGGCGGGTATTCGGGCCCGGCCGGCCGGTCATCCAGCCCCCGGGCGCCGCGCCGGTCAGCGCCTTCAGGCCCTCGACGGCGCGGGCGATGTGCTCGCGCTCGACGTCCTCCGGCGTCGCGCAATAGTCGATCCAGCGCCAGCCGTGGCTGACGATCTCGTGGCCGTCCCTGAGAAAGGCCTCCACCATCGCCGGGTTCTGTTCGAGCGCGCGGACGACGCCGAGCACGCTGACCTTCATCTCGTGGCGGCGGAAGAGATGGAGGATGCGCCAGACGCCGACGCGCGAGCCGTATTCGAAGACGGATTCGACCAGCGGATCGCGGACGCCGGGACGGGTCGGCACGCCGATGTCGTTGAGCATGCCCTCCGAGACGGCATCGCCGTTGGCCAGTGTCGACTCGCCGCCGCCCTCGACATTGAGGTTGAAGACGACGGCGATGCGGGCGTCGCCCGGCCAGCGCGGGTGCGGGGGGTTCGGGCCGTAGCCGACGAGGTCGCGGGCGATCATCGGATCGGCGAACGCTGGAAGCTCAGCCACCGACGCCGTCCTCGCCGAAGCGCAGCGCCCGGAGCATCCGCTCCGGCAGGATCGGCAGCTTGCGCACCCGCGGAGCGGCGGCCGCGACGGCATTGGCGATGACCGCGCCGGCGCCGACCAGCGGCGGCTCGCCGATGCCCTTCGCCCCGAACGGGTGCGACGGCTCGGGCACCTCCAGCACGATCGCGTGGATATCGTGCGGCACGTCGAGCGTGCTCGGCAGCTTGTAGTCGTGGAAGGTCGGGTTCGCGAGGCGGCCGCCGTCCCACACCATCTCCTCGGTCAGCGCCCAGCCGAGGCCCTGCACGAAGCCGCCCTGGATCTGCCCTTCGACGGCGCCGGGGTTGATCGCGCGGCCGACGTCGTGGGCGCACCAGGCTTCCTTCACCTCGACCTTGCCGGTGACCTCGTCGATCTCGACGTCGGCCACCTGCGCGCCGAAGACGAAGGCGCCGACATTGTCGAACGAGACCATGCCGGAGAGCAGCGTGTGCTTGGGGTCGAGCGGCTCGTTGTGCATGACGGAGCCGGCGCCGATCACCGGGCCGCCGCCGTCGGCGAACCACAGCGACTTCGCGGCGATCTGGGCGAAGGTCACCGTCCGGTTGCCGCCGCGCACGCCCATCAGGCCGCCCTCGCGGAGTTCCACCTCCTCCTCCGGGCAGTCGAGCATGCCGGCGGCGAGCGCCGCCATCTGCGCGCGCACGCTTTCCGCGGCGATCGAGACGGCCCGGCCGACCATGTAGGTGACGCGGCTGCAGTTTGTGCCGGAGTTGTAGGGCGAGGCGTCGGTGTCGGGGGCGACGACGTTGATGTCGTCGACGGTCAGGCCAAGCGCGCCTGCGCACATCTGGGCGAGCACGGTGTCGCTGCCCTGGCCGAGGTCGACGGCGCCGGTGTTGAGCGCGATGGAGCCGTCCTGGGCGAGGCGCACGACGGCGCCGGTCGACAGGAAGCCGCAGACGTGAGCGGTGAGCGCCACGCCGAGGCCGCGGCGGGTGCCGGAGGCGGAGGCAGCCGGCACCGGCGCGGCCTTCGCGGCGGTCTTGCGCTCGTGCCAGCGGGACTCCCGCACCACCGCCTCCAGCGACTCCCGCAGGCCGCTGTTGGTGATCACCTGGCCGCCGATCCAGCGGTCGCCGGGCTCGATGAGGTTCTTCAGCCTGAGCGCCACCGGGTCCATGCCGAGCGCCTCGGCGACCTCGTCGATCTGGCACTCGCCGGCGAAGGTCGCCTGCGGGTTGCCGAAGCCGCGGAAAGCGCCGGAGCGCAGCTTGTTGGTATAGACGGCGTGGCCGCGGATATCGACGTCGTCGAAGCGGTAGGGGCCGGCAGCGAAGAACAGCGCGAAGTTCATCACCGCCGGGCTGTCGTCGGCATAGGCGCCGCCGTCGAACCAGGCCTCGACCTCGCGGGCGACGAGGGAGCCGTCTGCCAGCGCGCCGGTCTTGACGCGGATGCGCGCCGGATGGCGGGCGCGCTGGGTGACCATGTCCTCCTCGCGTGACAGCACCACGCGCACCGGCCGGCCGGACTTCAACGCCAGTGCCACCGCGAGCGGCTGCACCATCGATTCCGACTTGCCGCCGAAGCCGCCGCCGATGCGCGGCGCGATGCAGCGGATCTTCGCCATCGGGATGCCCAGGCACTCGTTGAGGTTCGCCTGGGTGCGGAAGACGCTCTGGGTCGAGGACCAGACGGTGACCTTGCCGCGGCCGTCGACGCTGGCGAGCGCCACCGACGGCTCGAGATAGGCGTGGTACTGCGCCGAAGTCTCGTAGACGCGCTCGACGACGACGTCGGAGCGCGCGAAGCCGGCGGCGACGTCGCCCTTCACCAGCCGCGAGTTGGAGAGCTCGTTCGGCGCGGTGCGCGTCGAGGCGTCGTAGATCTTGGCGTAGGCGTCGAAGGCTTCGTGCAGCACCGGGGCGCCCGGCGCCATGGCGTCCTCGACGGTGAAGACCGCCGGCAGTTCCTCGTAGTCGACGCGGATGAGATCAGCGGCGGCGCGGGCGATCTCCGGGGTCGTCGCCGCCACGGCGGCCACGATCTCACCGATGTAGCGGACCTTGTGGCGGGCGAGCACCGTCTCGTCCTTGACGCAGAGGCCCATGTAGCGGTCCTCGACGTCGTCGCCGGTGATGATCGCCTTCACGCCGGGCAGGGCGAGGGCCGCCGTCAGGTCGTAGCCGCGGATGCGGGCGTGGGGGTGCGGGCTCGTCAGCACCGCTCCGTGCAGGAGGCCGGGCAGCACCATGTCGCCGGTGTAGACGGCGGCGCCGCAGGCCTTTTCCCAGGCTTCCAGGCGCGACATCGTCTGGCCGACGCTGCCGCCGACCGTCTTGGTGAGCAGCGGATCGAGGGCGTTCATCGCGGCCTCCTCAACGGGCCGGCAGGCGGCGGGCGGCGAGTTCCACCGCCTCCACCACCTTCACGTAGCCGGAGCAGCGGCAGAGGTTGCCGGACAGGCCGACGCGGATCTCCTCGCGGCTCGGCCGCGGGTTGTTCGCCAGCAGCTCCGTTGCGGAGACGATCATGCCGGGCATGCAGAAGCCGCACTGGATGGCGCCGGCGTCGAGAAAGGCCTGCTGCACCACCGACGGCTGGCCGCCCTCGGCGAGACCCTCGACGGTCGTGACGCTGCGGCCGGCGACGGTGACGGCGAGCGACAGGCAGGCGCGGTGCGCCACGCCGTCGATCAGTACGTTGCACGCCCCGCAGGCACCCATGCCACAGCCGTTCTTTGTGCCGGTGAGGCCGAGGTCGTCGCGCAGCACGTCGAGCAGGGTGCGCTCCACCACGGTCGCGACCGCGACCGGTTCGCCGTTGACGGTCATCTGGACGGCGACCATCGGTCCGCTCATCGGTCGTCTCCGGTGAGCCTGGCCGCCGCGCGCGCGACGGCGCGCCCGATCAGGCCGGGAAGGATCATGCGGCGAAACTCGGCGGAGCCGCGGAAGTCGGAGGGCGGATCGGCCGCCTCGGCATAGGCGGCGCCGAGCCGTTCCACGGCGGCGGGGTCCAGCGGCGCGCCGACGAGCGCCATCTCGGCCTCCGGAACCCGGTAGGGGATGGGTGCGCAGCCGCCGACGGCGACGCGCGCCCCGGTGACGGCGCCGTCGGCGAGCGCGAGCCGGACGGCGATGCAGGCGGTCGCGAAATCGCCGTCGACGCGGGAGAACTTCAAATAGGCGCCGGCCTCTCCCGGCCGGGCCGGCGGCAGGGCGAGCGCCTCGACCACCTCGCCCGGCTGCAGCACGGTGACCATCGCGCCCACGAAGAAGGCATCGGCGGGGATCGTTCGCCGCCCCAGCGGGCCGCGGGCGACGACGGCCGCGTCCGCCGCCATCACGGCGCACGGATAGTCGGCGCTCGGCTCGGCGAAGGCGAGGGCGCCGCCCATCGTGCCCATCGTGCGGATGGCCGGATGGGCGATCTGGCCGGCCGCCTCGCGCACCGCCGCGTTGCCGCCGGTGAGCAGGTCGCACGCCGCGACCCGCGCATGCGTCGCCATTGCCCCGATGGTGACCCCGCCGTCCGCATCGACGGTGATGGCGTCTAGCCCGGCGATGCGGCGCAGGCTGACGAGATGCTCGGGCCGCATGGCACCCGCCGTCATCAGCGGCACCAGCGACGCGCCACCCGCGAGGCACCGTGCTCCGCCGGACGCCAGCAACGCCACCGCTTCGTCGAGGCTCGTCGGCTCGTGGAAATGCATCGGGCTCGCGGTCCTGTCCGCTCGTCTCGGCGCTGGGTTGCACAGACGTCATGATCTTGACGTTGCGATTCCCCGCCGCTGGCCGTCCCTGGCCGTCCTATGTGGCGACCAGTGCGGGCATTCTGTTCAAGTTCTTGAGTAAAAATCAATCCTGTGCGACAGTCGCCGCGCTCGACGCCATGCAAGCGGCGAGCCGCGGCGCCGCCATCCCGCGACGCCACCCCTCCGTGACGGATCCGGCGATGACGATCAGGGACGGCAAGGCCTACCGCACGGGGCTCGGCGACGGCCGGGCGGTCTTCATCGACGGCGCCGCGGTCGCCGACGTCAGGATGCATCCGGCCTTCCGCAACGCCGTCGCCTCCTTCGCCCACCTCTATGACTTCCAGGCCGCGCTCGAGAACCGCGAGACGATGACCGTCGACATCGGCGGCGGCCGGCGGGTCAACCGCGCCTGGCAACTGCCGGAGAGCTACGGCGACCTCCTCACCCGCCGGCGCGCGCTGGAAGCCTGGTCGGGCGAGAACTTCGGCATGCTCGGCCGCTCGCCCGACCACGTCGCCTCGACGCTCGGCGGCATGATGATGGGCATCGAGGTGTTCGAGCGCCACGGCGCCGCCCGCGCCCGTGCGGTGCGCGACTTCTATCACTACGCCCGCGAACGCGACCTGTTCGTCAGCTACGTCATCCAGAACCCGCAGGCCGACCGCTCGAAGTCCGCCGGCCAGCAGCAGAACCGCCACCTCGTCGCTTCCGTCGTCGACGAGGACACGACCGGCATCACCATCCGCGGCGCCAAGATGCTCGGCACCTCGGCGATCATGTCGGACGAGCTATTCGCGGCGAACATCCAGCCGCTCGCGCGCGGCGAGGAGGACTACGCCGTCTCCTTCGCCATGCCGATCGCCACGCGCGGCCTCAGGCTCCTGTCGCGCAAGTCCTACGAGGCCGAGGTGCGCGACGCGTTCGACTATCCCTTGAGCGCCCGCTACGACGAGAACGACGCCGTCGTCCACTTCGACGACGTCAAGGTGCCGTGGGAACGGGTGTTCGTCTATCGCGACACCGACGTGGCGCGGGCGCAGTGGCACGACACACCGACGCACGTCTTCCAGAACTACCAGTCGCAGGTGCGGCTGATGGTGAAGATGCGCTTCCTCGCCGGTCTCGGCCGCCGCATCGCCGAGACCAACGGCACCGTCGACATGCCGCCGGTGCGCGCCAAGCTCGGCCACCTGTCGGCGCAGGCCTCGATGGTGGAGGCGATGGTGCACGCCATGGAGGCCGGCGGCCGCCGCCACGGCCGCTACTTCGTGCCCTCGCCGCAGCACCTCTATGCCGCGCAGGTGCTGACCCAGGAGATGTACCCGCAGGCGATCACGGCGCTGCGCGACCTCGCCGGCGGCGGCGTCGTCATGCTGCCGTCCTCGGTCGCCGACTTCGCCGACCCCGAGCTCTCCGCCATCATCGCCGCGACGCAATCCTCGCCGGTGCGCGACGCCGTCGGGCGGGTGAAGCTGTTCCGGCTCGCCTGGGACGCCATCGGTTCGGAGTTCGCCTCCCGGCACGTGCAGTACGAGATGTTCTACTCCGGCGCGAGCCACGTCACCGCCGCGAACGCCTACCGCACCTTCGACTGGGCGGGCGCGACCGGCATGGTCGACCGGCTGGAGGCCTCCTACGACCTCGCCCCGCCGGCGCCGCCGCTGCGCGCCGCCGGCGGCGAACGGCGCTGAGGACGGCGCCGACGGCACCACCACTTCGGCCGTGTGTCGCAGACGGGCACGGCGGCGGCGATCGTGTCATCCTGATGGCGCGCGTCCGCGCCGCGCGACCCTGACCGACGCCGGAGGAGGAGGCCGCCGTGCCGCTGACGCTCGACCCGACGCCCGAAACCGTGCACTGGGGCTATCTCGACGCCGCCCTGCGGCCGGTGGCGCACGTCCGCTCCGGCGAGACGATCGTGCTGACCGCCGTGTCCGGCGGGCCGGCGGACCTGCCGGCGGACGAGACGCGCTTCCCGCTGCTGCCGGCCCACCGGGCGATCCTCGCGGCGGTGAAGCCCGAACTCGGCCCGCACACCCTCACCGGACCAGTGGCCGTCGAGGGCGCCGAGCCCGGCGACGTGCTCGAGGTGCGCATCGAGGCGGTCGACTTCGCCCAGGACTGGGGCTTCAACTTCCACAAGCCGCTGAAGGGCGCGCTGCCCGAGCGCTTCCCGAACCGGCGCCTCCTGCACATTCCGATCGACCGGGCTGCCGGCACCGCGCTCTGCCCATGGGGCACCGTGCTGCCGCTCGCCCCCTTCTTCGGCGTGATGGCGGTGGCGCCGCCGCCGGCCTGGGGCCGGGTCTCCTCGGTGGAGCCGCGCGAATTCGGCGGCAACATCGACAACCGCGACCTCGTCGCCGGCACCCGGCTGTTCCTGCCGGTGTTCGTCGCCGGTGCGCTGTTCTCCGCCGGCGACGGCCACGGCTGCCAGGGCGACGGTGAAGTCAACCTGACGGCGCTCGAGACGGCGCTCACCGGCACCTTCACCCTCGTCCTGCACAAGCAACGCCGGCTGCCGCGCCCGCGCGCCACGACGCCCGACACCTTCATCACCATGGCCTTCGACCCGGACCTCGACGACGCGGCGACGCGGGCGCTTGAGGACATGATCGACGCCCTCGTCGACGCCGCCGGCCTCGATCCGGCGGACGCCTACGCGCTGATGAGCCTC
>CALRZT010000184.1:0-9800 GCA_943372725.1 Pseudoxanthobacter soli DSM 19599
CCCCCCCCCCCCCGGACCCCCCCCCCCTCACATCGTCGGCTTCGGCTCGCTGTCGTTGATGTTCACCCGGAACATCCCGCTCTTGATCTCGTTGAACTGCGCGTCGACCTTCGCGGCGATTTCCGGGGAGACGATCTTCTCGTCGAAGACGAGCGAGCCGCCGCCGTACTGGACGAAGGAATACTTGCCGTAGTCCTCCGGCTCGAACTCGCCGTCGAGCACCGCCTTCACGGCACGGTCGATGGTCGGCTCCATGTGCCAGAGCGCCGAGGCGATCACCGTGCCCGGATACTCCGGGGCCGTGTCGATGACGTTGCCGATGGCGTAGACGCCGCGCTCCTTGGCGGCGTCGGAGACGCCGAAGCGCTCGGCGTACATCACGTCGGCGCCCTTATCGATCATCGCGAAGGCGGCTTCCTTCGCCTTCGGCGGGTCGTACCAGGAGTTGATGAACGTCACCATGAACTTGGCGTTCGGGTTGACCGACAGCGCCCCCTCCATGAAGGCATTCATCAGCCGGTTCACCTCGGGGATCGGGTAGCCGCCGACCATGCCGATGACGTTCGACTTGGTGCTCGCGCCGGCAATCATGCCGGTGAGGTAGGAGGGCTCCTGGATGAAGTTATCGAACACCGAGAAGTTCGGCTCCGACGGCCCGAACGACGAGCCCATCAGGAAGGCGGTGTTGGGAAAGTCGGCCGCCACCTTGCGGGCGGCGCGCTCGACGCCGAACACCTCGCCGACGACGAGGTTCGCGCCCTCGCTCGCATACTGGCGCATGACGCGCTCATAGTCGGTGTTGGCGACGTTCTCGGAGAACGTGTAGGTGACGTCGCCGCGCGCCTCGGCCTCCTTCAGCGCCTGGTGGATGCGGCTCACCCACTGCTGCTCGACCGGCACGGTGTAGATCGCCGCCACCTTGATCGGCTTCTCGGCGGCATCCGCCGGCCCGCCGGCAATGGCCACCGCCGCGAGAAGGCCGGCCGCCATCAGCGCGGCGCGACGGGTCAGTCCGGTCAGCAAAGACGTCATGTCGAAACGCTCCCCAGTTTCCGGCCGCCCCAGGGGCGGCCACTCCATCTCCGGCCGCCCGGGCGGCCACTCCCGATTTTCCCGCCGCCTGAGCGGCGGCCACGTCGCCTGACCGCGAGCCTAGCCGAGAGCGGCGGCGGCGCGAAGGCCGCTTCGTCGCAAGTTCCGGGCCGCCGCGGCGGGCGTGCACCGCTTGTCCACAGCCGCCGCCGCTCACCGCCAATGCTCACTCGGACGTGTTCGCGCGTGATCACCGAACGGGCGGACACTCGGCGTCGTCGCCCGCCGCGGCGGCCCCGTACCGTGACCGGCCCCGGCGCCGGGCGCCCGTCGGCGGCAGCGGCTCCTCCCTGAACTCGGCCCGGCCGGCCCACCCGGCGCGACCGGGCCGCCTTTTTTAGTGGCGCGCCTGCCCCCGGCGGGTGCAAAACCACCGCAATCACACACGAGGTCGGCCCCGCCCGGCGCATGCGCTCGCTCGACATGCGCCCGGCCCCGGCCGTCGCGAGGAAGTTCCGATGAGCCACACCGCCGTTCTCGCCGCCTGCGGCCTCGACGCCGCCTCCCTCACCCGCGGCACGCTCGCCGTCCGCTCGCCGGTCGACGGCGCCGCGCT
The DNA here is from genome assembly GCA_943372725.1 of Pseudoxanthobacter soli DSM 19599. Classification (GTDB taxonomy): domain Bacteria; phylum Pseudomonadota; class Alphaproteobacteria; order Rhizobiales; family Segnochrobactraceae; genus CAMDHY01. The sequence goes on from CALRZT010000184.1 coordinate 1,649, forward strand.
CGCCCGGCTGAAGGAGCACACCGCCGACGAGGTGCAGGCGGTGATCGCGGCCGCCGCGAGCGCCTTCCCCGCCTGGCGCGACACGCCGGCGCCGCGCCGCGGCGAGCTCGTCCGCCTGCTCGGCGAGGAGCTCAGGGCGTCGAAGGCCGAGCTCGGCCGGCTCGTCTCGCTGGAGGCCGGCAAGATCCTGCAGGAGGGCCTCGGCGAGGTGCAGGAGATGATCGACATCTGCGACCTCGCGGTCGGGCTGTCGCGCCAGCTGCACGGCCTCACCATCGCCTCCGAGCGGCCGGGACACACGATGCGCGAAACCTGGCACCCGATGGGGCCGTGCGCGATCATCACCGCCTTCAACTTCCCCGTCGCAGTGTGGGCGTGGAACGCCGCGCTCGCGCTCGTCTGCGGCGACCCGGTGATCTGGAAGCCCTCGGAGAAGACGCCACTGACGGCGCTCGCCACCATGAAAATCTTCGAGCGCGCGCTTGCCCGCTTCGGCGACGCGCCAGTTGGCCTCGCCGGCATCGTCATCGGCGGCCGCGACGTCGGCGCGGCGCTGGTCGAAAGCCCGAAGGTGCCGATCGTCTCGGCCACCGGCTCGACCCGCATGGGCCGCATGGTCGGCCCGAAGGTGGCGGAGCGCTTCGGCCGCTCCATCCTCGAGCTCGGCGGCAACAACGCCATGATCGTCGCCCCTTCCGCCGATCTCGAGATGGCGGTGCGCGCGGTGGTGTTCTCCGCCGTCGGCACGTGCGGCCAGCGCTGCACGTCGCTGCGCCGCCTGATCGTCCACGAAAGCGTCGCGGACGCCCTCGTGCAGCGCCTCGCCAGCGCTTATGCGGGGCTGCCGATCGGCAGCCCGCTCGAGGCCGGCACCCTCGTCGGCCCGCTCGTCGACCGCGCCGCCTTCGAGGGCATGGAGCGGGCGCTCGAGACCGCGCGTGCCGACGGCGGCACCGTCCACGGCGGCGGCCGCGTCCTCGCCGACCGTTTCGCGGACGCCTTCTATGTGCGGCCCGCGATCGTCGAGATGCCGGGCCAGACCGACATCGTCCGCCACGAGACCTTCGCGCCGATCCTCTACGTGCTGCGCTACAGCACACTCGACGAGGCGATCGCGCTGCAGAACGGCGTGCCGCAGGGGCTCTCCTCCTGCATCTTCTCCACCGATGTGCGCGAGACGGAAGCCTTCCTGTCCGCCGCCGGCTCCGACTGCGGCATTGCCAACGTCAACATCGGACCGTCGGGGGCGGAGATCGGCGGCGCCTTCGGCGGCGAGAAGGAAACCGGTGGCGGCCGCGAGTCGGGCTCCGATTCCTGGAAGGGCTACATGCGCCGCCAGACCGCCACGGTGAACTACTCCCGCGCCCTGCCCCTCGCCCAGGGCATCAAGTTCGAGATCTGAGGCCCGAGGCTACCCCCGCCCACCCGGACGCCCAACGATGACCGACGCCACTCCCGCGTCCGACCAGCGCGTGCGCGCGCTGCTGCCGCGCTTCTTCGCCTACTACCGGCCCTATCGCGGGCTGTTCCTGCTCGACTTCGGCTGCGCCGTCGCCTCCGGCCTGCTCGAGCTCGGCTTCCCGATCGCCGTGAAGCTGTTCGTCGACCGGCTGCTGCCGAGCCAGGACTGGGCGCTCGTCGCCGCCGCCTCTGCGGGGCTGCTCGTCATCTATCTCGTTAACTCCGGCCTGATGGCGATCGTCATCTACTGGGGCCACATGCTCGGCATCAACATCGAGACCGAGATGCGCCGCAAGGCGTTCGAGCACCTGCAGAAGCTCTCCTTCGCCTATTTCGACAACCAGAAGACCGGCCGCCTCGTCGGCCGCCTCACCAAGGACCTCGAGGAGGTCGGTGAGGTCGCCCACCACGGCCCCGAGGACGTCTTCATCGCGGTGATGACCTTCGTCGGCGCCTTCATCCTGATGCTGTTCGTCAGCGTTCCGCTCGCCGTCATCACCGCCGCCGTGGTGCCGCTGATCGTCTGGGTGACGGCCCACTACGGCGGCCGCATGACCGCCAACTGGCGCACGCTGTTCAACCGCGTCGGCGACTTCAACGCCCGCATCGAGGAGAACGTCGGCGGCATCCGCGTCGTCCAGGCCTTCGCCAACGAGGCGCACGAGAAGCGGCTGTTCTCCGTCGACAACCAGAACTACCGCACGACCAAGCTCGAGGCCTACAAGCTGATGGCGTTCACCAACGCCCTCAACTACGTCTCGCTGCGCCTCACCCAGATGATCGTCATGGTGGCGGGCAGCTACTTCGTGCTGACCGGCCAGCTCACCGCCGGCGGCTTCGTCGGCTTCCTGCTGCTCGTCAACGTCTTCGTCAGGCCGATCGAGAAGATCAACTCGGTCATCGAGACGTATCCCAAGGGCATCGCCGGCTTCCGCCGCTACCTCGAGTTCCTCGACACCGAGCCCGACATCGTCGACCGTCCGGCCGCCGCCGCCGTGCAGGGCCTGAAGGGCGACATCCGCTATGCGGACGTCTCCTTCGCCTACAAGGGCGGCGGCCGGCCGGTGCTGTCCGGCATCGACCTTTCCATCCGCGCCGGCGAGACGATCGCCTTCGTCGGCCCGTCGGGCGCCGGCAAGACGACGATCTGCTCGCTCTTGCCGCGCTTCTACGAGGTGACGGGCGGGTCGATCTCGATTGACGGCATCGACATCCGCGACATGACGCTCGCGTCCCTGCGCGGCCAGATCGGCATCGTCCAGCAGGACGTCTTCCTGTTCGCCGGCACGCTGCGCGACAACATCGCCTACGGCCGCCTCGGCGCCAGCGAGGCCGATATCGTCGACGCCGCCCGCCGCGCCCATCTCGACGCGGTGGTGGCGGCCCTGCCGAAGGGCCTCGACACGGTCATCGGCGAGCGGGGCGTAAAGCTCTCCGGCGGCCAGAAGCAGCGCCTCGCCATCGCCCGCATGTTCCTGAAGAACCCGCCGATCCTGATCCTCGACGAGGCGACCTCCGCCCTCGACACCGAGACGGAACGGGCGATCCAGCAGTCGCTCGCCGAACTCGCCGAGGGCCGCACGACGCTCGTCATCGCCCATCGGCTGGCCACCATCCGCGACGCCGACCGCATCGTCGTCGTCGACGAGAGCGGCATCGTCGAGCAGGGCCGCCACCGCGACCTCGTCTCCGCCGGCGGCGTCTACCGCCGCCTCCACGACGCCCAGTATGGCGCCGGCAGCCTGTGAGGCCTCTCGCGGCGCTGGCCCCGGCCGCGCCGCTGTCTTAAGGAAGAAACCGGCGCTTCGGCCGAAGCGCGGGGTTCGTGCATGAACGTGTCGCGTTTCCTGTTGCGTGTCGCACTGCCGGTCGTGGCGCTCCTCGGCGGGGCGCTCGCGCTCGCCGTCATCGTGCTGTTCACCGCCGCCCGTGGTGCCGACGAGGCCGCGCTCGTGGCGCAGACGAAGCTCCTCGCCACCGCCTCCCGCGAGCGCGTCGAGGAGGTCTCGAAGGAGCAGCGCAGCGTCGCGATCTGGGACGATTCCATCCGCAACATCCAGTTCGCCTTCGACGAGGGCTGGACCCACGTCAACTTCGGCGCCTGGATGTTCGAGTACTTCGGCCACGACCTCACCTACATCCTGACCGACGACGACCAACCGGTCTACGCCTCGGTCGACGGTGTGCGGGTCGAGCCGCGCAACTTCGGCCACGTGCGCGAGGACGTCGCCCCGCTGATGGCGTCGGTGCGCGCGCTCTCCGATGCGCGCCTGCAGGCACCCGTGGTCAAGGGCGAGGAACGGCCCGCCTTCGCCTCCGAGGCGGCCGTCTCGATCGTCGACGGACGCCCCTCGGTCGCCGCGGTGATGACGATCGTGCCGGAGGACGACGCCCTGCGCGCCGGTGCCCGGCCCTACCTGCTCGTCAGCGTCAAATACCTCGATCGTGCCTTCCTCGATGCGCTGGTGCGCGACTATCAGCTCGCCGGCGCCGAGTTCCGGCCGCAGCCGTCGGCCTCCCCGGACCAGGCCGCAGTGGCGCTGCGCGACGCCGCCGGCACGCCTCTCGCCTTCCTCGTCTGGACACCGGCGCGGCCGGGGGCCGGCATCCTGGCCGACGTCGCCGCCGCCTTCTGGCTCGCCGCCATCGCCGTGTCGACCCTCACCACGGCGGTCCTCACCAACCTCTGGCGCACCTCGAGCCAGCTGCTTGCGAGCCGCCATGAAGCGAACGTGCTCGCCGGCCGCTCCGCCGACCTCGCCAGCCACGACGCCCTCACCGGGCTTTCCAACCGCAGGGTTCTCCTGGATGTCGCCGGCGCCTGGCTCGCCACGGCCGCCCCCGGCCGCGGCGTCGCCCTGCACTCGGTCGATCTCGACGACTTCAAGGGCATCAACGACCGGTTCGGCCACGCCACCGGCGACGCCTATCTGCGCGAGATCGCGCTGCGGCTCACCGGCTTCGCGCCGAAGGGCGCCTGTGTCGCCCGGCTCGGCGGCGACGAGTTCGCCATCCTGGTGGCCGGCGTCGCCTCGCCGGAGGAGGCGGAACTGCTCGCCGCCCGGCTGGTGGCGGCGCTCAGGGTGCCGGTGGAGGTGCGCGGCAACGAGCTGCCCGCCTCCGGCTCGGTCGGCACCGCCTTGAGCTTCACGATGGCGATCGACGGCTCGGAACTGTTCCGCCGCGCCGACGTCGCGCTGTTCGAGGCGAAGCAGCAGCCCGGCGGCGGCCGGCGCGCCTACGACGAGACGATGAGCGAGCGAGTCCGGCGCGAGCGCCAGCTGCGCGAGGACCTCGCCGCCGCCATCGCCACTGACGGCATCGCGCTCGCCTACCAGCCGATCGTCGACCGCAAGGGCACCATCGTCGCCGTCGAGGCGCTCGCCCGCTGGCAGCGCGACGACGGCACCAGCGTGGCACCGTCGGAATTCGTGCCGATCGCCGAGGCGAGCGGGATCATCGGCCTGCTCACCGACCGCGTTCTCGAGCGGGCCGCCCGCGACGCCGCCGGCTGGGAGGGCATCGGCGTCTCGGTCAACGCCTCGCCCACCGACCTCGTCTCGCCCGGCTTCCCGCAGCGTCTCGCCGGCGTGCTGCAGGCCGCCGGCCTGCCGGCGTCGCGGCTGATCATCGAGGTGACGGAACAGGCCTTCGCCGGCGGCGGCGATCTCGCTGCCGCGCTCGCCGCCCTGCGCCGGCTCGGCGTCACCGTGGCGATCGACGACTTCGGCTCGGGCTTCTCGAACCTGTCGCGCCTCGCCCGCCTGCCGATCGACATCGTCAAGATCGACGCCTCTCTGGTCGCCGCCGCGGCGGCGGAGGAGCTGGTGTCGGCCACCGGGGATCCTTCGGCGGAGCCGCCGGCCCTCGGGTCGCCGCCGCCGGGCACGGCGGCACCGGTCGATCCGGTCGGCAAGGCCGTCCTCGGCGCCGTCGTCGCGCTCGGCCGGGCCGTCGGCCTCAAGGTGATCGGGGAGGGAATCGAGCGCCCCGCCCACCGCGAGGCGGCGCTCGCCGCCGGCTGCGACCTCCTGCAGGGCTACCTGCTGTCGCCGCCGCTCGAGGCGGCCGCGGTCGCCCGCCGTCTCGCCCGGGCCGGCGCCCGCGAGTACCCAGAGCCCAGCGCCGAGGCCGGCGAGGAATCGGCGCCCGCCGCTGTCTGAGCGGGGCGCGGGCGGAGCGGCCCGCGGGCGTGCCCTGAGGCAGCGCCCCGAGCCGGGCATCCGACCTCAGGCCGCGCGCACCTGCGCGACGAAGCTGTCGAACAGGCCGCGCAGCACCACCGCCTGCTCGTCGAGTTCCTCGGCGGCCTTCGCCACCTCCGAGGAGACGCGGCCGGTCTGGTCGGCGGCCTGGCGCACGGCGCCGATGTTGGACGACACCTCCTGCGTGCCGTTCGCCGCCTGGTGGACGCTCTCGGCGATCTCGCCGGTCGCCGCACCCTGCTCCTCCACCGCCGCGGCGATGGTGTTCGACACCGCGTCGACGCGCTTGATCGTCGAGTTGATCGCCTCGATCGCCCCGATCACCGCGCTGGTGGCGCTCTGCACCGCCGCGACCTGGGTGGTGATCTCGCCCGTCGCGCGGGCGGTCTGCCCGGCCAGCGTCTTCACCTCCTGTGCCACCACCGCGAAGCCCTTGCCGGCGTCGCCGGCGCGCGCCGCCTCGATGGTCGCATTGAGGGCGAGCAGGTTCGTCTGGGCGGCGATCGTCTCGATCAGGCTCACCACCTGGCCGATGCGCTCGGCGCTGTCGGACAGGCCCCGGATCAGGTCGGCGGTGCCGCTCGCCTGGGTGGTCGCCTCGCCGGCGATGGCGGCGGCGTTGGTGACCTGGGTGCCGATCTCGCGCACCGAGCCGGCGAGCTCTTCCGCCGCGGTGGCGACGGTCTGCACGCTCGCCGTCGCCTCCTCGGCGGCGGCGGCGACGGCGGTCGACTGGGCGGTCGTCTCCTCGGCGCAGGCGCTCATCGAGGCCGCGCTCGCCTTCAGCTGGCTCACCGCGGCGGCGACGGTGCGCACCACCGCCGAAACCTGGCCGTCGAGCTCGGCGACCTTCTCCATGTTGGCGGCCCGGGCGACGCGCGCCGCCTCCTCGGCCGCCACCTGCTCGGCCCGCAGCCGCTCGGCTTCCTCGCCGGTCGCCTTGAACACCGCGAGCGCCTCCGCCATCGCGCCCACCTCGTCGGTGCGGCCGAGCCCGGGCACCACCACCCCCGCCTCGCGGCGCGACAGCCGCAGCATCGCGTCGGTCATGCGGCCGATCGGCCCGATGACGCCGGCGAACGCCGTCCACAGCGAGAAGGCGAGCGCCGCGAGGCCGAGCGCGATCGTCGCGGCCATCACGGTCGTTGCGAGCTCGTAGGCCCGCTCGACGCTGTCGTAGACCTGCTTCGACACCGTCACCTGCAGCGTGATCAGGGCGCCGATCGCTTCGGAGATCGGGTCGATCGCCGGATAGAGGCGGTCGACGACGAAGGCATCGAGGGCGGCCCTGTCGTCGCTGCCCAGGATGGCGACGAGCAGGTCCACCTCGTCGGCGGCTTTCGCCTTCAGACGTTCGGCCTGGTCGGCGAGCGCCCGCTCGTCGGCTTCCATGTAGGTCAGCTCGTAGGCCGCCCACAGGCGCTCGATGTCGCCCCGCGCCGCGTTGATGGCGGCGATGCCGACCTCGCTGCTGATGTTGCCGTTGCGAACTTTGTGGGCCGCGTCGACGATGTTGACGGCGTAGGCATCGGAGATCGCCTTCAGGTCCGCCAGCGGCACGACGCGGTCGGCGTAGACCGTCACCAGCCCCCGCTGCGCCGTCCGGGCGGCGTAGAATCCCGAGGCGGCGATCGCCACCAGGGCGACCAGCATCAGGCCAAGGGAGACCGACAACTTTGAACGAATGGTCATGTGGCCCTCTGGGCGGGTGTGCACGGCACGTGGGAGGCACGGCACGTGGGGGGAGGCCAGCCTCGGCGCGCGCTGCGACGTGGGGCCTGTTGTGAGCGGATGGATGGAGCGTGGAATGGCGGCCGAGCGGGCCACCCGAGCCCGACAGTCGATCACCGGATGCTTGCGCGGGCCTTGCGCGTCGTTCCGCCGGGCCGCAAGCCCGGTGCTCCCCCTCCCCCGCACGGACACTTTGCGCCTTCGCAGCGAAGGTGTTCTGCCCGGACGGGAACGCCGGGGGACGCCTCGGCCGGGGGCGGCCACGATCGCCGGCCGCGACGGCGGGCGGGGCGTCCCGGGCCCGCCGGTCGGAGGGCAAAATCGCCTGTGCGGGGACCGTCAACGTGTCTTGACACCCAGGTGGGTTGTGCAACGATGAAGGGCTTCGGTCCTCGCGGATAGACGAAATCTCAGAGGCTAAGAGGGAACCCGGTGCGCTGGTCACCAGCAATGCCGGGGCTGTTCCCGCACCTGTGAGCGGAGAGCCGTCTCGCCTGGAACGCCTCGGCACGGGTCCGCCCCGCCGGGACGCCTTCGGTCACGACGATCCGCGAGCCAGGAGACCTGCCGGGGTCTGGACGTTCGCGGGCGGGGTGCACCGGCGGAACGCATCGGCCCGGTCGCCCCGTTTCGGTCGCCGGTCCGGGAGCGTGCGTCGATCCCTCCCGACAAGAACAGTGGGGAGGACCGGATGGCAGGCCTGGCGCGCGACATCTCATCGGCGGACGACGTCGCGGACCTGTCGGATGCCGGCC
>CALRZT010000185.1:0-9790 GCA_943372725.1 Pseudoxanthobacter soli DSM 19599
CCGCCCGCGACGACGCGGCGGCCTTCACCCGGGTGATCGCCCGCTTCGCGCCCTTTGGGCCGGACGTGACCGGCGGCATCACGGTGGCCTCCGCGCAGATCGACGGCGGCAGCGCCGACAACATCATCGTCGGCTCGGCGCCGGGGACGCCCAGCGAGGTGCGCGTCTACGGCGCCATGTCCACGACCGACGGCGCGGTGCCGCCGCTGTTCGCGGCCCTCGCCCCCTATCCGGGCGACACCGCCGGCGTGACGATCGCCACCGGCCTCACCGATTTTTCCACCGGCCGCTTCTCGATCGTCACTGCGCCGGGGCCCGGCAGCGAGGCCGAGGTGAAGCTCTTCGCCTTCCCGCTCCTGACGGTCGTCGACCCGGCGGCCGTCGCGGCCGTCGCGGGGCATGGCCAGGTGCCGCCTCCGGGCACGCCGCGCCAGACCGCCGCCTTCAAGCCGTTCGGCGACGGCTATACGGGCGGCGTCTCGCTCGCCACCGGCTGGTTCGCCGGCCAGTTCGGCGGCGCCGAGCGCATCGTCGTCGGCCAGACCGACGGCGGCGCGGTGAAGGTGTTCTCCTCCGGCTCGGCCCTCGATGGCGGCCCGGACCTCTATCTCCACAGCCCGAACGAGCACGGCCACGGCCCGACCCTGCGCGAGATCGCCGGCTTCACCCCCTTCGAGGGCGGCGGCGCGGTGCGGGTCGCCGCCACCAGCACCACCACCGGCGCCGACCTCCTCGTCGCCGGCGCCGGCCCGGACGGGAAGGCCCGCGTCGTCCGCTACGACTTCGACCGCGCCGCGCCGGACGCGCGCGATCTGGCACCGAAGCGCCTCGGCGAGACGGTGCCGGCCGATGCCGCCGCCTTCGGGCTCGGCGGCGACTGACGATCGGCCGCCGGGCCTGTCTCAGACCCGGCGAAAGCCGCGGTCGCCCCAAGCCGTCGCCTTCGGCCTCGGCGGCGACTGAGGCGGCGGCGGCGCCATCCGTGCAACGCTGCGTCGCCCCGCTGGGGGCGCCGGCGCTGCTACCTTGCTTGACACCGCCGGCCGGGCGCCCCTACCGTCCCGGAGGTATACGCGTGCAAAGCCGTGCATACGGCGATAACGAGCGCAGCGCCGCCGGCCCCCCGGACGGACGCGCCGACCCCAAGGAACTGGAGGAGCGAGCATGGCCCTGGTGATCGATTCCGCGACCGTCGCCGACGAGGATCTCGGCTCCGGAGCCAGCAAGCGCCGCCTGTTCGACGCGACCATCGACAAGAGCGCCCGCACCATCGTCGACCGCATCGCCCTGACGGCGAACGGCAGCGTCCGCCTGAAGGTGCCCTCGAAGGGCGTCACCTATGTGCAGGTGCTTTCGGGCTCGGTGTCGCTGAAGGCACCCGACGGCGTCCACGGCCTCGAGGACCGCCACGTCGTCTTCCTGCCGCCGGACACCGAGGTGACGGTGCGCGCCTCGACCCGCGCCACCCTGCTCGTCTGCGAGGTGCCCGACGCCGTCGCCCTCGACCCCGAATACGCCAAGCATCCGGCCGAGTTCCGCGTCATCGACTGGCAGGACGAGCCGCTGCTCGACAGCGTCCACGACGCCCGCAAGCGCATCTATCTCGCCACGCCGAAGCTGTTCGGCAGCAAGGCGATCAAGGCGGAGATGATCATCTATCCGCCGGTGACCTCGGGCGCCAACCACTACCACGAGGGCGCCGACCACTTCATGTACTTCACCGCCGGCAGCGGCACGGCGTTCGCGAACGAGCAGCCGGTGCGCGTCAAGGAAGGCGACCTCGTCTACTTCCCCGACGGCGAGCGCCATTACCTCACGTCCGACGACGGCAACGGCGACATGATCTTCGTCGAGTTCTTCACGCCCGGAAGCTACGAGACGGTCTGGGTGAACGCCAAGGCCTGCTCCTGGGCGCCCACCGGCAAGAACATCCGCGGCGAGACGGCGTCCCGCGAGATCAAGGCCCACAGCGGCAGCCTGGTGCCGGAAGACGTCTGAGGGTCGGCAGGAGGCCGGCAGTCGGCAGTCGGCAGTCGGCGGTCGGCAGTCGGCGGTCGGCAGTCGGCAGTCGGCAGTCGGCGGTCAGCAGTAGGCAGTAGGTAGTCGGCAGTAGGGCCGACCGGACCTCAACGCGAACCCTCCCCCCTTGCGGGGGAGGTGGCCGGCGAAGCCGGCCGGAGGGGGCCGCCGCACGCAGTGCGGCGGTGCGGCGCCCGAGACTGCCGATCCACCGCACACCCAAGCACCCCTCCACCCGCATCCCGTGCACACCCGCCCCGCGCCACCCCCGTGGCGAGGCGCGCGGCCTCGTGACATCATCGCGTCGCAGCCGGCGTGGCTTCCTCCCACGTCTGCGACACGCCGGTGCGCGGGTGGCCCGACGCGCCGGTGGCACCCCCCGAAAAGGACCACGCGATGAGCTTCGTGAAATCCGGCGACGGCACCGAGATCTTCTACAAGGACTGGGGTCCGAAGACGGCGCAGCCGATCGTCTTCCACCACGGCTGGCCGCTGTCCAGCGACGACTGGGACGCCCAGATGCTGTTCTTCTTGGCAAACGGCTACCGCGTCGTCGCCCACGACCGGCGCGGCCACGGCCGCTCCAGCCAGGTCTGGGACGGCCACGACATGGACCACTACGCTGCCGACGTCGCCGCCGTCGTGCAGCACCTCGACCTGCGCGATGCCGTCCACATCGGCCATTCCACCGGCGGTGGCGAGGTCGCCCACTACGTCGCCCGCCACGGCCAGGGTCGCGTCGCCAAGGCTGTGCTGATCGGCGCCGTGCCGCCCTTGATGCTGAAGACCGAGGCGAACCCCGGCGGCCTGCCGATGGAGGTCTTCGACGGCTTCCGCGCGGCGCTCGCAGCCAACCGCGCCCAGTTCTACCTCGATATCGCGAGCGGCCCCTTCTACGGCTACAACCGCCCGGGTGCGGAGCCCTTGCAGGGCGTCATCCGCAACTGGTGGCGCCAGGGCATGGAAGGCGGCGCCAAGGCGCACTACGACGGCATCAAGGCCTTCTCGGAGACCGACTTCACCGAGGACCTGAAGGCGATCGACGTGCCGACGCTCGTCATGCACGGCGACGACGACCAGATCGTCCCGATCGCCGATTCGGCGCTGCTGTCGGTGAAGCTCCTGAAGCACGGCACGCTGACGGTCTACGAGGGCTTCTCCCACGGCATGTGCACGGTGAACGCCGAGGTGATCAACGCGGAATTGCTGGCGTTCGTGAAGGGGTGAGGGCTAACTCGGTCCCTGACTGACCAGGCGTTCCTCGGTGTCAGCGGCCGAGGAACGCCGCAATCAAAACTTGAGACGGTGCCTTTAATGGATCGGTACTTGCGGAACAACACTGGGCTGCAATACCCTAGCCCCTTGAATTGCAGATTGGTCGCGGCTGGGGGATGCCAATGGACCCTGATTACCCAATTTTCTTGCAGCAACCGGAATTTCAGGCGTTCAAGCGAGCATTCTCAGAGCGCAAGGCGCCCTTGGTTTTGGTCACGGGCGCTGGGCTAAGTGCCGATGCAGAGCTACCGTCATGGTCAAAACTTCAAAAAATCCTGATTGAGGAGTGTCAGAAGAGGGAGGCTACGTTAAATCAGTTTGGCCAAGCGATATATGGTCCGAAATTTTCTGCACTTGCTAAACAAGAAAATCCCTGGGTGCTGTTCAAGCTCATCAAGGAAATACTGACGCCCCCTGTTTTTGACGAGCTTATTGAAAGGAATCTCACTCCTTCTGATGACGCTGATATACCTTCATCCTATATGGAGCTTCTAAAACTCCAGCCGAGAGGTGTAGTAACGCTGAATTTGGACAAATTCAGCGGTGAGGCCCTGGCAAAAGTGAAGCCGGGTGAGCTGATAACTCCGATATTTGGAATGGAACTTGCGCGCAAGTGGCGTGCACTTCAATCCTCCAAAACCTATCTAGTCTATCTGCACGGCGCGTTACATGATCCATCAACCTGGGTGTTGACGCAAGATGAATTGTCTCGTTTATTGAACGATCCAGGTCACAGTCATTTTTTAAAGACTATATATACTGATAGTATAGTCTTGTTTGCCGGAGTCGGTGCGGATGATTTGGCATTGTCGAGCCGTTTACTTGAGTTAACCACTGCAGATTTCAGGCCACGTAGCCTTTATTGGCTAACAACGCGTGGAGATGAGCACGCCGCCAAATGGGCTGCGAAAAACTACGTCTCAATGATACGATATCCCGCTAAGACGGCCGCAAAACATTCTGAGTTTATCCGATTGCTGGTTTCAGAGTGCGTTAAGTACGTTCCGCAAGAAGACCCTCAACCGCCACTTGTTGATGCCAGTGCGAGATTTATCGAGGAGGACGTGGGTCATCTGGACCCCGAATTGCTAGCCCAGCGGCCCCCCGAGTCAATTCGGCGAGCGATCGCGGCTAGACTAGAAAGGATACTTTTAGATGAAACAGAAGAAAAGGATGTCTATGAGCGATATAGAGAATTCTGCGAGAAATACGGGTTCGCGGTGCACAGAGCATTCTATCGTAGTAAGCACGATAGATTTCGTGAATGGTTTGGGTACAAATTGAATTTCCCATCGCTTGGGCGGGGAAATTTTGGGGAAGTGTACAGCGCAGAAGCTATTGATGGGAAGATTGTTGCTGTAAAGATCATGCATGATAGTATTTTTGGTAATAATGATATGCTTGGGGGTTTTCGAAGAGGCGTTAGATCTATGGGTATTGTGTCTCAGCAAAATATAGATGGAATGGTTAGGCTTATTGAGAGCTTTGAGGTGCCGCCCACCATTGTAATGCCATATGTTGAGGGTGTAAGCTTGCAGGAGGCTCTGGAGAGCCGGGCCGACTTGCCGTGGTTGGTTCGACTGGATATCGCCATCAAGATTGGCAGCATAGTTGCCGCAGGGCATGCTCTTCCTCAGACCGTCATGCACAGGGATCTAAAGCCTTCCAATATTATGATAAAGAACTTCGAGTATACTGGATCATTTGATCCAGAGGTTGTGGTTCTTGATTTTGACATGTCTTGGCACAAGGGCTCACGCGAGCGGGATGTGGTCTTTGAATCTCGCGATGATTTCGGTTTTCTGGCGCCGGAACAGACTGATCCATCAAGCCGTTATCCGGCAAGAAGCACACGTGTCGACTCCTATGGCTACGGGATGACGATTTACTTTATGTTTGGCCGGCAGGCGCCGCGGCCGAATGAAGCGCTAAGCGATCAATGGCCCGATCGGGCTGCTCGCGCGGCGGAATCAGGATACAATCAACGGTGGAAATCGGCGCCGGCACGACTTGGTCGACTGATTGCGCGGGCCACCGCAATTGAACAGAGTCTGCGAGCTGACTTCGCCTCTATTGTTAATAGTCTGCGGTTCTTGAGAACAGCGTGCACCGACCCTGCCGAGCTGGATAGCCCTGAAATTTGGGCAGAGGAATTGCTGTGCAGATGCACCAAGAAGACCAGCTATATGTGGGACGATGCGACGGGCCGCGGAGGCGTGAGCAGTGCGAATGGAGTTGTTACTGAGTTTCAAGGCAATTTTCGTAATAATTCAGTTAATCTAATATTAAGATATATTGACAGAGGTGTTGCTGACAGAAGTAAAATTATACGTCTTCTTCCAAATCTAGTTACAAATTCTAAAAAGTTACTTAGCGAAGCAAATTGGCGGGTCACTGAAAGTCGCGCAAACGGCATGGAGGCAAATTTATCCGCAGAGATTGAGGTGGAGAGTCTTCGGGCAAATTCTGAGATGCACTTCAAGGCAGCCTCTGCTGTCTATAAAGAATTTGAGATCTAGAATATAGAAAGCTGCGACAAACTAAATGCGCGTCAGAATCACCTGGTTTCCGCATTTGACTTTCCGGCCGAGGCTGCTCACCCCATGAAAGCCGTCACCCTCGCCAAATCCCCCGACCCCGTCCTCGTCCTCTCCGGCGTTCCCGATCCCATCCCCGGCCCCGCCGACGCCCTTGTCCGCGTCGAGGCGTTCTCGCTCAATCTTGGTGAGGTGCGCCGCGGCTACACGATGGCGGCGGCCGGCTGGCGGCCGGGGTGGGATTTCGCCGGCACGGTCGAACAGGCTGCCGCCGACGGCCAGGGCCCGAAGGCCGGAACGCGCGTCGTCGGCTTCCTGGAGGAGGGCGCCTGGGCGGAGCGGCTCGCGGTGCCGGTGCGGGCGCTCGCCGCCCTGCCGGATAGCGTCTCGACCGCGCAGGCGGCGACGCTGCCGGTCGCCGGCCTGACGGCCCTGTTCGCGCTGGAGCGCGCCGGCCCGCTCGTCGGGCGGCGCGTGCTCGTCTCCGGCGCCTCGGGCGGCGTCGGCCACTTCGCCCTGCAGTTGGCGCGCGCCGGCGGCGCGCACGTCGTCGCCGCGGTGCGCCGGCCGGAACTCGTCGCCGAGGCCGAGGCCGACGGCGCCCACACCGTCGTCGACGACGCGAGCCTTGCCGCCGCCGCGGCGCACGGGCCGTTCGACGTCATCCTCGAATCCGTCGGCGGCGCGGCGCTGTCGAACGCCCTGACGATGCTGACGCGCACCGGCGTCTGCGTCACCTTCGGCAATTCCTCGCGCACGCCGGCGCCGGTCGACGCCGGCCGCTTCTACCTGACCGGCCGGCCCCGCCTCGAAGGCCTCTACGTGCTGTCGGAGCTCCGCCACGTGCCCCCGTCCGAGGGCCTCGGCCGCCTCGCTCGCCTCGTCGCCGACGGCCGGCTGAAGCCGCGCATCACGCTCGAGGCGCCGTGGACGGACATCGAGCGCGTCGCCCGCGCCCTCGTCGACCGCAAGATCGCCGGCAAGGCGGTGCTCACGGTCGGGTGAGGGCGCTTCGCTGCCAGCGGGCTCGCTGTCGTCCGTGCCGGCCCCGGGCGTTGGGCGCGGCCCGCTCACCCCCCTCAGGCCGCCCCGGCGAGCTCCGCCAGCGTGATCGACGTCAGCCCAGCCGCGAGGATGTCGCGCTCCACCTGGGCGGCCGGCATCGCCGCGCCGAACAGGTAGCCCTGGCCGGCGGTGCAGCCGGCTTCGGTGAGGAAGTCCGCCTGTTCCTCCGTCTCGACGCCCTCCGCCACCACCTCGATGCCGAGGTTGTCGGCGAGCTCGATCATCGCCCGCACGATCACCGCGCTCGCCGGCTTGCGCTCGACGTCGCGCAGGAACGAGCGGTCGATCTTGATGACGTCGATCGGGAAGTCGCGCAGGTGCGACAGCGAGGCGTAGCCGGTGCCGAAGTCGTCCAGCGCGATGGCGACGCCGGCATCGTGGAGTTCGCCGAGGATCGCCCCGACGAGCCCCGTGTCCTCGCCGAGCAGGATGGTCTCGGTCACCTCGAGCTTCAGCGCCGAGGGCGGGATGTCGAGGCGGGCGAGGCGGTGCAGCACCCGCTCGGCGAAACCGGCGGACTTGAAGTAGTACTCCGAGACGTTGACGCTGATCCGCCCCGCCGCCAGGCCGTCGGCGCGCCAGCGGGCGACGTCGGTGGTGGTCAGGGCGAACATCTGCTCGTCGATCTGGCGGGCGCACTCCGGATCGTCGAAGGCGCGCCAGAACACGCTCGGGCCGCAGACGCCGTTCGGGCCCTCGATGCGCACCAGCGCCTCGAAGCCGAGCGGCGAGCGGTCGGGCAGGCGCACCATCGGCTGGTAGTATGGGGCGATGCGCCCCTCCGTGCCGGCGTTGCGGACGAGATCGACGGCGGCCCGGCGCTGGTCGAACAGGCCGCCGAGGTCGCGGGTGAAAAAGGCGGCGGTGCCGCGGCCGGTCTTCTTCACCCGGTAGAGCGCCACGTCGGCGCACTTGTGCAGTTCGTCCGGCGTCGCCGCGTCGGTCGGATAGCGGGCGATGCCGATCGAGCCGGACAGGAACAGCCGGCTGCCGTCCACCGGGATCGGCCGGCGGACCTGCGCGGCGATCTCGTTCGCCACGCCCTTCAGCGCCGTCTCGTCATCGTCGTCGATCACCGCCGCGAACTCGTCGGAGCCGAGCCGCGCCACGAAGGCGTCGGCGCCGGCGGCCGAGGCGAATCGCTCGGCGACGGTGCGGATCACCTGGTCGCCGGCGCGGTGGCCGAGGCTGTCGTTGACCTCCTTGAAGGCGTCGAGGTCGAGGATCAGCAGCCCGACGCCGCGCGCCTCCAGGCGGGCGAACTCGATCGCCTCCGCCAGGCGAGCGAGGAAGCGGGAGCGGTTGGCGAGGCCGGTCAGGCCGTCGACGTTCGCCGCCCGCCACAGCCGCCGTGTCGCCTCGTGTTCGGCGCTGACGTCCTTGATGACGCCGACGAGGCGGCGCGCGGCGCCGTTTTCCGTCTCCACCTCGCCCATCGTGCGCACGTGCTTGCGCCGCCCCTTCGGGGTGACGATGTCGAGGTCGAAGTCGAACGCCCGGAGGCCGACGAGGGCCTCGGCGAGCTTGCGCTCCGCCACCTTGCGGTCGCCTTCCGGGAAGCAGGCGAGGCTGCTCTCGAGGGTGAACGGCGCGTTCTCGTCGAGATCGTGGATGGCGTAGAACTCGCGCGATCCGGTCACCTGTTCGGTGTGCAGATCGAGCCGCCAGGCGCCGATCGAGGCGAGGGTCTCGATCTGCCGCAGGAACAGCGCGTGGCTCGCGGCCTCGCGCTGGCGTGCCTGCGCGTCGGCTTCCGCGCGTGCCGAAAGCCGGGCCGCCCGGTGGCCGGCGAGAAGGCCCTCGGCGATGGCGCCGAGGTCGCGCAGCCGGCGGATCTGCTCGTCGGTCGGCGTGATCGCCTCCCGGCCGAGCACGCACAGCGTCCCGACGTTGAACGCGCCGTCCAGGGCGAGCGGCACGCCGGCATAGAAGCGCATGTGATGGCCGCCGGCGACGAAAGGATTGTCCCGCCACGCCGGGTCCTCGGCGGCGTCGGCGATGACCAGCGGCTCCCGGCCGAGGATGGTGGCGCGGCAGAAGGCGAACCGCCGCGGCACCGTGAGGATGCCGACGCCGGTGTGGGCTTTGAACCAGAGGCGGTGGCTGTCGATCAGCGTCACCAGCCCGATGGAAACGCCGAAGAGGTCGGCGGCGAGCCGCGCCACGGCGTCGAAATCCGGGCTCGGAGGGGTCCCGAGGATGTCGAGCGTCTGCAGTGCCGCGATGCGACCGGCCTCGTTGTCCGGCTCCCTGTGAGCCATGCGGCTGGATTCCTCTCGCGCCTGGCACGCGGCGTCCCGAGGGCAGCCGCGACCATTCCAGGGACGGACGACCCCCCGCAGGCGACCATACCGTCCGGCCGGCGTGATCCGCCGGCGTCTCGGGACCGACCGTCGGCGCTGTCGCTTGCGCCAGACTTGCGTCACGGCGACCGGCCCGGTGATCGGACGAAGGATCGCGCGCGCGTTGGCGTATGATGTTGCGACGCCCGCGACCGAGATGCGGGCTCGCCAACAGGAGTTTCGTGATGATCCGCACTACCCTCGCCGCCGTGGCCGTCGCCGCTGCCGGCGCCGTTTTCGCCACCGCCGCGCCGGTCCCGGCCAACGCCGCCGTCGTCTACTGCACCGGCCCCGGCTATCCCGCCGGCTGCGTCGTGCGTCCGGGCCCGGTCGTCGTCGCCCCCGCTCCGGTGGTCGTCGCGCCGCGTCCCGTCGTGGTCGCGCCCCGCGTCGGCGTCGGCGTCGGTGCCCCGGGCGTCGGCGTCCGCCCGGGTGTCGGCGTTGGCCGCCCCGGCGTCGGCGTCAACCGCGGCGGCCCGGTCAACCGCGTCGGCGTCCGCTGAGCCATTGACGGCGCGGCACGTCGCTTGCAACCTTCTGTAGTCGTTCGGG
>CALRZT010000186.1:0-9672 GCA_943372725.1 Pseudoxanthobacter soli DSM 19599
CGATCCGCGAGGCGGTGCTGCTCTCCGACAAGGTGGTGGTGATGACGCCGCGGCCGGGCCGCATCACCCGCGTCATCGATGTCGCCCTCGCTCGCCCGCGCCGGCTCGCCACGCGGGACGACGACGCCTTCCAGGACCTCGTGCGCGAGGGCAACCGCGAGCTCGAGCGAGGCTACGCCGATGCCCTCTGAGCCCGTGGCCCTCGCGCGTCCGCCGCTCGCCCGCTGGTTCCCGCTGGTCTGGCCGCCGATCGTCACCTTCGTCGTGATCGTCGGGCTGTGGCAGGGCCTCGTCACCTTCTTCGAGATCCCGGTCTACGTGCTGCCCTCGCCGCTGCGCGTCTGGGAGGCGTTCTGGGCGGCGCCGACGACGCTGCTCGGCCACGCCGGCATCACGCTGTTCGAGGCGATGTCGGGCTTCGTGCTCGGCTCGGCGCTGGGCGCGCTGCTCGGCGTCGCCTTCGCCTATTCACCGTTCATGGCGCGCGGCTTCATGCCCTACGTCATCGCGGCGAACACGATTCCCGTGGTCGCCATCGCGCCGATCATCATCATCTGGTTCGGCCACGGCCTCGCCTCGAAGATCGCCGTCACCACCTTCCTGTCGTTCTTCCCGCTCGCCCTCAACATGATGAAGGGCCTGCAGTCCTACGACCGCGTGGTGATGGACGTCTTCCACGTCGCCGCGGCGACGCCGGCCCAGCGCTTCTTCAAGATGCGGCTGCCGAGCGCGCTGCCTTATGTCTTCGTCGGCCTCAAGATCAACGTCACCTTCTCGGTGATCGGCGCCATCGTGGCGGAGTTCGTGCAGGCCGACCGCGGCCTCGGCTTCGTGATCATGACCACCTACCGGATGCTGGCGATGCCCCGCCTGTGGGCGGCGATGGTCGTCTCGGCCCTCATCGGCATCCTGTTCTTCGCGCTCATCGCTCTGATCGAGCGCGTGGCGATCCCCTGGCACGCCTCGATGCGAGAGCCGCAATGACGGGGACGACAAGAATGACGGGGAAGGTCCTTCCGGAAGGTCACCAGCAGAGGGGACTGCAACCATGAAGAAGTCGCTCACCACGCTCATCGCCGGCGCCGCACTCGCCGCCGCCGTCGCCACATCCGCCGCCGCCGAGACGCTCCGCCTCGAATGGATCATCCAGGGCCAGTTCGCCGGCCCGCTGATGGCGCTCGAGAATGGCTGGTACAAGGAGGCCGGCGTCGACCTCGAGCTCGTCCCGGCCGGCCCGGACATCAAGCCGGCGGTCACCGTCGCGCAGGGGTCCGACACCTTCGGCATCGGCCACCCCAACCAGATCATCGCCGCCCGCTCGAACGGCGCGCCGCTCGTCATGGTCTCGCAGTACGGCCAGAAGAGCGTCACCACCTACATCGCCCGCAAGTCGTCCGGCATCACCTCGATCAACGACATGAAGGGCCGCAGCGTCGGGCTGTGGTTCGGCGGCGACGAGCAGGAGTTCCTGGCCATGCTGGCGAAGGCCGGCATCGACCAGGGCGACGTCAAGATCGTCAGCCAGGGCTACGACATCGTCGGCTGGCTGAACGGCGACTACGAGGTGATGCAGGTCACCCTCTACAACGAGCTGCAGCAGGTCTACGCCCAGGGCATCAAGAAGGAGGACCTCGTCTTCATCGACGCCTCCGAGCAGGACCTGGCGATGGTCTCGACCGGCCTGTTCACCACCGAGGAGACGATCGCCGAGAAGCCGGCGGCCGTGCAGGCCGTCGTCGATGCGACGCTGCGCGGCTGGCAGGCGGCCTTGGCCGACCCGCAGAAGGCGGCCGAGGTGGTGGTGAAGTACAACAGCGAGCTGAAGGTCGAGGAGCAGGTCGCCCAGATCAAGGCGATGGGCGAGCTCTTCTGCACCGGCCCGACCCTGAAGGGCGAGTTCGGCATCTCGGTCCTGAAGGACTGGGAGACGGTGCAGACGATCCTCATCGACGCCAAGCTGATCGACGCGCCGATCGACCTGTCGAAGGCCTTCACCAACGCCTTCTGGGAAAAGGCCCCGGCGGCCTACAAGACGATCCCCTGCGCGGGGTGAGTTGTACGCACGACGCGACCTTCCCTTCTCCCGGCTGCGCCGGGAGAAGGTGGCGCGAAGCGCCGGATGAGGGCGCCGCGCGAACGCGCGGCGGGCGTCGGATGAACCGTCCAACGCCCCACCCGCGGCGGCCCCCCCCCCTCCCTACCCTCCCCCGCGAGGGGGGAGGGTTCGCGTCGTGGGTGAGTAAACGGTTTTTCCCCCGACGTCAGGGACGCCAAAAGACCGACGAAAACCCTCCCCCCTCGCGGGGGAGGTGGCCGGCGAAGCCGGTCGGAGGGGGGGAGCCGCGAATTCGGCGTTCGCTCTCCGGCGCGACCCTCGATGCAAGACCTCCCCGCGTTGTCGCGGGCCCTCATCCGCCCTTCGGGCACCTTCTCCCCGCCTGCGGCCGGGAGAAGGGGATCACCTCAGCGACGGAGCCAACTCCTTGCCCCGCACCGTCCGCATCCGGCTGCTCTGGCACAAGCAGGCGCAGTTCGCCGGCTACCTGCTCGCCGAACAGCTCGGCCTCGCCCGCGCCCGCGGCGTCGAGATCGAATGCCAGGGCATCGACTTCTCCTGCGGCCCCATCGAAGCCGTCCTGACGGGCGCCGCCGACATGGCCGTGGCGAGCCCCTCGCACATCCTCGAATGCCGCCGCCCGCGTGACCTCTCGCTGGTGCTCGCCATCCAGCAGCAGAGCCCGCTGGTCTATCCGGTCCGCCGCGACGCCGGCATCGCCACGCTGGCCGACCTCGCCGGCCGGCGCGTCGGCGTCTGGCCGGGCGGCGAGGACCTCGAGCTGCGCTTCATGCTCGCGACCGCCGGCCTCGCCCCCGACGCCGTCACCCGCGTGCCGATGAACGACACCGTGCCGGCGTTCCTGGCCGGCGACATCGCCAGCGCCCAGATGACCGCCTATCACGAGCTCCACGAGGTCGAGGCGGCGCTGGGCAAGGACGCGATCACCGTGTTCACCGCCGGCGCCCTCGGCTGTAGCCTGCTGAAGGACGGCCTCGTGGTGTCGCGGACGCTGATCGGCGAGGACCCCGCCACCGTACAGGCCGTCGTCGACGCCGTGCTGGAGGGCTGGACGATCGCCTTCGACGACCCCGACCGCGCCGTCGCCGCCTGCCGCGCGGCCCGCCCCGACATCGACGAGGCGCACCACCGCGCCCAGCTCGCCGACATCCGCGCGCTGTCGCTCAGCGGTGCGACGCTCGTCCGCGGCCTCGGCTACCCCGATCCCGAGCACGTCGCCCGCGCGGCTGCTGCGATGGCGGCGGTCGGCGAGCCGGTCGATGCCGCGGTCGCCGCCGGCGTCGTCGACCTGCGCTTCTGGTCCGCCGCCCCCAAGGAGAGCCGCCGGAGCGGGTGGCCGTGAGCACGGCGCTGCCGAAGACGGCCGACGTCGTCATCGTCGGCGGCGGCATCGTCGGCGCGGCGACGGCGCAGGCGCTCGCTCGCGCCGGCCTGAAGCCGCTGGTGCTGGAGAAGGGCGCGTTCGGCGGCGCCGTGTCGGGCGCCAGCCTCGCCTGCATCTCCACCCACATGATGGACCTCGAGGAACTCAAGCTGCTCGCCTGGACGCGGGCGCGCTGGGCCGAGCTCGACGCCGAGATCGGCGGCTTCGAGTACAACCGCTGCGGCCAGCTGCGCTTCATCGCGCGGGAGGCCGACGTCGCCGTCGCCGAGGGCTGGATCGCCGCCGAGCGCGCCGCCGGGCTGACGCCGGAGCTGCTCGACCCCGCCGCCGTGCGCGAGGTCGAGCCGGCGCTGACCGGCCCGATCCTCGCCGCCTCCTGGTCGGCGCTCGACGCCGTCGTGAACCCCTTCCTTGCCGTCCGGGCCCTGCTGGCCGACGCCCAGCACTACGGCGCCACCGTCCGCGCCCACACGCCCGTCGCCGGCGTGCGCACCGAGGGCCACCGCGTCACCGGCGTCACCACGCCCGCCGGCACCGTCGACACGCCACATGTCGTGCTCGCCGCCGGCCCATGGGCGGCGAGGCTCGCCGCGCCGCTCGGCGTGATCTTGCCGATGCTGCCGCGCAAGGCGCAGTGCCTCGCCACCGTGCGCGTGCCGCCGGTCATCCGCCGCGTCGTCGGCGCCTGCGAGAGCGCCGGCGGCGTCGAGGCCGGCTACACCCAGATCCAGCAGGCCCGCGAAGGCCAGGTGCTGTTCAACACGGTGCTCGCCGGCGGCACGGCGCAGGCCGGCGGCGCGGACAAGGACAATGGCACCGGAGCCCCCGCCGCCGTGACCCCGCCGCCGGTCGTGCCGCCCGTCGACCTCGCCTTCGTGCGCGATTCCGTCGAGACGCTGCTCTGGCTGTTCCCCGGCCTCGCCGACATTGAGGTGCTGCGCTCGTGGGTGCGCTACGAGGCGGTGACGCCGGACAGCCGCTTCGTCGCCGGCCCGGCCGGTCCCGAAGGCCTGTGGATCGCCGCCGGCGACAACGGCACCGGCTTCGTCCGCTCGCCGGCGATCGGCCGCCTCGTCACCGACGGCATCCTCGGCAAGACGCCGCCCTTCGACGCCGCGCTCTACCGCGCCGACCGCTTCGCCACGGCAGCAGCGGCATGAGCGCGATCGTGATCACGGTTGACGGCGACCGTCTGGAGGCGCGCGCCGGCATGACGGTGGCCGCTGCCCTGATCGCCGCCGACCGTCCGGTTCTGCGCCGCAGCCCGCGCGCCGGCGCACCGCGCGGCGTTCACTGCGGCATGGGCCACTGCTTCGAATGCCTTGTCACCATCGACGGCACGCCCGGCCGCCGCGCCTGCCTCGTCGAGGTGCGCGACGGCATGGCCGTGGAGACCGGCCGATGAGCACGCCCGGCATTTCATTCGCCGGCAAAATATCACCGGCTAAGGCTGGTGACCCGGCAAGGGAAGCTCAGGTTGAGCGGCTCTCCTGCGATGTCTGCATCGTCGGCGCCGGTGCCGCCGGCCTGTCTGCCGCCCACGCTGCCGCGACGAGCGGCGCATCCGTCATCGTGCTCGACGCTTTCCCCCGCCCCGGCGGCCAGTACTACATGCAGCCACCCGCGGAGGCTTCAGCTTCCATAAGCGGCAACCCGCAAGTGACCGCCGGCGCCACCCTCATCGCCGAGGCCGAGCGTGCCGGCGTCCGCATCCTCTCGGGCCGGGAAGTCTGGGGCGTCTTCCCCGGAGGTGACCTTGCCGGGGGCCGGGTTCCCGGGAGGGGCGTTCCCGCGGCCGACTTCGCCGAAGGCGTTGCAGGCTCCAACGGCTTCACCCTCCACGCCGCCGGCGAGGACGGCGCCGTCCGCGTCACCGCCCGGTCGATCATTGTCGCCACCGGCGCCCACGACCGTGTCGTGCCCTTCCCCGGCTGGACGCTGCCGGGCGTGATGACCCCCGGCGCCGGCCAGCGGCTCGCCAAGCTCTCCGGCACGCCGCCGGGCCGGCGGACGCTCATCGCCGGCAGTGGCGCCTTCCTGCTGCCGGTCGCCGCCTCCATTCTCAAGGCCGGCGGCCAGTTGGCGGCGGTTCTGGAGGCAAACGACCGGCCGCTCGCCGCCGCCGCCATCGTCGCCCGCAACCCGTTGATCTGGCGGGAATTCGCTCGGCTTGCCTGGCCGCTGTGGCGGGCCCGCGTGCCGTGGTACCGCGGCGGCATGGTGGTGGCGGCGCTCGGCGACGACCGCGTCCGCGCAGCCGTCATCGCGCCGCTCGACGGACGCGGCACGCCGGACCTGACGCGCACCTTCGAGATCGGCGATATCGATGCATTGCTCGTGGGTTACGGCTTCCGCCCGCACATCGAGCTGACCGCCGCGGTCGGCTGCGCCCACGATTTCGACGAGGCCGCCGGCGGCTGGCATTGCCGCGTCGACCCGGCCACGGCCGCGACCACCGTGCCCGGCGTCTATGCCGCTGGAGAAACAGGCGGAATCGCCGGCGCCCGGCCGGCCCGGCTGTCCGGGCGCATTGCCGGCCTCGCCGCCGCCGAAAGTCTCGGATTCTCAGATACTTCGCCCGAACGCCGCCGCCTCGTCGCCCGTCGCCGTGGACCGGCGGCGTTCGCCACCGCGCTGAACCGCCACTTCGCACCACCCCGCGGCCTCGCCGCCGCGATCACCGACGACACCGTGATGTGCCGCTGCGAGGACGTCACCGCCGGCGAAGTCCGCGCCGCCCTCGCGGACGGCGCCGACGACGCCTTCGGGTCGAAGCTCTGGACCCGCGCCGGGATGGGCCTCTGCCAGGGCCGCGTCTGCGGCTTCGGCCTCGCCAGCCTGATCGCCGCCGACCGCGACCTCGACCCGGAGGAGGTCGGCTTCAACACCCCGCGCTTGCCGCTCCGCCCGGTGAAGCTCTCGACGATGCAGGCGGCGCTGAAGGAGTAATGGGCGGCGAAGACGCGGTTCGGCGTTACCTCAATGCCCCGCCGGCCGGCCCGGCTGCTTGCCATAGGTCGCGAACCGCGCCCGCGCCTCCGCCATCTGTTCCGCCGTTAGCAGCTTCACCGTGCCGGCGGAGCGGGCCAGCAGATACTGCCGCGCCAGCGTCTCCAGGCGGATCGCGGCGGCGACGGCGGCCGCCATCGTGCGGCCGCGCACCACCATGCCGTGGTTGGCGAGCAGGCAGGCGGAGCAGTCCCGCAGCGTCGCACCGGTCGCCTTGGCGAGCTCCAGCGAGCCGAAGGTGTAGTAGGGCACCAGCGGCACCGCGTCGGCGCCGAAGGCGGCGATCGTGTAGTGGAAGGCCGGCAGCGGCTCGCCGAGGCAGGCGAGCGCCACGCAGGCATCGGCATGGGTGTGGACGATGGCGCCGGCCCCCTCCACCAGGCGGTAGATCTCGCCGTGCAGCTGCCATTCGCTGGAGGGCGCGAAGTCGCCCGTCACCGCGCCGTCGAGCGTCACCGGCACCACCTCGGCCGGTGTCAGCTGCGGCGCGCCGATGCCGGTCGGCGTGATCAGCATGCCCGCCTCGGTCCGGATGGAGAGGTTGCCGGCCGAGCCGGTGACGTAGCCGAGCCGGTCGAGCTCGCGGTAGGCGGCGACGATGGCGGCGCGGTCGGCAGCGTGGTCGGTCACAGGTCTTCGCTCCCGGTCTTCAGCGGATGATGCCGCGCGTGCGCAGGTCGTCGAGGTGGGCGGCGTCGAGGGCGAGGCGCTCGGCCAGCACCTCGTCGGTGTGCTCGCCGAGGCAGGGCGGGCGGCGCGACACGGCGAGGCGGACGCCGTCGAGGCGCATCGCCGGCGCGATCACCGGCACCGTGCCGGCGACCGGGTGCGCCATCCGTCTCACCAGCGTCGCCTCCTCGGTGCGCGGGCTCGTCAGCGCCTCGTGCAGACCGTTCACCTCGCCGCCGGGGATGCCGTTCGCTCGCATGGCGGCCAGCATGTCGGCGCGCTTGCGCTTGCCGATCTCGGCGCGGAGCTCCGCGACGAGGTCCACCCGATGCTGCGCGCGGCCGAGATTGGTGGCATAGCGCGGATCGTCGGCGAGGTCCGGCCGGTCGATGGCGGCGCGGCAGAAGGCGCGGAACTGCGGCGTCGTGCCGGCGGTGACGATCATCGCCCCGTCGGCCGCCTCGAAGGCGCCGTAGGGGACGATCGCCGGATGGCCGTTGCCGTAGCGGGCCGGGTCGCGGCCCGTGACGAGGGCGTCGAGCCCGACATAGGAGGTGACGCCGACGCCGACGTCGTAGAGCGCGACGTCGACGCGGCGGCCGCGGCCGGAGCGGGTGCGCTCGAGCAGCGCCGCGAGCACGCCCTGCGCCGCCGTCATGCCGGTGACGAGGTCGACCACGGCGACGCCGATCTTGAGTGGCGGCTGCGTCTCCTCGCCGTTCATCGCCATGACGCCCGCCTCGCCCTGCACGACGAGGTCGTAGCCGAGGCGGCCTTCCTCGCTGGTGCCCGCGGCGTAGCCGGCGATCGAGACGTAGACGAGGCCGGGATTGTCCGCCGACAGAACGGCATAGCCGAGGCCCATCTTCTCGGCGCCGCCGGGGCGGAAGTTCTGGATGACGACGTCGGACTGTCGGGCGAGGTCGCGGGCGAGGGCGAGACCCTCGGGCACCGAGAGGTCGACGGCGATCGAGCGCTTGTTGCGGTTGGCGCAGAGATAATAGGAGGTCTCGGTTGAGCCGATGCGGATGCCCCAGTCGCGGGTGTCGTCGCCGCGGCCGGGGTGCTCGAGCTTGATCACGTCGGCGCCGAGGTCGGCGAGCGCCTGGGCGCACCAGGGCCCGGCGAGCACGCGCGACAGGTCGAGGATGCGCACGCCGGCGAGCGGCGCGGGAGCGGGCTCCTCGCTCATGGTGACCTCACGCCTCCCCCGTATCCCTGCGGCGGCCGCACCTTGGCACGACCCGCCGGCGGCGTTGACGCTGCCGCTTCGCAGCGAGAATATAGGATATAGCAGACCGGGCAACCGCCCGGTGCGCCCCGTGCACGAGGACCTCGCCCATGTCGCTCGCCGCTGATGCCGATGCCGCGCTGTTTCCCGCCCTGCCCGGCACGGAGCCCGCGGGGCCGCCGATCGACCCGCGCTTCGAGGGTGGAACGGCTTTCGTCGACGGCGAGTACGTCCCGATCCTGGAGGCGCGCATTCCGCTGATCGATCGTGGCTTCCTGCGCTCCGACGCCACCTACGACGTCTTCCACGTCTGGCGCGGCTACGCCTTCCGCCTCGAGGATCACCTCGACCGCTTCGAGCGCAACATGGGCAAGCTGCACTTCAAGATCCCCTACTCGAAGGCGGAGATCGGCGAGATCTGCCTCGAGTGCGTGCGCAGGAGCGGCCTCACCGAGGCGTTCGTGCTGATGACGACGACGCGCGGCTTCGGCCCGCGCGGCACGCGCGACCCGCGGCTCTGCACCAACCGCTTCTACGCCTATGCCGTGCCGTTCGTCTGGATCGCCGACGAGGCGGCGCGCGGCCGCGGCTTCAACCTGCACGTCAGCGGGATCGAGCGCATCCGCCCGCAGGCGGTCGACCCGACGGTGAAGAACTTCCACTGGATCGACCTGACGATGGGCCAGATGGAGGCCTACGACGCCGGCTGCGACACCGAGGTGCTGGTCGATTCCGAAGGCCACATCACCGAGGGGCCGGGCTTCAACGTCTTCGTCGTCAAGGGCGGCCGGATCACCACGCCGGAAGGCGGCGTCTTCGACGGCATGACGCGACGCACCGTCATCGAGATGGCGGCGGACCTGCAGAACCCGGTGACCGAGCGCCTCGTCGCCATCAAGGAACTGGCCGAGGCGGACGAGGTGTTCCTGTCGTCCACCGCCGGCGGCATCATCCCGGTGACGCAGATCGACGGCAAGCCGCTGGGCGACGGCAAGCCGGGCCGGCTGACGAAGCGGATGCACGACCTCTACTGGGGCCAGAAGGCGAAGGGGTGGCTCGGGACGAAGGTTTACGGGTAGGGGAGGAGGCCGGACGCGTCCTCCCCCTGCCACGGGGGAGGACAGCCGGCGGAGCCGGCAGGAGGGGGCCTGTCAATTCGGAAGACGGCGTCTGCCGCACCATCCTGGATTGACGGGCCCCACCCTGACCGCTCCGCGGTCTGTCCCTCCCCCTGGCAGGGGAGGGACAAGCGTCTGGCGTCTTCTCCCCTCCCCCTCGTGGGGGAGGTGGCCGGCATCGCCG
>CALRZT010000187.1:0-9637 GCA_943372725.1 Pseudoxanthobacter soli DSM 19599
CATCGCCGAGCGCGCCGAGGCCTTCGACGCGGCGATCGAGGCCCGCACCGAGACGCTCGCCACGCGCATGTCGACGGCGAGCGACAACGTCGTCTCGATCATCGAGACGCGCACGCGCCGGGTCGAGGACGCCCTCGAGAGCCGCGCCCGCGAGCTGAGCGAGACGCTGCTCGCCCGCACCCGCGACTTCGTGCAGGCGGTCGCCTCCGGCCACACCGACCTCGAGACGACGCTCACCTCCACCTTCGAGCGGGTCAACGCCACGCTCGCCGGCCACGCGGAGTCGATCAGCGGCACCTTCGGCGAGCGCGTCGAGCGCATCCGCCAGATCCTCGCCGAGGAACTCGCCGCCACGGCCGACACCGTGGAAGCCCGTGCCGTGGCGCTCGAAGGCACGCTGCGCCACCGGACCGAGGCGATCATCGCCGCCCTGACGGAGGGCGCCGACCGCACCGAGGCGTCGGTCGGCCACGTCCTCAGCAACATCGGCAGCGAGACCGACCGCACCCGGGCGACGCTGGAGGGCACGCTCAATGCGATGACGGAGTCGCTGACGGCCCGCGCCGACGAGACGCGCCGCACCCTCGTCAGCACCGCCGGCGAGATCGTCCAGGCGCTGCTGGTCGAATCCGACCGGGCGCGCCGCACGCTCACCGAGGAGGCGAACGCCGCCGTCGCGACGATGGCCTCGGAGAGCGAGCGCCTGCGCACCACCGTCGGCGAAGAGGCGCGCAGCGCCGCCGAGTTGATGGCGAACGCCGGCGAGCAGACGCGGGCCGCCCTCACCGCCGAGACCCAGGCCGCCGCCCGCCTCCTCGTCAGCGAGGGCGAGCGGGTCCGCCACGGCGTCGTCGGCGAGCTCCGGGCCGCCACCGAGCTGCTGTCGGTCGAGGGTGAGCGCGTGCGCACCACCGTCGGCGACGACGTCCGTGCCGCCGCCGACATCCTGGCCGCCGAGAGCGACCGCGTCCGCGCCACCGTCACCGATGACATCCGCGTCGCCGCCGACCTGCTCGGCTCCGAGGGCGACCGCATGCGCACCGGCGTCACCGACGACGTCCGCGCCGCAGCCGCCCTCCTCGCGAGCGAAGGCGACCGTCTGCGCGTCCTCGTCGGCGAGGAGGCCCGCACCGCCGCCACCATCCTGGCCGTGGAGAGCGAGCGCGTCCGCACGACCGTCACCAACGACATGCAGGCGGCCGCCCTCGTGCTGGCCGCCGAGAGCGAGCGGGTCCGGTCCAACATCACCGAGGGCGCCCAGCTGGCGGCCGACGAGCTGGCGACGCGCAGCCATCACGTCCGCATGGCCGTCACCGGCGATGCCGAGGCTGCGGCGCAGGCGATCGGCGGCCAGGTCGAGCGGATGCGCACGGCCCTGCAGGACGGCTCGCGCGACGCGGTCGACATGCTGGCGGCCGAGAGCCAGCGGATCCATGCCGTCGTCACCGGCGAGGCTTCGGCCGCCGCCACGGCGATCGGCGAGCAGGTCGAGCGGATGCGCGCGGCCCTGCAGGACGGATCGCGCGAGGCGACCGAGCTGCTGGCGAACGAGAGCGACCGCGTCCGCGCCGCCGTCACCGGCGACGCCCAGAGCGCGGCGACGCTGATCGGCGCCGAGGTCGAGCGCATGCGCACCACCCTCGAGGACGGTTCGCGGGAGGCGGCCGAGGTGCTGGCCTCCGA
Organism: Pseudoxanthobacter soli DSM 19599; assembly: GCA_943372725.1. Classification (GTDB taxonomy): domain Bacteria; phylum Pseudomonadota; class Alphaproteobacteria; order Rhizobiales; family Segnochrobactraceae; genus CAMDHY01. The sequence continues at coordinate 1,684 of CALRZT010000187.1, forward strand.
GACGAGCCGCGCCCGGGCCGTGGTCGGCTCGGCGCTCGAGGAGCTCGCCCGTCGTCTGGCGCAGTCGTCGCACTCCGTCGACACGATGCTGGCCGCCCGCGCCGGCGAACTCGCCGCCCTGCTCAACGCCGAGGACAGCGTGCTGGTCGAGGCGATCGGGCAGTCGACGGAGCGCTTCCGCGACGAGATCGCCAATGCCCGCGAAGTGGTGGCACGCGAGATCGGCAGCGAGGGCGACGCCCTGGTCGAGCGCATCCGCACCCACTCCGCCGAGGCGGCGCGCGCCCTGTCGGAGACCGGCGAGGCCTCCCTCTCGAGCGTCGCCGACGCCACCGCCCGCGCCCAGGGCCAGATCGAGCGCGTGCTCTCCGACCTGCGGATGGTCACGGGCTCGTTCGAGAAGGCGGTCGCGACCGCCGGCCAGGACCTCGGCAGCGTCGAAGGCGAGATCGGCCGCCAGGCCGCGAGCTTCGGCGATGTCGTCAGCCGCGCCGTCGAGGGTGCCGCTCGCTCCGCCGCCGCGATGGCGGAGGAGACCGGCCGCCTCGACGCCGTCGCCTCGACGTCGCTGAAGGAGTTCACCGCCGTCGCCAACCGCATCGAGGCGCAGAACCGCGTCCTCGGTGACGCCGCCCAGGAGATCGAGGGCACCCACCGCCAGCTCGAGGCGACGCTGGAGAACGGTCGCGTCGCCCTGATCGACGCCACCCGCCGGCTGGAATCCTCGAACCGCGCCGTCGAACACACGCTGGAGGATCGCCGTGCGGCGATCGACGACCTCGCCTCGACGCTGCTCTTCAAGACGGAATCGATCGAGGCGCTGATGCGGTCCTTCGCGGGCCAGGTCGGCGAGGCGATCGCGGCGGCCGAGGCGAAGGCGCGCGACACCGCCGAGGCGATCACGCACTCGGTGACCGGTGCGACGGCCGCCCTGCACGGGGCGACCGACACCGTCGCCCGCAGCATCGAGGACCTGACGGAGACCGCCACCCGCGCCCTCACCGAGAGTGCGGAGTCGGCGACGCGGTCGCTCGGCTCCGGCCTCGAGGGCATGCAGGAGACCGCCGACCGCGAAGGCGAGCGGGCGCGCGAGGCGATCCGTCTCGCCCAGATCACCATCGTCGAGGAGACGACGCGGGCGATCTCGGAGATCACGGAGCGCTACAGCGAACTCGCTCAGCAGCTCGAGCGCGGCGCCACCGAGATGCGGCAGGAACTCGAGGCGACGCGGGCTGAAATCCGCCGTGGCCTGTTCGAGCTGCCGGAGGAGGCGCGCGAGAGCACCGAGGCGATGCGGCGGGCCGTCTCCGGCCAGTTGCAGGCGCTGGAGATGCTGTCGGGCATCGTCTCCCGACAGAGCGCCGCGCTCGCCGTGGCCGGTCCGGACGGTGGCCGCATCACCGGTCCCGCGGTCGTCACGTCGGCCGTGATCGACGAGCCGCGCCCCGCCCGCCCGGCGCGCGAGCCCGTCCGCCTCGCGCCGATCGCCCCCGAGCCGGTGCCGCCGCGGCCGGTGCTGACGACGCCCGTGCGCGAGGACGAGGACGACGACCGTCCGACCGGCGGCCGCGGCTGGATCACCGACCTGCTGCGCCGCGCCTCAGATCCACCCTTCGAGGACGAGGCGACCGAGTACGAGGCGCCGCCGCCGATCGTCGCGGATCGCGACGCCGAGCGTGCGCCGGTGGTGCCGACCTTCGACGGCGTCCCGGGCGACATCGCCCGCGCCATCGACGAGGAGACCTACGCCGACCTGTGGGCGCGCTATGAGCGGGGCGAGGCGGGCGTCTTCACCCGTCGCCTCTACACGATGCGCGGCCAGCAGACCTTCGACGACATCCGTCGCAAGTACGCCCGCAACGAGGAGTTCCGGGCCGTCGTCGACCAGTACGTCGACGACTTCGACCGGCTGCTCGACGATCTCGACGGCGCGACCGACGGCGACGATCGCCGCCGCGGCTATCTCGCCTCCGACACGGGCAAGGTCTACACCCTGCTCGCCCACGCGAGCGGCCGCTTCGGCTGATCCAGGCGGCGACGCGGGGTCATGAAAAAGGGCGGGAGGCCGATGGCCTCCCGCCCTTCTCGTTGGTGCCGGCCGCCGTGGCGGGGAGCGTCAGTCGAGGAGTTCGAGGACGAGACCCTCGTCGGGACCGAGCGTGAAGGTTCCGGCGATGGTCTCGCCTTCCCGCTGCGGTCCGGTGGCGATGGCGACGCGCGCCCGCACCGAGGTTTCCAGCGCCACATCGGCCTCTGTCGCGCCGAGATTGAGCGCCACCAGGAAGCGCTCGCCGCCGCGCTCGCGCTGATAGAGGAGAATATCGCCGTCGGCTGCGAGCGGATGGAAGCCGCCGAGCGACAGCGCCGGATGCCGCCTCCGGTGGTCGATCAAGCGCTTGTGCAGCGCCAGCATCGAACCGGGGTCCTCCGCCTGGGCGGCGACGGTGACGGCGGGGTCGTCGGTGGCGATCGGCAGCCAGGGGGTGCCGGTCGTGAAGCCGGCGTTCCGCGAGCTATCCCACTGCATCGGCGTGCGGCAGCCGTCGCGGCCGAGACCAAAGCCGGGGACGTTGCGCTCCACCGGGTCGCGGGCCTCGGCGCCGGACAGGGTCGCCTGCGGCATGCCGATCTCGTCGCCGTAGTAGAGCGTCGGCGTGCCGCGCAGCGTCAGCAGCAGCATCGCGGCGACGCGCGCCTGCCGGTTGCCGACACGGCCGGCGATGCGCGGCTTGTCGTGGTTGCCGAGCACCCAGTTCGGCCAGCCGCCGTGCGGCACCGCCGCCTCGTAGTCGCGGATCAGCCGGTCGAGCTCGCGGGCATGCCACGGCGCCTCGATCAGGGCGAAGTTGAACGGCAGGTGCGCCCCGTCGAGTTCCTCGCCGTAGTAGCGAACCAGACGCTCGATCGGCAGGTAGAGCTCGCCGATCAGCACACGCTCGTCGAACTCGTCGATGACGGCGCGCATTTCGCGGACGATGCTCTGCATGTCCGGCAGGTCGGTCGTGTAGATCGGTAGCAGGCGCTGCGTCGGCGACATGCCCTCGTGCCAGCCGGGATTGTCCGGGTTGTCGCGCCGCGCGTCGTCCTTCAGCAGATGCCAGAGCACGTCGACCCGGAAGCCGCCGACGCCCTTGCCGAGCCAGAAGCGCATGACGTCGTAGATCGCCGCGCGGACATCCGGGTTGCGCCAGTTGAGGTCGGGCTGCTCGGGCAGGAAGGCGTGGTAGTAGTACTGGTCGGTCGCCGCATCGAAGGCCCAGGCCGGCCCGCCGAATTCCGACAGCCAGTTGTTCGGCCGGCCACCGTTCGGCGCCGGGTCCGACCACAGATACCAGTCGCGCTTCGGGCTGTTGCGCGACGACCGCGCCTCCTTGAACCAGGCGTGCTGGTCGGAGGTGTGGTTCGGCACGAGGTCGAGGATGATGCGGATGCCGCGGCCCTTCGCATCCGCCAGCAGCGCCTCGAAGTCCTCCATCGTGCCGAAGCGCGGATCGATCGCGCAGTAGTCGGCGACGTCGTAGCCGAAGTCCTTCATCGGCGAGACGAACATCGGCGACAGCCAGATCGCGTCGACCCCGAGATCCTGCAGGTAGTCGAGGCGCTGGCGGATGCCGACGAGGTCGCCGATGCCGTTGCCGTCGCTATCCTGAAAAGAGCGTGGGTAGATCTGGTAGATGAGGCCGCTCTGCCACCAGCGCGGAACGTCTTCGATCATCGGCTCGATACTCCGGCAAACAGCAAGGTGGAGTTTCCGGGGAAGCGCCAGTCCGCCGAAAACGGTTCGGCCGGCGTGCCGCCACCGCCATAGGCGGGGTCCTCGCTCGACCAGAGGAGGCGCCAACCCGCGCGGTCGGGCGGGGCGATGAGCGGCATCGAGACCGGCACCCGGGCATCGACGCCGAGGTTGACGACGATCAGCCGGTCGTCCGCTGCGTCCTCGCCGAGGAGGCGCACGACGGCGATGTCGCGGTCGGACGAGGCGAGAACGCCGGCCCCGCCCTGCAGCCGCAGCACCCGGTCCTCGCGGCGCAGCCGGAGCAGATCGCGGTGAAGGGCGACGGACCGGACGTTGCGCTCGCGCTCGCGCCAGTCGAGGACGCAGCGCCGGAAGCTGTCCTCGGCGACCGGGTCGTCGAGGTCGGCGCCGATCAGCGACGGGAACTGCGTCAGGAACTCGCCACGGCCCTTGCGGGCGCCCTCGCCCACCGCGCCACCATGGTCGGCGAAGAACAGGAACGGCGTCGACGCCGCGAACTCCTGTCCCTGCCACAGCATCGGCGTCTGCGGCCCGAGCAGCATCACAGCCGTCAGAGCCCGCAGCCGGGCCGGCTGAGCCATCGCCGAGAGGCGCCGCCCATCGCCGGAATTCGCCACCTGGTCGTGGTTTTCGAGGAAGCTCACGAGCCGCATCGGCTCCGTGCGCAGGACGGGCGTACCGCGCGGATTCTTCTGCCAGGACGAGCGCTGGCCCTGCATCAGGAAGCCGAAGGCGAGGCTGTCGGCGATCTCGCGGGCGCTGCCGTCGTAGTCGGAATAGTAGGCCTCCCGCCGCCCGGTGAGGGCGACGTGGGCCGCGTGGTGGAAGTCGTCGTTCCACAAGGCGTCGAGGCCGCAGCCGCCCGCGTCAATCGGGGCGAGGAGCTTGCTGTCTTGCGGCTCGTTCTCGGCGACGAGGATGATCGAGCGGTCGCCCGCCGCGGTGCGGGCCGCCGCCGCGATCTCCGTGATGACGTGGGTCTTCGAGGTGTCGTGGATCTCCTGCGTCGCGTCGAGGCGCAGGCCGTCGAAGTGGAATTCGCGGATCCAGTAGGCGGCGTTGTCGATGAAGAAGCGGCGGATCGCCGCCACCTCGCCCTCGTCGAAGTTGAGGACGTCGCCCCAGTCGTTGCGGCGGTCGTGGAAGATCGACTTGCCGAACTGCGGCAGGAAGTTGCCGTCCGGGCCGAGGTGATTGTAGACGACGTCGAGGATCACCCCGAGGCCGAGGGCATGCGCCCGGTCGACGAAACGGCGCAGATCGTCCGGCTCGCCGTAGAGGGCGACCGGCGCATAGAGGCCGACGCCGTCGTAGCCCCAGCCGAAACGGCCGGGAAAATCGTTGACCGGCATCATCTCGATGACGGTGATGCCGATGTCGACGAGGTCCGGCAGCCGCTCCGCCGCCGCCGCCCACGTGCCGGCCTCCGTGAAGGTGCCGATGTGCACCTCCATGATGACCTGACCGGGCAGGTCGATGCCGCGCCAGGCAGCGTCGGTCCAGGCGAACGCGGTCGGGTCGACGACGGCGCTGAGCCCGTGCGGACCGTCCGGCTGCGACCGCGAGGCCGGATCGGCCAGGACCTTGTCGCTCTCGCCGAACGCGAAGCCGTAGCGCGCGCCGGCAGCGACGCCCGCCACCGTGCCCGAATGCGTGCCGTCCGGACCGCGCTGCAGCGGATGGCGCCGCCCTTCGACGACGACGGAGACGGCGGCGTGGTCGGGGGCCCAGACGCGGAAGCGGCAGCCTCCGTCCGTCAGGTGTGCGCCATAGTCCATCGATCGCTCCCGCGTCAGGGCGGTCGCGGTTGCGGTGTCGCGGGCGGCTTCGCGGTTCATCTCGGCTCCCGGAAGAGGTCGGCAAGAGGTCAGGTCGGCATCTCAACCAGCGATGCCCCCGGCGGTTCCGTCATCGGACGGCGCAGCGTGTCGCAGGCCGTCAGTGCCGCAGCAGGACGGTGGCCGGTCGCCCCGGCGCGAGCAACGACGACAGCGGCGTGCTGGCGCCGAGGACCAACGGGCGCTCACCGTCGACGGGCCGCCATGATCCCTGCAGGTGCTCGGGCAGGTCGAGGGTCGTCTCCGTCAGGAGGCCGTTCTCCGCCGCACGTCCGCGCAGCGCCGCGACGGTGAGGACCGCCGCGGTCTCGCCGATGCGCGCGAAGGCGATCACGGCATCGCTGGCGTCACCGCCGCGCGTCGCCGCCACCGGCACATAGGCACCCGTCTCGAACAGGGTCGCCTGTTCGCGGCGAAGCGTGCCGAGCGTGGCGATCGCGGCGATCTTGCCGAGGCCCTCGTCGTCGTCGCGGATGTCGGTCGGGGCAGCGTCGAGGTCGGTTGCCAACAGGCGTGACCAGTCGATCGGGCGGCGGTTGTCCGGGTCGACCAGCGACAGGTCGAAGCGCTCGGTCCCCTGGAAGACGTCGGGGACGCCTGGCGCCGTCATCTGGATGACGGTCTGGGCGAGGCTGTTCACGCGGCCCGCCCGCACCAGCGGCGCGACGAAGCCGGCAAAGTCGGCGCGGAAAGCCTCGGCCTCCGGATCGTCGACGAGGGCCCTCGCATAGGCCAAGGCCGCGGCCTCGTAGCCTTCGTTCGGCTCGATCCAGTCGCTGCGGCGCTTGGCTTCCCTGAGCGCCTTGACGACGAAGCCTTCGATCCTGTCGCCGTCGATCGGCCAGGCGCCGGCGAGCGCCTGGAAGATGATCGACTGGTCGAGCCGGTCGGGCATCGGCCCGTCGACGCCGTCGGTGACGAAGGCGGCGGTCATCTCCCGCCACCGCTCGACGGCTGCGAGCCAGGCGTCCGGGTCCTCGGCGAGGACATCGATGCGGGCGCGCACGTCGCCGCTGCGCTTGGTGTCGTGGGTAGAGAGCGGCGTCAGCGCCCGCGGCCAGTCGCGCTGGCGGGCGGCGAAGTGGGCGTGCGCGTCCTCCGGCGACAGCGACGGGGCGACGATCTCGCCGCCGACTTCGTTCGCCGAGGCGAGGGCGACGCTGCGATAGAGCTCGGTGTCCTCGTAGCCCTTCGCCATCAGGGCGCCGGTGAACTGCTGGAAGCGGACGCGGAAGGCGCTCGCCGCCTCGCCTCGGCCGATCGCGAGCAGCCTTGCGACGCGCTCGATCGCCGCCTCATGGCCGGGCACCGCAAACCGGGCCGCGTCGAGCGCCGTGTTGACGAGGGCGAGGTCCGGTCCGTCAGCCGGGCGGTCGCCGGCGAGGTAGCTGCGATAGACCGGGAAGGCACAGGCGAGCGCGGCGACGGCATCCTCGGTCGCGGTGTCTTCGCTCACCTGGTGATCGCCCAGCGCCGTGGCGGCCAGCGCTGAAAGGCGCAGGAGGTCCGGCCGAAAGGCCCGGTCGAGCATCTCGCGCTTCGCCCAGTAGACGCGGGCCGGGTCGGCGAGGTCGGGCACGTCCCCGCGCGCAGCGCTCACCAGGGCGTCGTAGCCGGCGCGGTCGACGAAGAGGCCGTTGATCCAGTTGAGCGTCTCGTAGCCGGTGGTGCCGTCGACGGGCCAGGGCCGCAGGTCCTCCTCGCCGATGAGGATCTTCTCGACGTGCAGGCTGGCGCGGTTGCCGACGGCGCGCCGCAGCGTCGCGGCGTACCCGGCCGGGTCGGCAAGACCGTCGATGTGGTCGACGCGCAGGCCGTCGACGAGGCCGCTGCGGACGAGGTCGATCGGGAGGGCGTGCATGAGATCGAACACCGCGGGGTCCTCGACGCGGACGCCGACGAGGTCGTCGATCTCGAAGAAGCGGCGGTAACCGATCGCCTCGCTGCGCGAGCGCCAGTCGTCGACACGCCAGTGCTGGTCGTCGAGCAGCGCGAGCAGGCGCGGTTGCTCCCGCTCGGCGAGAGCGGCGAGGCGGTCCTCGATGCGACTGGCCGCGTCGGGCGCGGCGGCGAGCGCCACGCCGAGCCGGGCCCGCGTCATCTGGACCGTTGCCGCGTCCGCAGCGTTGCCGTCGAGGCTCCCCCACGCGCTGGCGGCGTCCCGCAGGTCGCCGTCGTCGTCGCCGTCCGCTGCCTCCCCGATCAGGGTCGCGACGGTGCGCGGCCGCAGCGGCAGGCGCGTATCATGGTGGACGAGCAGCACGCGCCCCCGCGACGCCTCGAGCCGCAGGGTCAGGCTGCCCGTCACGAGGCAGGTGGCGAGATCGGCCTCGAGGCGCGGCAAGTCGATCTGCGGCGC
>CALRZT010000188.1:0-9592 GCA_943372725.1 Pseudoxanthobacter soli DSM 19599
GTCAGGGGCGGGCGGCGAGGCGGCCGTCGGCGATCCTGGCGGCCGCTTCCTCGCGGGCGATGTCGAGAAGGTAGGCCAGCATCTCGAGCCGGCTCGCCCGGGCAAGGCCGGCCAGCTCGGCGACCATCCTCTCGATGTAGGTGGCGATCTCGGCCTTGGTCGGCTCGTAGCTCTCGTTCATCACAACCGCGCACCGCAGTCGAAAAACGCGCACGGGGCGCGAACACCCTGACGGTACTACAGATAGCGACGCAGTTGCAACACAACCATACCGAGCGTTGCCCGCTTGCATTCCCTGCGGGCGGGGCCATTTGACAGGGCCCCGCCGATCCCCGATGGTCCGCGCGGCCCGCTCCCTCCGAGCCCCCTTCCGTCTTCCGACCGACACAGGAACCGATGCGCGTCGTCATCGTGGAATCGCCCGCCAAGGCGCAGACGATCAACAAATACCTCGGTAGCGATTACCGGGTGCTGGCGTCCTATGGCCATGTCCGCGATCTGCCCGCCAAGGACGGCTCCGTCGATCCCGCCGACGACTTCGCCATGCAGTGGGAAGTCGACGCGAAGTCACAGAAGCGCCTCTCCGATATCGCCAAGGCGGTGAAGGAATCCGACGGGGTGATCCTCGCCACCGACCCCGACCGCGAGGGCGAGGCGATCTCCTGGCACGTCCTGCAGGTGCTGAAGGAGAAGCGCGCGCTGAAGGATCAGCCGGTCGAGCGCGTCGTCTTCAATGCGATCACGAAGTCGTCGGTGCTGGAGGCGATGCGCCACCCGCGCCAGATCGACGGGCCGCTGGTCGACGCCTACCTCGCCCGCCGCGCCCTCGACTATCTCGTCGGCTTCACGCTCTCGCCGGTCCTGTGGCGCAAGCTGCCGGGCGCCCGCTCGGCCGGCCGCGTGCAGTCGGTGGCGCTGCGCCTCGTCTGCGACCGCGAGGCGGAGATCGAGGCGTTCGTCACCGAGGAATACTGGTCGATCGTGGCGCAGCTCGACACGCCGCGCGGCGACGGCTTCGAGGCGCGGCTGACCGCACTCGACGGCAAGAAGCTCGGCAAGCTGACGATCGGCAACCGCGGTGACGCGGAGGCCGCGAAGGCCATGCTCGAGGCCGCGACCTTCACCATCGCCTCGGTGGAATCGAAGCCGCAGAAGCGCCATCCGCCGGCGCCGTTCACAACCTCGACGCTGCAGCAGGAGGCCTCGCGCAAGCTCGGCCTGCCGCCGGCGCGCACCATGCAGATCGCCCAGCGGCTCTACGAGGGCATCGACATCGGCGGCGAGACCGTCGGTCTCATCACCTACATGCGAACCGACGGCGTCGACATGGCGCCGGAGGCGGTGCAACAGATCCGCAAGGCCATCCAGGAGAACCACGGCGGCCGGTACCTGCCGGACGCGCCACGCCGCTACACCACGAAGCAGAAGAACGCCCAGGAGGCGCACGAGGCGATCCGCCCGACCGACGCCGCCCGCCATCCAAGCAAGGTCGCCCGCATGCTCGATGCCGAGCAGGCGCGCCTCTACGAGCTGATCTGGAAGCGCGCCGTCGCCTCGCAGATGGAATCGGCCGACTTCGAGCGCACCACCGTCGAAATCGTCGGCGAGGCCGGCGCCCGCCGCGCGGAGCTGCGCGCCACCGGCACCGTCGTCCGCTTCGACGGCTTCCTCACCCTCTACCAGGAGGGGCGTGACGACGAGGAGGACGAGGAGGCCCGCCGCCTGCCGCCGATGAGCACCGGCGAGCACCCGGGCCGCCGCGGCATCGTCGCCGACCAGCACTTCACCGAGCCGCCGCCCCGCTACACCGAGGCGACGCTGATCAAGAAGATGGAAGAGCTCGGCATCGGCCGGCCGTCGACCTATTCGGCGACGCTGACCGTGCTGCGTGACCGCGAATACGTCCGCCTCGACAAGAAGCGCCTCCATCCCGAGGACAAGGGCCGCCTGGTCACCGCGTTCCTCGAGTCCTTCTTCGAGCGCTACGTCGAGTACGACTTCACGGCGAGCCTCGAGGAGAAACTCGACAAGATCTCGAACGGCGACCTCGACTGGCGCGAGGTGCTGCGCGACTTCTGGCGGGACTTCTCGGGCGCCGTCGAGGGCATCAAGGAACTGCGCGTCTCCGAGGTGCTGACGGCGCTCGACGGGATGCTCGGCGACCACATCTTCCCGCCGAAGGCCGACGGCGGCGACCCGCGCGTCTGCCCGACCTGCGCGAGCGGCCGGCTGTCGCTGAAGCTCGGCAAGTTCGGCGCCTTCGTCGGCTGCTCCAACTATCCCGAGTGCCGCTACACCCGCCAGCTCGCCCAGGCCGGCGACGGCGAGGGCAGCACGGAGGCGAGCGGGCCGCGCGAGCTCGGCACCGACCCGGCGACCGGGCAGATGGTGACGCTGCGCGTCGGCCGCTTCGGTCCCTACATCCAGCTCGGCGAGGGCGAGAAGCCGAAGCGCTCCAGCCTGCCGAAGGGATGGGATGCAGCGACCCTCGACTTCGAGCGGGCGCTGGCGCTGCTGGCGCTGCCGCGCGAGGTCGGCGTCCACCCGGAATCCGGCAAGCCGATCACTGCCGGCCTCGGCCGCTTCGGGCCGTTCGTGCAGCACGACGGCAAATATGCGAACCTGCCGACGATCGAGGAGGTCTTCGAGGTCGGCATCAACCGCGCGGTGTCGCTGATCGCCGAGAAGGCCGCCGGCGGTGGCCGCGGGCGCGCCGGATCGACGCCCGGCCGCTCGCTCGGCGACCATCCGACCCTCGGCGGGCCGGTGACGGTGCGGGACGGACGCTACGGGCCCTACGTCAACCACGGCAAGGTCAACGCGACGCTGCCGAAGGGCACCGACCCCGCGGCGCTCGCCATGGACGCCGCCGTGGTGCTCCTGGCCGAACGCGCCGCCAAGGAAGGCGTGTCGACCAAGCCGGCGCGCGGCGCAAAGCCGAAGACCGCCGCGAAGCCCAAGGCGGCGGCCGGCCCGAAGGCGGCCGCCAAGCCGAAGGCCGCCGCGACGGCTGCCAAGGCGCCCGCCAAGGCGAAAGCCCCGGCCAAGGCGAAGGCGACGGCCAAATCGAAGACCGCCGGAGCGAAAGCCGGCGGCTGACACCACCCAGAAGTAGAGGACGCCCGGCTCCCTTGGCTCCATCCGACAGAGACGGCCGCAGGACCGGCGAGTTCCCGAGCCGCGAACAGATCCTCGCCTTCCTGGCGGAGCATCCGGGCGAGGCCGGCAAGCGCGAGATCGCGCGTGCCTTCGGCATCAAGGGCAGCGCGCGCATTCCGCTGAAGCGCATCCTGAAGGAGATCGAGGCGGAGGGCCTCGTGGTGCGGCGCGGAAAGCGGCTCGGCAAGCCCGGCGCCCTGCCGCCGGTGGCGGTGCTGCTCGTCACCGGGCGCGACGCCGACGGCGAGCTCGTCGGCGAGCCGGTGAACTGGGAGCAGGAGGACGGCCCCGCCCCGCAGATCCCGATCATGCCCGAGCGCCACCGCTCGCCGGGGCCGATGCCCGGCGTCGGCGACAAGGTGCTGGCGCGCATCGCCGAGGCGCCGCCGGGGCTCGAGATCGCTCACGTCGGCCGCGTCATCAAGGTGATCGCCCGCAAGCCGACCGCCGTGCTCGGCGTCGTCCGCCGCGTCGCCGGCGTGCCGGGCGGGCGTATCCTGCCGGTCGACAAGAAGCAGCGCACCGAGCTGATGGCCGATGACGAGGCGCTCGGCGACGCCGAGGACGGCGACCTCGTCGAAGTGTCGGTACAGAAGGCCGGCCGCTACGGCCTGCCGCAGGCCCGCGTCGCGGAACGGATCGGCTCGATCAAGTCCGAGCGGGCGGTGTCACTGATCGCCATCCACGCCCACGGCATCCCGCACCGCTTCCCCGAGGCCGTGCTGGAGGAGGCGGAGGCGGCGAAGCCCGCGCGCATGACCGGTCGCGAGGACTGGCGCAAGCTGCCGCTCGTCACCATCGACCCGCCCGACGCCAAGGACCACGACGACGCCGTCCACGCCGAGCCGGACGCAGACCCCGGGAACGCCGGCGGCTTCATCGCCACCGTCGCCATCGCCGACGTCGCCTACTACGTCCGCACCGGGTCGGCCCTCGATCGCGAGGGGCTCCTGCGCGGCAACTCGGTCTATTTCCCCGACCGCGTCGTGCCGATGCTGCCGGAGCGCATCTCCAACGACCTCTGCTCGCTGAAGGAGGGCGTCGATCGCCCTGCCCTCGCGGTTCGGATGGTGTTCGATGCGGGTGGCCGCCAGATCTGCCACACCTTCCATCGCGTGATGATGCGGTCCGCCGCCAAGCTCTCCTACCAGCAGGCGCAGGCGGCAATCGACGGGCAGCTTGACGACCAGACACTGCCGCTGCTGGAGCCGGTGTTGCGGCCGCTGTGGGAGGCCTATGCCTGCCTGAAGCGTGGCCGCGACGCCCGCGAGCCGCTCGACCTCGATTTGCCCGAGCGCAAGATCGTGCTGACGCCGGAAGGCCGCGTCGACCGCGTCGTCGTGCCGGAGCGCCTCGATGCCCACAAGCTGATCGAGGAGTTCATGATCCAGGCGAACGTCGCCGCGGCGACCGAGCTCGAGAAGCACAAGACGCCGCTGCTCTACCGCATCCACGACAACCCGTCGGTGGAGAAGCTCGAGGGCCTGCGCGAGTTCCTGCAGACCCTCGACATCTCGCTGCCGCGCACCGGCAACATGCGGCCCTCGCAGTTCAACAAGATCCTCGCCCGCGTCGCCGGCACCGGCAATGCCCACCTCGTCAACGAGGTGGTGCTGCGCAGCCAGGCGCAGGCGGAGTACGCGCCGGCCAACATCGGCCACTTCGGCCTCAATCTGCGCCGCTACGCACACTTCACCTCGCCGATCCGCCGCTATGCCGACCTCGTCGTCCACCGCGCGCTGATCCGCGCCCTCGGGCTCGGAAAGGACGGCATGCCGGAGGGCTTCGAGGCGCGGCTCGAGACGATCGGCAGCGACATCTCGGCGACCGAGCGCCGCGCCATGGCGGCCGAGCGCGACACCGTCGACCGGCTGATCGCGCTCTGGCTCGCCGACCGCGTCGGCGCGCGCTTTTCAGGGCGCATCTCCGGCGTCACCAAGGCGGGTCTGTTCATCGCCCTCGATGAGACGGGGGCCGACGGCTTCATCCCGGCGGCGACGCTCGGCCAAGACTACTTCCACTACGACGAGGCGGCGCGCGCCCTCATCGGCCGGGCAACCGGCGAGACGCACCGGCTCGGCGATGCGGTGGACGTGCGGCTCGTCGAAGCAGCCCCATTTGCGGGGGCGCTACGGTTTGAACTGCTGAGCGAGGGTCGCTATCTGAAGGGAGCGGGCAAACGTCCGCCTTCGGCGCGCGGCGCTTCCCGCGGGAAGACGCGTCCCGAGCGAGGACGAAAGACACGCAAATGACCACTCCGACTTCCCTCGATACCGCCACGACGTGGCCGGCCCCGTCGTCGAAGCCGCACCGCCCGCTGATGCAGGCGATGCTGCGCGGCGCGCGCGGGCGCTGCCCGGCCTGCGGCGAGGGTGCGCTGTTCGACGGCTACCTGACGGTGCACCATTCCTGCTCGGCCTGCGGCGAGGAACTCCACCACCACCGCGCCGACGACGCGCCGCCCTACTTCACCATCCTGATCGTCGGGCATATCATCGTCAGCCTGGTGCTGGCGGTGGAAGTCGCCTTCGTGCCGCCGCTGTGGCTGCACGCCGCCCTGTGGATCCCGCTGACGATCGCCTCGTCGCTGGTGCTGCTGCGGCCGATCAAGGGCGCCATCGTCGGGCTGCAGTGGGCCTTCTACATGCACGGCTTCGATCCCGACGCCGAGCCGGACGACGTCGTGCCGCTGCCGGCCGGCCACGCCCGTTGAACGACCTCGTCGACCGGCTGAACGCGACGGAACGGCGCCTGACGGCGCCGTATCGTCGTCCGGTCGACGCCGCCACCCTGTTGGTGCTCGACAAGACCGCCGGCGGCCCGATCCGGGTGATGATGGGCCGGCGCAGCATGCGCCACGTCTTCATGCCCGGCCACTACGTCTTTCCCGGTGGCCGGGTCGATCCGGGCGACTCGCGCGTGCGCCTCGGCGACGACTACGAGCCAACGGTGCTCACGCGCCTGACGACAGCGATGCGGGCGCCGAAATCCGCCGCCCGTGCCCGTGCCTTCGCGGTGGCCGCCATCCGCGAGGCCTATGAGGAAGTCGGGCTGTTCATCGCCCGCCCTGCCCCGCGTGGCCTCAAGGGCGAGGACTGGGCCGCCTTCTCCGCCCGCGGCCTCGTGCCGGTGCTCTCGCCGATCCGCTTCGTCGCCCGCGCCATCACGCCGCCCGGCCGGCCCCGCCGCTTCGACACCCGCTTCCTCGCCGTCTGGGCCGACGCCATCGCCGACCGCCTGCCCGAGGGCACCGGTCCCTCCGGCGAGCTCGAGGACGTGCAGTGGGTGGCGCTCGACGCGGTGTCGGAGCTCAACGTCGCCAGCATCCAGCAGGTGGTGATCGAGGAGCTTTCGCACCGGCTGGCGGCGGACCCAGGCTTGCGCGAGGACCGGCCGGTGCCGTTCTATCGTTGGCTGGGCAAGGAATTCGTGCGCGAGGAAGTCTGAGGGAGCGTGGAAGGCGGGACCGACCAAGGTCGACGCTTCGCGGCTGGACGCGCTCTGCTAAAGGAAGCCTGAAGCCGCCCGTCAGCGGCGCTGAGAACACGGGTGGGGGGATGTTTTCCAAGCTTCTGATCGCCAATCGCGGTGAGATCGCCTGCCGCGTCATCAAGACCTGCCGGAAGGTGGGCATCGCCACGGTGGCGGTGTATTCCGACGCCGACCGCAACGCGCTCCACGTCGAGATGGCCGACGAGGCGGTGCACATCGGCCCGCCGCCGGCGACCGAATCCTACCTGCTGATCGACAGGATCGTCGCCGCCTGCAAGGCGACCGGCGCCGAGGCGGTGCATCCGGGCTACGGCTTCCTGTCGGAGCGCGCCGCCTTCCCGAAGGCGCTGGAGGCGGCCGGCATCGTCTTCGTCGGGCCGAACCCGCACGCCATCGAGGCGATGGGCGACAAGATCGAATCGAAGAAGGCGGCCGCCGCGGCGCGCGTCTCCACCGTTCCGGGCCACCTCGGCATCATCGAGGACATCGAGCGCGCGGTGGCGATCGCCACCGAGATCGGCTTCCCGGTGATGATCAAGGCCTCCGCCGGCGGCGGCGGCAAGGGCATGCGCATCGCGTTCTCGCCCGACGAAGTGCGGGACGGCTTCGCCCGCGCCAAGGCGGAAGCCGCCGCCTCGTTCGGCGACGACCGGGTGTTCATCGAGAAGTTCATCACCAACCCGCGCCACATCGAGATCCAGGTGCTGGGCGACAAGCACGGCAACGTCGTCTACCTCGGCGAACGCGAGTGCTCGATCCAGCGACGCAACCAGAAGGTCGTCGAGGAGGCGCCCTCGCCGCTGCTCGACGCGGCCACCCGCAAGGCGATGGGCGAGCAGGCCGTGGCGCTGGCGAAGGCCGTCGGCTACGATTCGGCGGGCACCGTCGAGTTCGTCGCCGGACAGGACAAGTCGTTTTATTTCTTGGAGATGAACACGCGTCTTCAGGTGGAACATCCGGTCACCGAGCTCGTCACGGGCATCGATCTCGTCGAACAGATGATCCGCGTCGCGGCCGGCGAAAAGCTGCCGTTCGGCCAGGAGGACGTCCGCCTCGACGGCTGGGCGATCGAGACGCGTCTCTATGCCGAGGACCCGTTCCGCAACTTCCTGCCCTCGATCGGCCGCCTGACGCGCTACCGGCCGCCCAGCGAGGACCTCGTCGACGGCGCGACGGTGCGCGTCGACACCGGCGTCGTCGAGGGCTCCGAGATCTCGATGTTCTACGACCCGATGGTGGCGAAGCTCGTGACACACGCGCCGACCCGCCTCGAGGCGATCGACGCGATGACCGACGCCCTCGATGCCTTCATCGTCGACGGCATCTCCCACAACGTGCCCTTCCTCGCCGCCCTAATGGCGCACCCGCGCTGGCGCGAGGGCGCGTTGTCGACCGGGTTTATCGCCGAGGAGTACCCGGAGGGCTTCACCGGCGCGGCGATCGACGACACGACGCAGGCGGTTCTCGCCTCGGCTGCCCTGACGATCGAGCTTGTCCGCCGCGAGCGCCTCGACCACCTCGGCGGGCGGCTGAAGCCGCACCTGGGCGTCTTCCGCGAGAACTGGGTGGTGGAGCTCGCCGGCGAGCCGCTCCAGGTCGTGCTCACCGCGGGCTACCCGACCGTGCCGATCGAGCTCGACGTGCTGCTGCCGGGCGCCGAGCGGTCGGTGACGGTGACGTCCGAGTGGCGGCCGGGCGAGCCCTTGTGGACGGGCACCGTCGGCGGGCGGCGGGCGAGCGTGCAGGTGCGGCCGGCGCGCGGCGGGCTGTCCCTGTCGTGGCGCGGCGTCACCGTCTTCGCCCGCGTGATGACGCCGCGCACGGCGGCGCTCGCGGCGCTGATGCCGGAGAAGAAGGCCGCCGACACCTCGCGCTTCCTGCTCTGCCCGATGCCCGGCCTCGTCGTTGCGATCGAGGTGGCGGAGGGCCACGAGGTGAAGGCCGGCGACGTGCTCGCCATCGTCGAGGCGATGAAGATGCAGAACGTGCTGCGCGCCGAGCGCGACTGCACCGTCAAGGCGGTGAAGGCGAAGCCCGGAGACAGCCTCGCCGTCGACGCGGTGATCCTCGAGTTCGAATGATCCCGACGTTCGACTGACCCCGGAGTGCGAAGAAGGAGCGGGCGGATGAGCGACGCATCGCAGGCGGTGTCGGCGGGGGCCGCGGCGCCGGTCGAGTTCTGGTTCGACTTCTCCTCGCCCTACGCCTTCTTCGCCGCCCGCGAGATCGACGCGGTGGCCGCCCGTCACGGGCGCGGCGTGACGTGGCGGCCATTCCTGCTCGGCGTCGCCTTCCGCACGACCAAGATGGCCCCGCTGACCGAGCAGCCGATGCGCGGCGACTATGGTCGGCGCGACTGGGACCGGCTCGGCCGGCTGAAGGGGATTCCGTTCCGCTTTCCGACCGTGTTCCCGGTGAGCGGCGTCGCCGCGACGCGGATGTTCTACGCAATCGAGCGTACCGACCCCGTCGCCGCCCGCGGCTTTGCGCTCGCGGCCTTCGATGCGGTGTTCCTGCACAACCGCGACGTCAGCGCGCCCGCGGTCGCGGCTGAAGCCGGCGCGGCCGTGGGGCTCGACGCGCAGGCGCTCGTCGCAGCCGCTGCCGATCCCGCGGTGAAGGACCTCACGCGCACCCGCGTCGACGAGGCGGTGGCGCGCGGGATCTTCGGGGCGCCGTTCTTCGTCGCCGACGGCGAGCCGTTCTGGGGCTGGGACCGGCTGCCGATGCTCGACGAGTGGCTCGCCCGCGGCGGCTGGTGAGGACGTGGCGAATACGATGGCGGAGCTTCACCTCCACCTGTTGATCCACGGCCGTGTGCAGGGCGTCGGCTACCGCGCCTTCCTGCAGGGCGAGGCGGAGAAGCGCCACCTCTCCGGCTGGACCCGCAACCTGCGCTCCGGCGAAGTCGAGGCCGTCGTCGCCGGGCCGGCCGAGGCGG
>CALRZT010000189.1:0-9585 GCA_943372725.1 Pseudoxanthobacter soli DSM 19599
GCCGCCCCGCTTCCAGGGCCACGACCGCTCGCCGGCGATCGGCCTCAGCTTGACGTCCGGGCCGTAGCGGTCGCGCAGCACGCCGCGCAGGTCGCCGATGGTGTCGACGAGGCCGAGCCCGATACCCGCCTTGCCGGTCCAGAACAGGCCCGAGAACAGCTGCGGGTCGTCGGCGAGCAGCGCACCGCGGCGCTCGCGCACGAGGTCGGCGAAGGTGTCGTGCACCTCCTGCTGCAGGGCGAGCAGGTGCTCGACGTCCTCCGGCTTCTCCGGGCGGAACGGGTCGAGGATCGCCTTGCGGCCGCCGGCCGTGTGGACGCGGCGCTCGATGCCGAGCTTGTGGATGGCGTCGACGAAGCCGAAGCCCGAACTCACCACGCCGATCGAGCCGACGACCGACGACGGGTCGGCGACGATCTCGTCGGCGGCGCAGGCGATCATGTAGCCGCCGGAGGCCGCCACGTCCTCGACGAAGCAGAGGACCTTGCGGCCCTTCTCCTCGGAAAGCGCGCGGATGCGGCGGAAGATCAGATGCGACTGCACCGGCGAGCCGCCGGGCGAATTGATGACGATGGCCACCGCCGGGGCGCCCTTGACGGCGAAGGCGCGCTCGAGCGGGCCGGCGAGCGTCGCCAGCGTCACGCCGGGGCGGAGCGGCGTCACGAGGCCGATCGGGCCGGAGATGCGGACGACGGGAACGACGGGTTTGCTGACGCCGAGCTTGCCGGGGAGAAGGCCGCGAAGGCGGTCGAGCATGAAGGTCTCCGTCGTTGCGGGCGGGCCGCGGCGGGCCGCGCCCGGGCACAGGGATATTGGAGCGGCGAGGCCCCGCTACAAGACGCGGCGCCGCCGTATCGCTTGCTCAGCGCCCGGCGGCGGCACAAGGTTCCCCGCGGCCGCACCGCCGGGGGATGCCATGATCACGCTCTATTCCTACCCGCCGCTCTGCGGCGCGGCGGACAACAACGGCTACGGACTGAAGGTGTTCGCCGTGCTGCGGCTGGCCGGCGTGCCGTTCGTGCACGAGCACATCTTCGATGCCTCGCAGGCGCCGCGCGGGCAACTGCCCTACATCGTCGACGACGGCGCGGCGATCGGCGACAGCGACACCATCATCGCCCACCTCGCCGCGCGGCACGGCGCAACCCTCGACGCGGCGATGACGGACGCCCAGCGCGACACCGCCGTGATGGTCGCCCGCACCCTCGACGACCTCTACTGGGTGATGTCGTACTCGCGCTGGAAGGACGAGGCATTCTGGCCGGCGTTCCGCGACCTGATGATGGGCGAGCACCCGCAGTTGACGGCGGACGGCATGGAGAAGGCGCGCGCGTACAACGCCCAGCGCTACCACTACCAGGGCATCGGCCGCTTCGCGCCGGAGGCCGCCTACGCGCGGGGGCTGGCGGATCTCAGGGTGCTTGCGAACCTCGTGCCGGAGGAGGGCTACGTCTTCGGGCCAAAGCCTACGAGCATCGACGCGGCGCTCTACGGCTTCATCGCCAACATCCTGTTCTCCCCGATTGAGACGCCGCTGAAGCGGTTCGTGGCGGGACGGGACAACCTCGTGCGCCACTGCCGGGCGATCCATGCGGCGGTGAGAGATTTGGCGGACTGAGGCTGGGTCGACGGATTGAGCAACGCCTGCGGCCCGGATAGTCACGGAACAATGGCACCTGCTCTGATCGCGGTCATCCCAGGCCTTGTGCCTGGGATCCATACCTCACGGCAGATGTAAGCGTTATCATCTTCACACTCGAAGATGGTGAAACGTATGGATCCTAGGCACAAGGCCTAGGATGACTACAGCGAACTCTGTGATTGCGGCGTTGCATGACCGTCAGCAGCTTTCGTACTTCGCCGGAGTCGCCCGCCGGTCATGACGAGCCAGAAGCTCGTCCCAGCGAGGGCGCAGCCACCGGTCGCGTAAAGCAGCAACTCGACGGGAAAGTCCAACGCCGGAAAATCCCCCGGAAGAAGGCCGGACCAGCAGTAGCGCCGGATGCCGGCGTCCGTCTCGAACAGGCAGTTCGTCACGCTCGTGAGCGCGCGCGGAATCACCGGAATCAATGACTGCAACAACGGAATGATGCCAAACGCGGCACCGATCAGAGCATAGTGGACGACCGTAACACCGGGCCGCCGCCAGAGAAAAAGGTGCAGCGGCAGACCGAGGACGAGGGCGACCGGCCACCCCTGAACCGCAACCAGCGCCACGATGAGGCCGACGGTGGACGCCGCGTCCGTGGCGCTCTCCACACCGAACGAGCCGACGTTCAACGCGATGAAGACCAGCCCGACCGCCAGCCCCGCCAACGGGGGAGCAAGCAGAACCGCGAGCAGCGCCCGTCTCATCGCTCCCCCTCAGTGGTACCCCTCGCCCGGCTTCAGCTTGCCGCGGAAGGTCCAGTACACGAAGCCCGTGTAGATCAGGATGATCGGCAGCAGCGGCACCGTGCCGAGGAGCAGGAAGAGCTGGCTCTCGGGCGCCGCGGCGGCTTCCCAGATGGTGATCGTCGGCGGCACCAGATAGGGGAACACCGAGATCGCGAGGCCGATGAAGCAGAGCAGGAACAGCGCCACCGAGGAGGCGAAGGTCTGCAGGCCGTGGCCCTTGTCGACGCCGCGGATGGCCGTCCAGGCGAACAGCGCCGTCAGGAGCGGCACCGGCCACAGCCAGTAGATCTCCGGCGTGGTGAACCAGCGCTCGGCGATGGCGGGGATGGCGAGCGGCGTCCAGATCGAGACGGCGACGATGAAGACGATCAGGGCACCGAGAAGCGGCACCGCCCACTGGCGCGCCTTGCCATAGAGCGGCCCCTCGATGCGCATCATCAGCCAGCCGGAGCCCAGCAGCGCGTAGCCGGCGACGAGGCCGAGGCCGCACATCAGCGCGAACGGGTGCAGCCAGTCGAACGGGCCGCCGGCGAACTGGCCGTTCGCCACCGTCACGCCATAGACGACGGCGCCGAGGATGACGCCCTGGAAGAAGGCGGCGACGGTGGAGCCGGCGGCGAAGGCGAAGTCCCACCAGTGGTGGTTGGGCTTCGAGACGAAGCGGAATTCGAAGGCGACGCCGCGGAAGACGAGCGCCAGCAGCATGAAGATCACCGGCAGGTAGACCGCCGGCATGATCACCGCATAGGCCTTCGGGAAGGCGACCCACAGGCCGCCGCCGCCGAGGATGAGCCAGGTCTCGTTGCCGTCCCAGAACGGGGCGACGGAGTTCATCATCTGGTCGCGGTCGGCCTCGTGGCGCGTCCACGGGAACAGGATGCCGACGCCGAGGTCGAAGCCGTCGAGCACCACGTAGAGGACGATCGCGGTGCCGATCAGGAGGGCCCAGATCAGCGGCAGGTAGTAGTCGAACCAGAGGCTGCCATCGACGTCCATGCCGCCTACTCCCCTGCCTGGATGGCCTTGCGGCCGGCATCGTGGGCGGCGGACAGCGGCCGCAACGCCGTGGCATCGTCGTCGACATCGCCGCGGGCGGCCTGCGGCCCCTTCGCGAGCAGCCGGTTGATGTAGTAGATGCCCGCCGAGAAGACGATGCCGTAGACCAGCACGAACAGGACGAGCGTCGTCAACACCGCGCCCGCGGCGACCGGCGAGACGGCGTCGACGGTGCGCAGGATACCGGTCGCCACCCACGGCTGGCGGCCGACCTCGGTGGTGAACCAGCCGGCCAGCACCGCGACGAAGCCGATCGGCCACGTCATCGCGACGAAGCGCAGATAGCGCCCCTCGGCGAAGAGCCGCCCGCGCCGCCACTGCACCGCGCCGTAGACGACGGTGAGCAGCATGACACCCCAGAGGCCGATCATCACGCGGAAGGCGAAGAACGGGATCACCACCGGCGGCCGGTCGTCGACCGGGAATTCCTTCAGGCCCTTGATGGTGCCGTCGAGGGTGTGGGTGAGGATCAGGCTGCCGACGAAGGGAATGGTGATCTGGTAGTCGTTGCGCTCCTCGGCCTCGTTCGGCCAGGCGAACAGCACCCAGGGCATCGGCCCCTCGGTCTCGCCTTCGCCGCCCCAGTGCGCCTCCATCGCGGCGACCTTCACCGGCTGGTGCTCGAGCGTGCTGAGGCCGCTCGAGTCGCCGAGAAAGCCCTGCAGCGGCACCAGCACGACGAGGAGGCCGAGGCTCATGCGAACCGCCGTCTCGGCCTGGTCGACGGCCTTGCCGGCGAGCCACCAGCGGGCGCCGGTCGCGAAGATGACGAAGGCGGTGGTGATGTAGGCGCCCGTCAACATGTGGGCGAAGCGGGTCGGGAAGGTCGGGTTGAAGATGATCTGCAGCCAGTCGACCGGGTAGGCGATGCCGTCGCGCACCTCGTGCCCGGCGGGGAACTGCATCCAGCTGTTCGCCGACAGGATCCAGAAGGCCGACATCGTCGTGCCGATCGCGACCGCCAGGCAGGCGACGAAGTGCAGCCACGGCGGCACCCGGTTCCAGCCGAACAGCATCAGTCCGAGGAAGGTCGCCTCGAGGAAGAAGGCGGTCAGCACCTCGTACCCGATCAGCGGCCCGACGACGTTGCCGACCACCTCCGAGTAGCGGCTCCAGTTGGTGCCGAACTGGTAGGACAGCACGATGCCGGAGACGACGCCCATCGCGAACGAGACCGCGAACACCTTCGTCCAGAAGCGGGCGAGCAGGTGGTAGCGGTCGTTCTTCGTCCAGAGCCACATCCCTTCGAGCGTCGCGATCCAGGCCGCGAGGCCGATCGTGAACGACGGGAAAATGATGTGGAACGAGACGGTGAAGGCGAACTGGATGCGCGCCAGGATGACGGGATCGAAGTCCATGCGACGCGGCTCCGTCTTTCCCCCGCCGCGACGGGACCGACCGCGGCGTCTGCCGAGTTGTTGTCTCCCTTATAGTGGATGCGCGCGGCGTGTGTAGACACGATGAAGACAGGCGACGCTCGGCCGCGCGGCATCTCCGCACTCGGACAGGTTGTCCGATTGCTCAGCCGCCGATCTCGTCGAGCCTGCGCCTCAGGCTGAGGAAGTCGCGCCAGGCGAGGCGCTTCTGCAGCGGCTGGCGCAGGAGATAGGCCGGGTGCAGGGTGGCGAGGCACGGCACATCGCGCTCGCCCACCCGGTAGCTCTGCCACTTGCCGCGCAGCTTCAAAATGCCGTCCGCCGAGCCGGTGAGCGCCTTCGCCGCCGGCCCGCCGAGCGAGACCAGCACCGCCGGATCGACGAGCTCGATCTGGCGAGTGAGGAACGGCCGGCAGATCTCCGTCTCCTGGGCGCTCGGGGTGCGGTTGCCCGGCGGCCGCCAGGGCACGACGTTGACGATGTAGACGCTCGAGCGGTCGAGGCCGATCGCCGCCAGCATGCGGTCGAGGAGCTTGCCCGAGCGGCCGACGAAGGGGCGGCCGTCAAGGTCCTCCTCCCGCCCCGGCGCCTCGCCGACCAGCATGACGCGGGCGGCCGGATTGCCGTCTGCGAAGACGAGCTGCGTCGCCGTCTTCTTGAGGTTGCAACCCTCGAAGCGCAGCATCACCTCGCGCAGCGCCTCGAGGCTCACCGCGGCAGCGGCCTCCGCCCGCGCGGCCTCGATGGCGCTCTCGTCCGGCAGCGTGACCGTGACGGTGGGCGCCGGCTGCACCGGCCTGTCGAGCCGCGGCGGGGGGCCTTGCGACGGTGCCCCCTCCCCGCCCTCCTGCCAGCGCGGCGGCGCCTCGCCGACGGGGGCGGGTGGCGGCGCGGCCAGCCGGTCGATCGCCTCCTCCAGCACGACGGCGTCGACGCCGACGGCGTCGTACCATTCGAGCAGGGCAATCAGGGCGCGCGGGTCGGACATCGGGCTTCCGGTGGGGCGGCCGATGTCGGCCGCGGCCGCACCATAGCCGTCCGCTCGCCGCCGCGCACGCCGTCGGACGCGCCGCAAACCAGCGACCGGGAGCGGCGCTGAACCGCAGGATCGTCACCCCGAACGGCAGTGGCGTTCGATTGCAGCGATCCCCTCATCCCCTTAAGACGACGTTGGAAACGGTCGAAGGTCGGCGGGGCGAGGAGACGTTCATGGACGAGACGGAGCTGCCCGAGCGCGAGAGCATGGACGTCGACGTCGTCATCGTCGGCGCCGGCCCGGCCGGCCTCGCCACCGCCATCCGCTTGAAACAGCTCTCGCCGGACCTCTCCGTCGTCGTGCTGGAGAAGGGCTCCGAGGTCGGCGCCCACATCCTGTCGGGCGCCGTCATCGACCCGTCGGGCCTCGACAAGCTCTTGCCGGGGTGGCGCAGCGAGGACACGCCGATCAAGACGCCGGTGACCGAGGACCGCTTCCTGCTCCTCGGCCCGGCCGGTTCGATCTGCCTGCCGAACTTCCTGATGCCGAAGCTGATGGGCAACCACGGCAACTACGTCGTGTCGCTCGGCAACGTCTGCCGCTGGCTCGCCGGCAAGGCCGAGGCGCTCGGCGTCGAGATCTATCCGGGCTTCGCCGCCGCCGAGCTCCTCACCGACGAGGCGGGCGCGGTGATCGGCGTCGCCACCGGCGACATGGGCGTGGCGCGCGACGGCGAGCCGAAGGACGCCTTCACCCGCGGCATGG
This sequence comes from Pseudoxanthobacter soli DSM 19599, assembly GCA_943372725.1. Taxonomy (GTDB): domain Bacteria; phylum Pseudomonadota; class Alphaproteobacteria; order Rhizobiales; family Segnochrobactraceae; genus CAMDHY01. The sequence continues at coordinate 6,571 of CALRZT010000189.1, forward strand.
CGCTGATGGCGAAGTACACCGTGCTCGCCGAGGGCGCCCGCGGCTCACTGACGAAGCGCGCCATCGCCCGCTACGGTCTCGCCAACGGCCGCGAGCCCGGCAAATACGGCATCGGCCTGAAGGAACTCTGGCGCGTCGACCCCGCGAAGCATCGCCCGGGCTTCGTCCAGCACACCTTCGGCTGGCCGCTCGATGGCAAGACCGGCGGCGGCTCGTTCCTCTACCACCTCGAGGACAACCAGGTGGTAGTCGGCTACGTCGTCCACCTCAACTACAGGAACCCCTGGCTGTCGCCGTTCGACGAGTTCCAGCGCTTCAAGACGCACCCGGCGATCCGCGACGTCTTCGAGGGCGGCAAGCGGCTCTCCTACGGCGCCCGTGCCATCACCGAGGGCGGCTACCAGTCAGTGCCGAAGCTCGCCTTCCCCGGCGGCTGCCTCGTTGGCTGCGCCGCCGGCTTCGTCAACGTGCCGCGCATCAAGGGCAGCCACAACGCCATCCATTCGGGAATGCTGGCGGCCGAGCACCTCGTCGCCGCGATCGGCGCGGGCCGCGCCCACGACACGCTGGACGCTTACGAGAAATCCTGGCGCGGCTCCGAGATCGGCCGCGACCTCTGGCCGGTGCGCAACGTCAAGCCGCTGTGGTCGAAACTCGGCACCTGGATCGGCGTGCCCCTCGGCGGCATCGACATGTGGTGCCAGACCCTGGTCGGCTTCTCGCCCTTCGGCACGATGGGCCACGGCAAGCCGGACTACGCATCGCTCGAGCCCGCCGCGAAGTCGAAGAAGATCGCCTACGCCAGGCCCGACGGCGTGCTGACCTTCGACCGCCTGTCCTCGGTGTTCCTGTCGAACACCAACCACGAGGAGGACCAGCCGGTGCACCTCAAGGTGAAGGACATGGCGCTGCAGAAGGCGTCGGAGCACGACGTCTATGGCGGGCCGTCCGCCCGCTACTGCCCGGCCGCCGTCTACGAGTGGGTGGAGGGGCCGGCGGGGCCGACGTTCGTCATCAACGCGCAGAACTGCGTGCACTGCAAGACGTGTGACATCAAGGACCCCAACCAGAACATCGACTGGCAGGTGCCGGAAGGCGCCGGGGGACCGAACTATCCGAACATGTGAACGATCGGCCCGCGGTCGGGGATCGGGGGCGCGGCTCTGCCTCAGGCGGCGCGCCCCGCCGCCCGCCGGCGCCAGAGCACGAAGGCCGCCGCCGTCGCAGCCAGCAGCACCGCCAACGCCACCCAGGCGGCGGGGGTGTGCAGCATCGCCTCGCCGGCCTTCTCGAGGCTGCCGATGTGGCCGGCGATGGCGCCGCCGAACAGGTAGGTGCCGCCGGCCCAGAACGTCGTCCACATCGCCGCGCCGACGGCGTTCGCCGCCATGAACGACCACCACGGCAGCCCCGCAGCGCCGGCGACGACGCCGTTCAGCTGCCTGAGGATGTTGAAGAAGCGGGCGAACACCACCGCTGCCGGACCGTACTTGGAGAACGTCGCCTCGACGCGGCCCCAGCGCTCCGGCGTCAGGCCGACGCGCGCGCCCCAGCGCAGGATCGCGGTCCGTCCGGCGAGCCGGCCGATCAGGTAGCCCACCGCACCGCCGGCGGTCGAGCCGAGCCAGGCCGCCGGCAGCAGCGCCCACATCGAGATCTCGCCGCGCGCCGCCATGAAGCCGGAGAAGATCAGCATCGATTCGCCCGGCAGCGGCGCGCCGAGGCACTCGAGGAACAGCACGATAGCAACGGCGACGGCACCGTCCGCCCGCACGAACGCCTCGACGTCCGAGAACAGATGCTCGAGCAAGGGGTGCGATCCTCAACGCGGCCGGTCGGCGCGGCAGCCGGCGGAGCGCCGCCGCCGGCGGACCGGCGGCGGCCGCGTCAGCTTCCCTCGATCAGCTTGTCGGCGAAGTAGCCGAGGGCGCGGGAGTAGATGTTCGCCTTGTTCCAGCCCTGCAGGGCCGCGTAGTTCGGCTCGTCCGGGTGGTAGCCGGCGCCGCGCACCCAGCCGTGCCCCTTCAGGAAGTTGGCGGTGGAGGCGAGCACGTCCGGGACCGATTTCACGAGGTCGCGCCGGCCGTCGCCGTCATAGTCGAGGGCGTAGCGGTAGTAGGAGGTCGCCATGAACTGCGTCTGGCCGATCTCGCCCGCCCAGGCGCCGCGCATCTCGGACACCGGAATGTCGCCACGGTCGATCACCCGCAACGCATCGAACAGCTGCTGCTGGAAGAAGTCGGTGCGGCGGCAGTCGTAGGCGAGGGTGGCGAGCGAGCGGATCGCCGGCATCTTGCCGAGCACGACACCGTAGTCCGTCTCCATGCCCCAGATCGCCACAATGATTTGCGGCGGCACGCCGAAGTCCTTCTCGATGCGGGCGAGAAGCTGGGCGTGCTTCTTCAGCATCTGGCGGCCCTTGGTGATGCGGCCGCCGGAGACGCGGTTCTTGATGAACTCCTCGAAGCTCACCTTGAAGTGCTTCTGATTGCGGTCGAGGCCGATCACCTTCTTGTCATAGGTGAGCCCGTTCAGGGCGGAGACGGCCTCCGGGCCGACGCCGAGGCCCGTCGCCTCGCGACCGAAATCCGCCAGCCAGGCGTTGAAGTCGCCCGTCTCGCACGGCATCGCCGCCATGGCCGGGGCGCTTGCGGTGAGCCCGAGGCCGACCGTCAAGGCCGCGGCGAGCCGCCGGAATCCTACGCTCCCCCGCGGAGCACGCTGCCGTGTCGACCCAAAGCGCATCGCCTGAACCTCGTCGTTGCCGTCGTCGCGGACATCACCGCGAATCTACCCCCCGCGCCGGGCGACACTTTGCCGAAAGCCGGCGTCATCGTCCACGCGCGCGACCGGCCCCGCGCCGCCGAACAAGGCGAGAATGACGGTGGCCGTGGCTTCGATGCCATAGGAGCGCGCGGCGCGCTCGCCTAGGATCGAAGCCGAATCAGCCGGCCCGGTCGGCACGGCTGCCGTTTTCGAGGCGTCGCGATGCCGGACATCAACCGTCGTGCCTTT
>CALRZT010000190.1:0-9533 GCA_943372725.1 Pseudoxanthobacter soli DSM 19599
TCCATCCAGTCGAAGACGACGTTGTCGAGGTGCGGGTTCTCGCGGACGATCGCCGCCAGCGACTGGGCGTACTCGCGCACCTGGCCGAGGTCCGGCCCGCTCACCCGGTACTGGACGGGGCGGCCGACGGGCGGGCCGATGTCGAGCAGCTTCACGTAGGCGTCGGTGCCGGGGAAGGTCTCCTTCAGATAGGCCTGCAGCTCCGCGCGGAGCTTGTCGCGGGCGGCGACGTCCGTCGTGACGATGATCGTCTGGCCGAAGGTGACGTCGGAAGGCTGCACGTCGAACGACAGCACGAAGCGCGGCGAGCCGGAGCCGACGTAGGTCGTCCACCGCTCGACGGCCGGGTTGTCCTTCAGCTTGTCGCGCTCGAGCTGCGCCATCTGCGCGTTCGTCTCGGCGATCGAGGCGTTCTGCGGCAGGTTCCAGTCGACGATCAGTTCGCGCCGGTCGGAGGACGGAAAGAACTGCTGCTGGACGTAGCCCATGCCGTAGACCGACAGCGCGAACAGCCCGGCGGTGGTGGCGATGACGAGCCAGCGGTGGACCATCGACCACACCAGCACCGCCGTGAAGGCCCGCGCGAGCCGGCCCTTGCCGCCATGGTGCGCCTTCAGCCGGGCCGGCAGGATCGTCACCCCGAGCAGCGGCGTGAACAGCACCGCGACGATCCACGAGACGATCAGCGAGACGGCGAGCACGACGAAGAGGGTGAAGGTGAACTCGCCGGCGCTGCTGCTGTTCAGGCCGACGGGGATGAAGCCGGCGACGGTGACGAGCGTGCCGGTGAGCATCGGGAAGGCCGTCGACGTGTAGACGTAGGAGGCGGCCTTCGGCAGCGGGTCGCCCACCTCCAGCCGGGCCACCATCATCTCGACCGCGATCATCGCGTCGTCGACGAGCAGCCCGAGGGCGATGATCAGGGCGCCGAGCGAGATGCGCTGCAGCGTGATCCCCGCCGCCTCCATGAAGACGAAGGTGATGGCGAGGACGAGCGGGATCGAGACGGCGACGACGAGGCCGGCCCGCATGCCGAGGCTGACGAAGCTGATCGCCAGCACGATGAGCACGGCCTCGAACAGGGCCTTGGTGAAGCCGCCCACCGCCTCCTCGACGATCTCCGGCTGGTCGGAGACGAGATGGACGCCGACGCCGACCGGCAGGCTGCTCTCGACGATCCGCATCTCCTCCTTCAGCGCCTCGCCGAAGGCGAGGAGGTTCGCACCCGCCCGCATGCCGATGGCGAGGCCGATCGCAGGCTCGCCGTCGACGCGGAACAGGCTGGTCGGCGGGTCGGCATAGCCGCGCCGGATGGTCGCGACGTCGGTCAGGGGAAAGAATCGGTCGTTGACGCGCAGCGTCACGCCCTCGAGGCTCGCCTCCGAGGCGAAGGCGCCGCTGACGCGCACGGTGATCCGCTCGGGTCCCGCCTGCATCACCCCCGAGGGCGTGACCGCGTTCTGCGCCTGCAGGGAGGCGATGATCGACTGCTGGTCGAGCCCGAGGGCGGCCATCCTGCGCGCGGAGAATTCGAGGAAGATCACCTCGTCCTGGGCACCAATCATGTCGACCCGGCCGACGTCCGGGACCGACAGCACGGCGCGCCGCACGAACTCCACCTCGTCGCGCAGCTGCCGCATCGACAGCCCGTCCGCGGTGAAGGCGTAGATGTTGCCGAACACGTCGCCGAAGCGGTCGTTGTAGAAGGGGCCGACGACCCCGTCGGGCAGCGTCCCGCGGATGTCCTCGACGAGGTTGCGCACCCCCTGCCACGTCGACTTGACGTCGCGCGCCTTCGTGGTGTCGCGGATGTTGACGAAGATCGTCGTCTGGCCGGCGACGGTCAGGCTTCGCGTGTAGTCGAGCTGGGGCAGTTCCTCGACCTTCTTCTCGATCCGCTCGGTGACCTGGCGGGAGACCTCCTCGGCCGAGGCGCCCGGCCACTGGGCGTTGATCACCATCGTCTTGATGGTGAAGGAGGGATCCTCCTCGCGGCCGAGGGCGAGATAGGACATCGTTCCCGCCACCAGGAAGACGACCATGAAGAACCAGATGAGCGAGCGGTGGCCAAGCGCCCACTCCGACAGGTTGAAGGACCTCATGAGCGGGCGTCCTCGTAGAAGCGGATCTTCTGGCCGTCCGTGAGGCTGTGGATGCCGGCCGTGACGACGCGGTCGCCGGCGGAGAGTCCCGCCGTCACCTCGGCCGTCGCATCGTCGATCGCCCGCACCAGCACCGGTCGCAGGGACGCCCTGACGGCCCCGGCCGGCCCCTCGGCGACGAACACGTAGGTGGCGCCGTCGCGGGAGAGGACGGCCGATGTGGGGATGAGCAGCCGGTCGGCGGCGGCGGAGACGGGTGAGGCGACGATGGTGGCGCCGAGGCGGAAGGCCTCCGGCGGCGAGGCGAGCGACAGGCGGACGCGGCGGGTGCGCGTAACCGTGTCCGACTGCGGTGCGATCTCGCGCACCGTTGCCGCCACCCGTGTCGACGGGTCCATCTGCAGCGTCACCTCGAAGTCAGCGCCGTCGCGGAGACCGCCGGCGATCTCCTCGCCGACGTCGATCACCGCCTCGCGCACCTCGGGCCGGGCCACGGTCAGCACGCTCTGGCCGGCGGCCACCACCTGGCCGACGTCTGCGCTGGTGGCGGTCACCACGCCGGCGAAGTCGCTCTTCAACTGCGTGTAGTCGAGCTGCTCGCGGGCTTTCCGCAGGGCCGCCTCGCTCTGGGCGAGGGTCGCCTCCGCGGCGGCGCGAGTCTGCTCGGCGTCGTCGACCGAGGACTGCGGCGTGCGGCCGGTCTTGAGGAGGCTGCGCTGGCGCTGCTCGGCCGAGCGGGCGTTGGAGAGCTGAGCTTCGGCGTTCGCGACCGCTGCCGCCGCGCTCGCGACAGCGAGTTCGTGGGACTTCGGGTCGATGGTGGCGACGACCGCGCCGGCCTCGACGAAGTCGCCGACCGCGACCGGCCGCGCGGTGATCCGGCCGAGGACGCGGAAGCCGAGCTCCGTCGCGTAGCGCGGCTCGATCGTCCCGAAGAGGCGCGTCGCGGGCGTGAGCACCGGCTCGGCGATCATCGAGAGCACGGGGCGCGGCGGCAGCGCCGGCGGTTCCTCAGGCGTGCAGGCGGCGGCGACGAGTGCCGCCGCGAGCGCGGCGGGGAGAAGGCGTCTCATGATCCGGCACCCTCGTCGGCGAAGGCCACGCTCTGGCCGGAACTGAGGAGCTTGCCGCCCTCCGTCACGACGCGCTCGCCGCTGCCGAGGCCGGCGCCGACGACGATCCTGCCGGTCTCGAAGGCCTCGATCGCGATGGACTTGCGGGTGGCGATGCCGGTCGCCCCGTCGACGGTCCAGACGGCCGGCGCCTCGCCGATCGCCGTCAGGGCGCTCCACGGCAGCACCACGCGGCTCGCGGCGGCACCCGTCAGCGTCCCGGACACGGCGCTGCCGAGGGTCATGCGTGGCGGTCCGTCGGCGACGGCCACCTTGACGGCGACGGTGGCGGTGGTGGGATCGACGCGGGGCGCGATCTCCCGCACGACGCCGGTGGCGGTGATGCCCGGATCGTCGGTCAGGGCAAGGGCGACGGGCGAGCCGATGCGCGCATCGACGAGCGCCGCCTCGTTCATCCGGAAGACGGCGTCGCGGTCGCCGTCCTGGGCGAGGGTGTAGACCGCGTCGGTCGCCTGCACGACCTGACCGGTCTCGAGATTGCGCACCGTGATGATCCCGGCCGCGGGGGCGGTGAGCCGCGTGTCGGCTAGGGTGGTCTCGGCGACCGCGAGCTCGGCGCGCTCCGCGTCGAGGCTCGCCGCGGCGCGCCGGAAGGTCGCCTCGGCGTCCTCATAGCTGGCGCGCGTGGTGAAGCCCTGGTGGAGGAGCTCCTTCTGGCGCCGGAAGGCCGCCTCGGCGATCCTGAGCTGCGCCTCGGCCGAGGCGACGGCGGCCCGTGCCGCGGCGACGTCGGCCTCCTGTTCGGTGGGATCGATGCGGGCGAGGAGTTCGCCGGTCTCGACGTGGTCGCCCGCCTCCTTTCGCCGCTCGATGACGCGGCCGGCCACCTTGAAGCTGAGGTCGCTCGTGGTGTGTGCCTGGATCTCGCCGGTGAGGGTCAGCGACCGCGTGCGCTCCTCGGGATGGACGACGACGGTGCGGACGAGGAGGGGTGCCGGCGCGCCGCCGGCCTCCTCCTGCTGGCAGCCGGCGAGCACGAGGACGGCCGCGAGGGCCGCCGACCCGGCAGCGAGATGCCGGCCGGGGTGGGCGTTGAGCACGGGGAATGGCATGTGGTCACCTGCGGGGCCCAGGCGCCGCTCGACACGATGCGCCGGATGATCTCCATTATTATTGACTAACCCGTCAGTCAATAATATTTCGAGAGCCGACCAGGGAGTGCCCAGGATGGACCCGACACCGAAGCCGCGTGCCCGCCGCAAGGCCTTCCGCCGCGAGGAAATCCTCGAGGCGGCGTTCGCCGAATTCGTCGACAAGGGCTATGTGGCGACGCGCGTCGAGGACATCGCCGCCCGGGCGGGCGTCACCAAGGGCACCGTCTACGTCTACTTCGCCGACAAGGAAGCGTTGTTCGAGGCGACCATTCGCAACGAGACGGAGCCCCGCTTCGCGGCGCTGCGCGAGGCGATCGCCAGCAACGAGGGAACCTGCGCCGACAGGCTGCGGAAGTTCCTCCTCGACTTCTACCGCATCATCGCCGAGGACGAGAAGTCGCGCGAGATCCTGCGGCTGCTGCTGTCGGAGGGCCGTCGCTTCCCCGGCATGGCGAGCCAGCACTACGACGAGTTCTTCCGTCCGTTCAGCGTCGAGATGGCCTCGATCATCCGCGACGGCATCGCCGCCGGGGAATTCCGTCCGTCGCAGCTCGCCGAGACCCCGGAGATCGTCTTCGGACCGGCGCTCCTCTTCTCCATCTGGAACCTGATCTTCGGTGCGAACGTGACAGCCGACATCGACCAGTACATCGAGACGGAGATGGACGTCCTGTTCAACGGGCTGCGCCTCGCCCCGGTGGCCTGACGCGGGGCGATCCCGGCCGGCCCGTCCCGACCGCCGCGCGCGTCGCGAGGGCGGACGCCGCGGGGAAGAGCGATCCAACACTTGCAAAGAAACGATATCGAATCTATCTAGTCATCGCGCGGCGCTGCTCCCTCGTGAGGCGCCGCCTGCAACCCTTCGCGCGCGCCGCCTTGGCGACGAGAGGAGCACCGATGGCGAGATCTCCCGAAGTGACGGCCTTCCACGATCCCCGCACCGGCTCGGTCCAGTACGTCGTGGCCGATCCGGCGACGAAGGCGTGCGCCATCATCGACCCCGTCCACGACTTCGACGAGAAGTCGGGGCAGACGGCGACGCGCCACGCCGACCGTCTCCTCGCCTTCGTGGCGGAGCGGGGCTACCGGCTGGCGTGGATCCTCGACACCCATCCCCATGCCGACCACTTCTCCGCCGCCGGCTACCTGAAGGCGAGGACCGGAGCCCCCACTGCCATCGGGGCAAAAGTCACCGCGGTGCAGGCGCTCTGGAAGGACTTCTACAACTGGCCGAACTTTCCGGCCGACGGATCGCAGTGGGACCGGTTGTTCGCCGACGGCGAGCGCTTCAAGCTCGGCGAGATCGACGTCGCGGTGATGCACTCTCCCGGCCACACGCTCGCCTCCGTCACTTACGTGATCGGCGACGCGGCGTTCATCCACGACACCCTGTTCATGCCCGACAGCGGCACGGCGCGCTGCGACTTCCCCGGCGGCAGCGCCGCGGCGCTGTGGCGGTCGATCCAGGCGATCCTGGCGCTACCCGACGGGACCCGCCTCTTCACCGGCCACGACTACCAGCCGGAAGGCCGTCCGGCGCGCTGGGAATCCACCGTCGCCGAACAGAAGGCCACCAACATCCACCTGACGCAGTATCCGACGGAGGCGTCCTTCGTCGCCGCCCGCGAGGCGCGCGACCGCACGCTGCCGATGCCGAAGCTGATCCTGCACGCCCTGCAGGTGAACACCAACGGCGGCCGCCTGCCGGAGCCGGAAGACAACGGCCGCCGCTACCTGAAGATCCCGCTCGACCTGCTCGGCGGACCTTGGGGATGACGGCGATGGAAACCCTCGCGCCGGACGTCGCATCGATGAAGGCGAAGGTCGACGAGGCCTCCGCCTTTCTCAAGAAGCTGTCGAACCCCGACCGGCTGCTCGTCTGCTGTGCGCTCGTCGCGGAAGAGCGCTCCGTGCGCGAACTCGAGGACCTGCTCGGCATCCGCCAGCCCGGCCTGTCGCAGCAGCTCGCCGAATTGCGCGAGGCCGGCCTGATCGCCGGTCGCAAGGACGGCAAGCACGTCTTCTACCGCCTCGCCGACCCGCGCGTGCGGGCCCTCGTCGAGACCATGCACCGCCTGTTCTGCGACCCCGATCCGCTCCCTTCCGCACGGGATTGACGCCATGACAGAGTTCACGCCTTTCGCCTCGCTCCTCGGCGGCGCGCTGATCGGCCTCGCCGCCGTCCTCCTGATGGCCGTGCACGGCCGGATCGCCGGCATGACCGGGATCGTCTCCGGCCTTCTCGTGCCCCAGGGCGACTGGGCCTGGCGCGCCGCCTTCCTCGCCGGCGCCGTCGCGGCCCCGGCCGCCATCGTCGCGGTCCTCGGGCCGGCCGCGATCCCGTTCGAGAGCCTGGTGCCGCTGCCCTGGCTGGCGGTCGGCGGCATCCTCGTCGGCATCGGCGTCACCTTCGCTTCCGGCTGCACCTCCGGCCACGGCGTCTGCGGCCTCGCCCGGCTGTCGCCGCGCTCGCTGGTGGCGGTGATCACCTTCATGGCGACGACCGGCATCACCGTGTTCCTCGTCCGTCACGTCTTCGGAGGCTTCTGATGGCCCGCGTCCTCTTCGCCCTCCTCGCCGGCCTCGTGTTCGGCACCGGCATCGCCCTCGCCGGCATGGTCAATCCGGCCAAGGTGCTGAACTTCTTCGACATCGCGGGCACCTGGGATCCCTCCCTCGCCTTCGTCATGGGCGGCGCGGTCATCGTCACGGCGATCGGCTACCGGTTCGTGCTGCGGCAGCCGAGGCCCCTGCTCGACACCACCTTCCACCTGCCGACCAACCGCCGCCTCGACGTGCCGCTGATCGCCGGCGCCGCCGTGTTCGGCATCGGCTGGGGCATCACCGGCTTCTGCCCGGGCGGCTCCATCCCCGCCCTCGGCCTCGGCCAGACGAGCGCCGTCGTCTTCGTCGTCTCGATGGTGACGGGCATCGGCCTCGCCCGCCTCGCCAGACACGTGCTCACGACGGGCGGCGCCTCGCGCACAGCCTGACCAGGCTTCGCGGCCACGGTTCGCTCTCCGCGGCTGGGCCCGCCCTGCGGGGCGTGGCATGGTCGAAAGCCGCCGGCGCCGATTCGTGTCGCCGCCGCGGCGCGGATCGCGAAGGCGGGGATGAGCGGCTTCGACTGGCAGCACTACTGGCCCCACGTCGTCTTCGCCACGAGCATCCTCGTCGGCGTCGCCGCCGCCTTGCACGCGGCGATGACAAAGGACGACGTCCGCGCCGCCATCGCCTGGGTCGGCGTCATCGTGTTTTCGCCGATCTTCGGCGCCGCCCTCTATCTCATCGCCGGTATCAACCGCATCCGCCGCTCGCAGGTGAGCCAGCGCCGGCACGCGGCAGAGCTGCGCCATGCCCACACGGCACCGCCACGCCCGCCGCCGCCACCGCCAGAACCGCCGCCGGTGGCGACGACGCCGGCCGTCACCGAGCCGCTGATCCGTCTCGCTCCGGTCGCCGCCGAACTCGCCTCGCTGCGGCGGCTCGGCGATCACGTCGCCGCCTTCCCGCTCACCGACGGCAACGCTGTGCGCCTGCTCGATAGCGGCGACGCCGCCTATCCGGCGATGCTCGCGGCGATCCGTGCCGCCGAGCGGTCGATCGCCCTGCAGAGCTACATCTTCGACGACGACGCCGTCGGCCGCGAGTTCGCCGAGGCGCTGGTGGCGGCGCACCGGCGCGGCGTCGCCGTCCGCGTGCTGATCGACGCCGTCGGGGCACGCTATTCGCGGCCGCCGATCACCCGGCGGCTGTCCGCCGGCGGCGTCACGACGGCCACGTTCATGGGCAACCTGATCGGCTTCCGGCTGCCCTATGCGAACCTGCGCAGCCACCGCAAAGTGCTCGTCGTCGACGGCACCACCGGCTTCACCGGCGGCATGAACGTCCGCGCCGAGTTCATGGCCGGCGAGGGCGGGCCCGCACGCAGCCGCGACACCCACTTCCACGTCGAGGGCCCGGTGGTGGCGCAGCTTGCGACGGCGTTCTCGCAGGACTGGTATTTCACCACCGAAGAGCGACTGAGCGGGCCGGAATGGGCGGTGGCGACCACGCCGCGCGCCGACGGCGTCTCGGCCCGCGTCGTCCCCTCCGGCCCGGACCGCAACCTCTCCAGCAACCACACGATCATCATGGGGGCGCTGGCGGTGGCGCGCGAGCGCGTCCGCATCGCCTCGCCCTACTTCATCCCGGACCTGCAGCTCGTCGGCGCGCTCACGGTCGCGGCGCGCCGCGGCATCGCCGTCGACGTGGTGATCCCGGCGGCCAACAACCTGCCGATGGTCGACCACGCGATGACGGCCCAGCTCGACCAGGTGGTGCGGGCGGGCTGCCGGGTGTGGCGCGCCGAGGGCATGTTCGATCATTCCAAACTGATGGCCCTCGACGGACAGTGGGCCTATGTCGGCTCGTCGAACCTCGATTCCCGCAGCCTGCGGCTCAATTTCGAGCTCGACCTCGAGGTCTATGATCCGGTGCTGGCGGAGGCGGTGGAGGCGCGCATCGACGCGCAGATCGCCCACTCGCGCCCCGAGACGATGGAGACGCTGAAGGCGCGCCCGTTCGCGGTGCGGGTGCGCAACCGCGCGGTGTGGCTCGCCTCGCCCTACCTCTAGACGGCCGGCCACCCTCCGCCCGGGCGTTGCCGTCACCGGCGACTTCGCTCATACGTGTGTATGGAAAGGCCGGTGCCGTGCGTGTGCCGGCGACCCCGCACCGGAGCGCCGATCCTTGCACACCACCATCCCCGAAGGCCTCGCCGCGGCCCGCGCCGCCTACCACGCGGCGCGCCGCGCCGGTGACGGGGGCGCTCTCGCGCCGCTGCTCGCCCCCGACTTCACCGCCATCGACCTGTCGGGAGCCGTGCACGGACCCGAGGGGGCCGCCGCGCTGCCGCTGGCCGGCGCCGACGCCAGCATGACGGCGGCCGACTACGGCGACCTCGTCCTCGTCACGGAGCGGGACGCGTCAGCGTCCGAGGGCAATCTCGTGGCGATCGAGGTGTGGGTGCGTCAGGGCGGCGCCGGCGCCTGGCGCCTCATCGTCCACCACGCCAACGTGCTGGCGGATCCGTCGGCGCCGCACAGCCACCCGACGCCGCCGGCGCGGCCGGCCGATGCGCCGCCGCCCGTGTGCGAGAACCCGTGCCTCACCGTCCCCTACGAGCCGCGCGAGCCCGCCGAGGCCGACATTGTCACCGCCTT
>CALRZT010000191.1:0-9533 GCA_943372725.1 Pseudoxanthobacter soli DSM 19599
CGCCCGCTTCAGCCAGTCGCCCACGAGGATGGCGACACCGACGCCGAGACCGCCGCCGCCGACCTGGCGGAGGTAGACGGCGGTCTCCGCCCGCACCTTCCAGCCGCCCAGGAACTCCGGCGCGATGAACATCAGGCGGCCGCCCTCGAGGATGCGGTCCCAGTTCTCCATCCACAGCGACAGGGCAATGACGATGGCGCCGAGCACGAGCGCGACCGTGGCGGCGATGATGCGCGCCTTGCGATTACGGACGCGCCCGCCGGTGGCCGGACGCGGCGGCTGGGAACCGAGGCGCGGGACGAAGGCCAAGGTGCGACCTCCCTCTCCGGCGCGGGGCTCAGAGGTCCAGCACGAGCCGCTGCGGGTCCTCGATCGCTTCCTTGACGCGCACGAGGAAGGTGACCGCTTCCTTGCCGTCGACGATGCGGTGGTCGTAGGAGAGCGCCAGGTACATCATCGGGCGGATGACGATCTGGCCGCCCTTCACCACCGGCCGCTCGTCGATGCGGTGCATGCCGAGGATGCCGGACTGCGGCGCGTTGAGGATCGGCGTCGACATCAGCGAGCCGTAGACGCCGCCGTTCGAGATGGTGAAGGTGCCGCCCTGCATGTCCTCGATGCCGAGTTGGCCGTCGCGGGCCTTCTTGCCGAGAGCGTTGATCGCCTTCTCGACGCCGGCGATCGACAGCTCGTCGGCATTGCGCACGACCGGCACGACGAGGCCCTTGTCGGTGCCGACGGCCACGCCGATGTGGTAGTAGTTCTTGTAGATGATGTCGATACCGTCGATCTCGGCATTGACGTTCGGGATCTCGCGCAGCGCCTGGATGCAGGCCTTCACGAAGAAGCCCATGAAACCGAGCCGGACGCCGTGCTTCTTCTCGAAGATGTCCTTGTAGTCCTTGCGCAGCTGCATGACCGCTGACATGTCGACGTCGTTGAACGTCGTCAGCATGGCGGCCGAGGTCTGCGCCTCCTTGAGGCGCCGGGCGATGGTCTGGCGCAGCTTCGACATGCGGACGCGCTCTTCGCGGCCGGCGTCGTCGCCGGTCGTAGGCGCGCGCGCCGCCACAGGGGCGGGCGCCGCGGCGGGCTTGTTGACGGTCTCCAGGGCGGCGAGGACGTCGCCCTTGGTCAGCCGGCCGCCGCGGCCGCTCGCCTCGATCGAGGCGGGGTCGAGACGGTTCTCGGCGACGAGCTTCTGCACCGAGGGGGCGAGAGGCGTGTCGGCCGGCGCCGGCTTGCTCGGGGACTTGTCGGCAGGCTTCCCGGCATCCGCCTTCGGCGCCACTTCTTCCGGACCCGCGCCGATCGCAGCCGTCTTGTCGGACTTCTTCTCGGGCGAGCCGGTCGCCGTCGCGGCGGAGGTGGCCGACGCCACACCGGCGGCGTCGATCATGCCGAGCAGCGCGCCGACACCGACGGTCTCGCCGTCGCGCACCAGCACGTCGGCGAGCACGCCGGAGGCGGGTGCCGGCACCTCGATCGTCACCTTGTCGGTCTCGAGCTCGACCAGCGGCTCGTCAGCCTTGACGCTCTCGCCGGGCTTCTTGAACCACTGGGCGATGGTCGCTTCGCTGACCGATTCACCGAGCGTCGGGACGCGGATTTCCGTGGCCATCGCTTCGCCTTCATCCATTCTTGTCTGAGCGCGGGCGACCCGCCCGCGCCTCTGGAAGTTTGTGGAGGCCTCAGCCGCCGAGCGCCTCGTCGAGGAACGCCTGCAGCTGGGCGACGTGCTTCGACATCAGGCCCGTGGCGGTCGCGGCCGAGGCCGGACGACCGACATACTTCGGCCGGTCGACCTTCAGTTTCGCCTGCGGCAGCACCCACTCGAGATAGGGCTGAACGAACGTCCACGAGCCCATGTTCTTCGGCTCTTCCTGGCACCAGGCGACGTCGGCGTTGGGGAAGCGCGCGAGTTCGCCGGCGAGCGCCTTGGTCGGAAACGGGTAGAGCTGCTCGACCCGCAGCAGGTAGACGTCGTCGACGCCGCGCTTCTCGCGCTCCTCGAGAAGGTCGTAGTAGACCTTGCCGGAGCAGAGCACGACCCGGCGGATCTTGTCGTCGGCGACAAGCCGCGTCGTCGTCAGGTGCGGCGCGAACTGGGCGTCGTCCCAGAGGATGCGGTGGAAGGTCGAACCGGCCGCCATCTCGTTGAGCCGCGAGACGCAGCGCTTATGGCGCAGGAGCGACTTCGGCGTCATCAGGATCAAAGGCTTGCGGAACTCGCGCGTCAGCTGCCGGCGCAGCACGTGGAAGTAGTTCGCCGGCGTCGAGCAGTTCGCCACCTGCATGTTGTCCTCGGCGCACATCTGCAGGAAGCGCTCGAGGCGCGCCGAAGAGTGTTCCGGACCCTGCCCCTCGTAGCCGTGCGGCAACAGGCAGACGAGGCCGGACATGCGCAGCCACTTGCGCTCGCCGGAGGAGATGAACTGGTCGAAGACGACCTGGGCGCCGTTCGCGAAGTCGCCGAACTGGGCTTCCCAGAGCGTCAGGCAGTTCGGCTCGGAGAGCGAGTAGCCGTACTCGAAGCCGAGCACCGCCTCTTCCGAGAGCATCGAGTTGATGACTTCGTAGCGGCCCTGGTTCGGCGCGAGGTTGTTGAGCGGGATGTAGCGCTCCTCGGTGTTCTGGTCGAACAGCACCGAGTGCCGCTGCGAGAAGGTGCCACGCTCGACATCCTGGCCGGAGAGGCGGACCGGATGGCCCTCGACGAGCAGCGAGCCGAAGGCGAGCGCCTCGGCCATCGCCCAGTCGATGCCCTCGCCCGTCTGCACCATCTTGGCGCGGCCGTCGAGGAAACGCTGGATGGTGCGATGCACCTCGAGGCCCGGCGGGACGGCGACGAGCTTCTCGCCGATCTCGCGCAGCTGCTCGACCGGCATGCCGGTCTGGCCGCGGCGCGGATCGTCCTCGCTGTCGGCCTGGCGAAGGCCGGTCCAGCGACCGTCCAGCCAGTCGGCCTTGTTCGGCTTGTAGTGCTGGCCGGCCTCGAACTCCTCGTCGAGGCGCTGGCGCCAGGCGGCGCGCATGCCGTCGAGCTCGCCGGCCTTGAGCAGGCCCTCGCCCTCGAGCTTCTTCGAGTAGATCTCGAGCGTCGTCGGCTGGCCGCGGATCTTCTTGTACATCAGCGGCTGGGTGAACGCCGGCTCGTCGCCCTCGTTGTGGCCGTAGCGGCGGTAGCACAGCATGTCGACGACGACGGGCTTGTGGAACGCCTGGCGGAACTCGGTGGCGATCTTGGCGCAGTAGACGACGGCTTCCGGATCGTCGCCGTTCACGTGGAAGATCGGCGCCTCGATCATCTTGGCGACGTCGGAGGGGTAGGGCGACGAGCGCGAGTAGCGCGGGTTCGTCGTGAAGCCGATCTGGTTGTTGATGATGAAGTGGATCGAGCCGCCGGTGCGGTGACCCTTCAGGCCCGACAGGCCGAGGCACTCGGCGACCACGCCCTGCCCTGCGAAGGCGGCGTCGCCGTGCAGCAGCAGCGGCAGCACCTGGGTGCGGTCGACGTCGCCGAGCTGGTCCTGCTTGGCGCGCGCCTTGCCGAGCACGACGGGATCGACGATCTCGAGGTGCGAGGGGTTGGCGGTCAGCGACAGGTGGACCTTGTTGTTGTCGAACTCGCGGTCCGACGAGGCGCCGAGGTGGTACTTGACGTCGCCGGAACCCTCGACCTCGTCGGGGGCGTAGGAGCCGCCCTTGAACTCGTGGAAGATCGCCCGGTGCGGCTTGCCCATCACCTGGGCGAGCACGTTGAGGCGGCCGCGGTGGGCCATGCCGAAGACGATGTCGCGCACGCCGAGGTGGCCGCCGCGCTTGATGATCTGCTCGAGCGCCGGAATGAGCGATTCACCGCCGTCGAGACCGAAGCGCTTGGTGCCGGTGTACCTGACGTCGATGAACTTCTCGAAGCCCTCGGCCTCGACGAGCTTGTTGAGAATCGCCTTCTTGCCCTCGGGCGTGAAGGAGACGAACTTGTCCGGGCCTTCGATGCGCTCCTGGATCCAGGCCTTCTCGGCCGGATCCGAGATGTGCATGAACTCGACGCCGATCGTCGCGCAGTAGGTGCGGCGCAGGATCGCCAGCATCTCGCGGATCGTCGCGAACTCGAGCCCGAGCACGTTGTCGAGGAAGATCTTGCGGTCCCAGTCGGCCTCGGTGAAGCCGTAGGAGGAGGGATGCAGTTCCTCGTGGTCGCGCGGCGGCGCGAGGCCGAGCGGATCGAGGTTGGCATAGAGGTGGCCGCGCATCCGGTAGGCGCGGATCATCATAATGGCGCGGACGGAATCGCGGGTCGAGCGCAGCACGTCGGCGTCGCTGAGCGTCACGCCGGCCGACTGCGCCTTAGCCTTCACCTTCTTCTCGACGGAGACGGCGATCGGCTCCCAGTTGCCGTCGAAGGCGGCGACGAGTTCGCCGTTCATCGGCACCGGCCAGTCTGGACGGGCCCAGTCGGCGGCGGAGGCGGGGCGCGCGGGAGCGGCCTGATCGTCCTTCAGGGCGGCGAAGAAGTCGCGCCACTCCGCGTCGACGGAGGCGGGATCCTTTCGGAAGCGCTCGTAGAGATCCTCGATATAGGCGGCGTTGCCGCCATAGAGGAAGGAAGTCGCCTGCAAGGCGGCGTTCACGTCCTGTCGCGCCATCGTGTCCGTCCGAACCGGGTTCCCCGGCTCCCTTTCTTGTCGCGGGGCCCTCGAGCGGGCCCCGCCGTCCTCCGGCAGTCGGATCCGCCCCTGCGGCCCGTTCGAATGAAGCGGTGCGTCTCCCCTCGCCCCGCCTGTCGTCAGTCTTCGTCGTCGGTCTTCGTCGTCAGCCCTTCAGGACTTCGACCAGCGTCTTGCCGAGCCGCGCCGGCGACGGCGAGACGGTGATGCCCGCCGCCTCCATCGCCGCGATCTTCGCCTCGGCGCCGCCAGAACCACCCGAGATGATGGCGCCAGCATGACCCATGCGGCGGCCGGGCGGCGCAGTGCGGCCGGCAATGAAGCCGACCATCGGCTTCTTGCGGCCGCGCCTCGCCTCGTCGGCGATGAACTGGGCGGCGCGCTCCTCGGCGTCGCCGCCGATCTCGCCGATCATCACGATCGACTTCGTCTTCTCGTCGGCGAGGAACATCTCCAGGACGTCGATGAACTCGGTGCCCTTCACCGGGTCGCCGCCGATGCCGACGGCGGTCGTCTGGCCGAGGCCCTCGCGCGTCGTCTGGAACACCGCCTCGTAGGTGAGCGTGCCGGAGCGCGAGACGATGCCGACCGAGCCGGGGTTGAAGATCGAGCCCGGCATGATGCCGATCTTGCACTCGCCCGCCGTCATCACGCCCGGACAGTTCGGGCCGATCAGGCGCGACTTGGAGCCGTCGAGGGCGCGCTTGACGCGCACCATGTCGAGCACCGGGATGCCCTCGGTGATGCAGACGATCAGCGGCACGCCGGCGTCGATCGCCTCGCAGATGGCGTCGGCCGCGCCGGGCGGCGGCACGTAGATGACGCTCGCGTCGGCACCGGTCGCCGCCACCGCCTCGCCGACGGTGTCGAAGACCGGTAGGCCGAGATGGGACGAGCCGCCTTTGCCGGGGCTGACGCCTCCGACCATCTTCGTTCCGTAGGCGACCGCCTGCTCGGAGTGAAAGGTGCCGGTCTTGCCGGTGAAGCCCTGGCAGATGACCTTGGTGTTCGCGTCGATGAGGATGGACATTCGGGGCTCGCTAGCTTCGTGCGACGGCGGTGCGGAGCGACGGTCGGGCGGATACGGGGCTCAGCCCCTGACCGCCTTGACGATCTTCGCGGCGGCATCGTCGAGGTCGTCGGCGGCGATGACGTTGAGGCCGGACTGCGACAGGATCTGCTTGCCGAGCTCGACGTTGGTGCCTTCGAGGCGAACCACCAGCGGCACCTTGAGGCCGACCTCCTTCACGGCGGCGATGACGCCCTCCGCGATGATGTCGCAGCGCATGATGCCGCCGAAGATGTTGACGAGGATGCCCTTCACCGCCGGATCGGCGGTGATGATCTTGAAGGCGGCCGTCACCTTCTCCTTGCTGGCGCCACCGCCGACGTCGAGGAAGTTAGCCGGCTCCTCGCCGTAGAGCTTGATGATGTCCATCGTCGCCATGGCGAGGCCGGCGCCGTTGACCATGCAGCCGATGGTGCCTTCGAGGGCGATGTAGGAGAGGTCGTACTTCGACGCCTCGATCTCCTTCTCGTCCTCCTCGGTGACGTCGCGCAGCTCCATCACCTCGGGGTGCCGGTAGAGCGCGTTCGAATCGAACGACACCTTGGCGTCGAGGCACTTCAGGTTGCCGTCCTTGGTGACGATCAGCGGGTTGATCTCGAGCATCGCCATGTCCTTCTCGGTGAAGGCGCGATAGAGCTTGGCGACGAGATCTTCGGCCTGCTTGGCGAGCGGGCCGGTGAGCTTCAGGGCCTTGGCGACAGTGCGGCCGTGATGGGCCATCGCACCGGTTGCCGGATCGACGGAGAAGGTGACGATCTTCTCGGGCGTCTCGTGCGCGACCGTCTCGATGTCCATGCCGCCTTCGGTGGAGACGACGAAGGCGACGCGGCCGGTGGCGCGGTCGACCAGCATCGACAGGTAGAACTCCTTGTCGATGTCGGAGCCGTCCTCGACGTAGAGGCGGTTGACCTGCTTGCCGGCCGGGCCGGTCTGGATGGTGACGAGCGTCGCGCCGAGCATCTCGCCGGCGAACGCCTTCACCTCGTCGATCGACTTCGCGAGGCGAACGCCGCCCTTCTCGCCGGCCGAGGCTTCCTTGAACTTGCCCTTGCCGCGGCCGCCGGCGTGGATCTGCGACTTCACCACCCACAGCGGGCCGCCGAGGGTCTTGGCCGCCGCCTCCGCCTCACCGGCGGAGAAGATCGGGACGCCCTTCGACACGGGGCAGCCGTAGTCCTTGAGGATGGCCTTGGCCTGGTACTCGTGGATGTTCATCGGGCAGCCCCGCTCGTTTCAGGTTCGCGGACGGGAGGGGCGCTCAAGCGAGCGCCGGCTGGATCTGCTTGCAGGCGTCGCAGAGCGTCTTCACCGAGGCGACCGACTTCTCGAACATCGCCTTCTCGGCGGCGTCGAGCTTGATCTCCATGATGCGCTCGACGCCGGACGCGCCGATGACGATCGGCACGCCGACATACATGCCGTCGAGGCCGTACTCGCCCGACAGATAGGCGGCGCACGGCAGCACGCGCTTCTTGTCCTTCAGGTAGCTCTCGGCCATGGCGATCGCCGAGGAGGCCGGGGCGTAGAAGGCCGAGCCGGTCTTCAGCAGGTTGACGATCTCGCCGCCGCCCTTGCGGGTGCGCTCGACGATGGCGTCGACCTTCTCCTGCGTGGTCCAGCCCATCGCGACGAGGTCGGGCAGCGGCACGCCGGCGACCGTAGAGTAGCGGACGGAGGGGACCATGTCGTCGCCGTGGCCGCCGAGCACGAAGGCGGTGACGTCCTCGACGGAGACCTTGAATTCGTCGGCGAGGAAGTAGCGGAAGCGGGCGGAGTCCAGCACGCCCGCCATGCCGACGACCTTGTTGGTCGGCAGGCCGGAGAACTTCTGCAGCGCCCACACCATCGCGTCGAGCGGGTTGGTGATGCAGATGACGAAGGCGTCGGGGGCGTACTGCTTCAGCCCGTTGCCGACGGCTTCCATGACCTTGAGGTTGATGCCGAGCAGGTCGTCGCGGCTCATGCCGGGCTTGCGGGGAACGCCGGCGGTGACGATGACGACGTCGGAGCCGGCGATCGCCTCGTAGCTCGAGGCACCCGTGAGCTTGGCGTCGAAGCCCTCGACCGGGGAAGCCTCGGCGATGTCGAGCGACTTGCCCTGCGGAACGCCGTCGACGATGTCGAACAGCACGACGTCGCCGAGCTCCTTCAGGCCGGCCAAGAGGGCGAGCGTGCCACCGATCTGACCTGCGCCGATCAGTGCGATCTTGTTCCGCGCCATCCGGTTTCCCTTTACGTAAAGTGTAGCGTTAGACCTCGCTCGGTCCCGTCGCTACTACTCCCTTTGGGCAAGGTGTTCAAGTTGTCGCGGCCCGGGAACGGCGCTTTCCGCGGTTGCCGCGCACGTCAGGTCAGCCTCAGGTCAGCGGCGGCGCCTCGACGCTCGCGAGATAGGAGGCCGACCTCATTTCGTAGAGACGGGAGGCGGTGCGCTGGAACTCGAAGGCCTCGGTGCCGTCGTGGGCGAGGTAGAGGCCGACCGGATCGGCCGCAGCGGTGACGACCAGGCGGACGCGCATGTCGTAGAGGGCATCGATCAGGGTGATGAAACGCTTCGCCTCGTTGCGGTTGGAGGCGTCGAGGATCGGCACGCCGGTGAGCACCAGCGTGTGGAAACGCTGCGCCAGCGCGATGTAGTCGTGCGGCCCGAGCGGCTGGCGGCAGAGGTCGTCGAAGGAGGCGCGCGCCACGCCCCCCTTCGCCTCAGGCACCCTCACCGCCCGCCCGTCCACCGACATCGTCGCCGGTGGCGCGGAGTCGGCACCGGTGAGGGCGCGGAACAGGCGTTTCTCGCCGGCCGTCGCGGCCGGTCCGAGCGGCGTGAAGTAGACCGGCAGTCCGGCAAGCTTGTCGAGCCGGTAGTCCTCGTGGGCGTCGAGGCGGACGACGTCGACACGGGTCTTCAGGAGTTCGACGAAGCCGAGGAAATGGCCGCGATTGATGCCGTCGCGGTAGAGGTCGTCGGGCGCCACGTTGGAGGTGGCGACGAGGACGACGCCGAGCTCGAACAGGCGGGTGAACAGGCGGCCGAGCAGCATGGCGTCGGCGATGTCGGTGACGGCGAACTCGTCGAAGCAGAGCAGCCGCGCCCGGGCGGCGAGCGCCTCGGCCACCGGCGGGATCGGATCGTCGCCGCGCAGCCGGCCTTCGGCGATGGCCCGCCTCGCCTCGCCGATGCGCACGTGCACGTCCTGCATGAAGACGTGGAAGTGGACGCGCCGCTTCGGCTCGATCGGCACCACCTCGAAGAACATGTCCATCAGCATGGTCTTGCCGCGGCCGACGTCACCGTAGACGTAGAGGCCGCGGGGGTCGCCAGCGGCTGGCGACGGCGCGCCGCCGAACAGCCGGCGCAGCAGGCCCCGCGGGGCGGCCGGCCGAGGTGGTGCGGCGAGGTCGTCGACCAGCGCGTCGAGCCGCTCGGCGACGGCGCGCTGGGCGGGATCAGCTTCCAGGGCGCCGCTGGCGACGCGGCGGTCGTAGAGATCGGCGACCCGCGTCGGCGACGGCGTTGGCGCTTCGCCCATACCGAACGGTATCCTCGCGTGGCAGGCGGCGGGCCGGCGCGGCCCCCCGTTGCCCGCGCAATAAAAGAGCCGCGGCGCCGTGGCAAGCGCAAGCGGCCGGCGGTGACGCTCGTTCGCCAGCGGAGGTCAGCTCGGATTCTCGAGGCTGAAGACGTGCCGCGCCTCGTCATAGGCGAAGAGCTCGGCGTAGCGCCCCCACGCCGTCGCCGCCCTGAGCGAGCGGGCCGCATCGGCCGGAGCCAGGTGATCTTCGAGTTCGCCGCGGAA
>CALRZT010000192.1:0-9473 GCA_943372725.1 Pseudoxanthobacter soli DSM 19599
CCCCCCCCCCCCGCCGCCGTCCTCGTGAGCGCGGCGTCGCAGATCGGGGCGGCCTGCGCGGCCGCTCCCACCGAGGTCACCGTCGACGTGGTGGTGGACGCTGACGGCTGGCCGCCGGAGGAGGATCTCGTCGCCCTCGTCGAGACGGCGATCGCCGCTGCCGCAGCGCGCGCCGAGCTCGAGGAGGGACCGGCCGAGGTGGTCGTCGCCTTCGCCGACGATGCCCGCGTGCGGGACCTCAACCGCGATTTCCGGGGCAAGGACAGCGCCACCAACGTGCTCTCCTTCCCGGCGCCTGAGGGCCTGCCGGGCCCCGGGCCGCGCGCCCTCGGCGACGTCATCCTGGCGCGCGAGACGGTGGCCGCGGAGGCGGCCGCGGAGGGCAAGACGCTCGAAAATCACGTCCGTCATCTCGTCGTGCACGGATTCCTGCATCTCTTGGGTTATGATCACGAGACGGATGCGGAAGCCGAGCGGATGGAGCACCTCGAGACCGAGGTGCTGGCGTCTCTCGGCGTTCCCGATCCCTATGGAAGCACGGAGGCGGATTGAGATGCCGGCGGCGGCACGGGGGCGAGCCATCGAGCCTTCACCCTGCGACGGCCCGGCGGATCGAACAGAGGCATGACGGAAGACCCTTCGAGTAGCGCCGCGGCCGGCACGCCGGTCGCGACGGGCGCACCCCCGCCGCCCGCCCCTCCGGCGGGCACGGCCTCCGACCAGCCGGCCCGCCGCGACGGCTGGCTGGCGCGGCTGCGGTCCGCCCTCGCGCGCCGCAATGGCGGCTCCCTCCGCGAGGATCTCGCCAGCGCGCTGGCCGACGATCTCGGCGACCCCACCACCTTCACGCCGCGCGAGCGCGTGCTGCTGCAGAACATCCTGCGCCTGCGCGAGGTGCGCGTCGACGACGTCATGGTGCCGCGCGCCGACATCCAGGCGGTCGAGGCGGACACGTCGATCGCCGAGCTCCTGACGACCTTCAGTGCTTCCGGCCACTCCCGCTTGCCGGTCTACCGGGAGACGCTCGACGACCCGATCGGCATGGTGCTGATCAAGGACGTGACCGCGAAGATGGTCGCGCTGGCGACCCTGCCGCCCGACGATAGTTCGACGGACGCCGCCGGCGGCCCGCGCCTCGACCTCGCCCGGGTGGACCTGTCGCGACCGCTGTCGGCGACGAAGCTGGTGCGGCCGGTGCTGTTCGTGCCGCCGTCGATGCCGGCCACCGACCTGATGGCGAAGATGCAGTCGGCGCGCGTCCAGATGGCGCTCGTCATCGACGAGTACGGCGGCACCGACGGCCTCGTCTCGCTCGAGGATCTCGTCGAGACCGTCGTCGGCGACATCGAGGACGAGCACGACGTCGACGACGACGAGGCGACGATCACCCCCTCCGGCGAGGGCGCCTGGATCGCCGACGCCCGTGTCGACCTCGAGGCTGTGCAGGCGGCGATCGGCCCCGATTTCGAACCCGGCGAGATGTCGGAGGAGGTCGACACCATCGGCGGCCTGGTCTTTGCCATTCTCGGCCGCATCCCGGTGCGCGGCGAACTGATCTCGCCGCAGGCGCTGCCGGGCTTCGAGTTCGAGGTGCTCGACGCCGACACCCGCCGCATTCGCCGCCTGAAGATCGCCCGGCGCCGGCCGGACGGCCGCTCCGACGCGCGCCGCCGCGGCGGCCGCCGCGGCAGCGACGTGCCTGCCCCGGCCGAGGCGTGACGTCCACGCCACCGGTCCCGGCCTCGCCGTCGGACCGGCTCACCGGCGCCGACGCCGGGCGGCTGGCAACGCGCCTCGCCGCCCGGCCCGCCGCCGTCCGCTTCGCAGTGGCGGCCGTGGCCGGCGCCGCGACGGCGCTGGCCCAGGCCCCCTTCGACCTGCTGCCGATCCTGTTCGTGGCGCTGCCGGCTCTGGTGGTGGCGCTTGATGCCGCCCTGATCGCGGCACCCGACGGCGTCCGACGCCTGCGCGCCGCCGCCGCGGTCGGCTGGTGGTTTGGCTTCGGCGCTCTGTTCGCCGGGCTGTGGTGGGTCGGCGCCGCCTTCCTGGTGGAGGCCGAGACCTTCGCCTGGGCGCTGCCCTTCGCCGTCACGGCGCTGCCGGCGGGGCTCGCGCTGTTCTACGCGCTCGCGACGATGCTCGCCGCGCTCGCCTGGTGGCCGGGGGCACCCCGCGTCCTCTCGCTCGCGGTGGCGATCGGCCTCGCCGAATGGCTGCGCGGCCACGTCCTCACCGGCTTTCCCTGGAACGGCCTCGGCACGGCGTTCGCCGCCGGCGATGCCCTCATGCAGTCGGCCGCGCTCATCGGGGCCTACGGCCTCGCGCCGCTGACGGTGGCGATCTTCGCCGCCCCGGCGGCCTTCCTCGGCCCCGCCGGCACGCGGCGCGGCGCGGTCGTGCTCGCGGTTACGGTGGCCGTGGGCTTCGGCGGGCTAGCGTTCTGGGGCCACCAGCGCCTCGCCGCCGCCACCGTCGGCGAGGTGCCGGGCGTCGCTCTGCGCATCGTCCAGCCGGCGATCGACCAGAGCGAGAAGTGGGTTCCGGAAAACCGCTGGATGATCTTCGACACCCTGCTCGGCCTCACCGGCGCGCCGCCGCCGCCGCCGGGGGTGACGCGGCTCGCGATCTGGCCGGAATCCTCGGTGCCCTTCCTGCTCGAGCGCTCGCCGCTGGCGCTGCAGTCGGTGACGGCGGCACTGCCGCCGGGCGGCTGGCTGATCGCCGGCGCCGGGCGGGCAGGGGTCGATTCCGCCGCCCCCGACGCCACCCCGCCGATCTACAACTCCGTGCTGGCGATCGACGGGACCGGGGCGACGCGGGCCTTCTACGACAAGGTCAAGCTCGTGCCGTTCGGCGAGTTCCTGCCCTTCCAGGACGCCCTCGGCCGCCTCGGCATCGTCCCGGTTGCCTATCTGCCGGGCGGATTCGCCGCCGGTTCCACCCGCGCACCAATGGCGCTCGGCGGCGTCGTTCCGCCCTTCGTGCCGCTCGTCTGCTACGAGGCGATCTTCGCGGGCCAGGTGCTCGGCGAGGGGGCGCGGCCGGCGTGGATCCTCAACGTCACCAACGACGCCTGGTTCGGCGACACCCCCGGCCCCTACCAGCACTTCCGCCAGGCGCGGCTGCGCGCCGTCGAGGAGGGGCTGCCGCTGGTGCGCGCCGCCAACACGGGGATCTCCGCGGTCGTCGATCCCTACGGCCGCGTGGTTTCGTCGCTGCCGCTCGGCACGCGGGGCGTGCTGGAGGCGGGCCTGCCCCTCGCCGCCCCGCCGCCGCCTTACGCGCGGACCGGCGACTGGCCCTTTCTCGTCGCGAGTGTGGTCGTCGCTGCCGCGCTGGCGAGCCGCCGCCTCCGCAAGCCCTGATTGACTTGCAAGTCGAAGCGGGAACATTATCCCTCTGCACGACGGTGGCTCCGCAACAGGATCTGGGGTCACCGAAGGGCGCCTGCTCGGCGAGGGGGGAGCGGGTCTGCGGGCCTAGGATAGGCGTCGGGACGGCAGGGTCGACTGCGTACGTGTCGTGCGCGGTCTCTGCACGTATTCTGAGGATCTGTTCCACATGGCCAGCAAGAAGTCCCCCAACCCGATCGATACGCACGTCGGAAGTCGCGTGCGCATGCGCCGCATGATGCTCGGGATGAGCCAGGAAAAGCTCGGGGAAAGCCTGGGAATCACTTTCCAGCAGATCCAGAAGTACGAGAAGGGCACCAACCGCATCGGGGCGAGCCGCCTCCAGCACATCGCCACGGTGATGCAGGTCCCGGTCGCCTACTTCTTCGAGGATGCCCCGACCACGCCGAGCGATACGCCCGCCGGCTTCGCCGAGGATCGCCCCGGCGCCTATGTGACGAGCTTCCTCACCTCCACCGAGGGTCTCGCACTCAACCGCGCCTTCGTCCGCATCAAGAGCCCGCAGGTGCGGCGGCGCATCGTCGATCTCGTCGAGTCGTTCGCCGACGCCGGCTGAGGTCCCCTCTTCCGTCCATCCCGTCTGTCCGTCCCCCCCGCCGGCCGAGGCCGGCGACGGGGCGGTGCCGCACGTCCGCCGGGCCATCCGCCAGGCAGCTCGGGCGGAGGATCGATCGTGGCCGGGAGTTCAAGATATAAAGATAGCTTTATATCCGACTTGAACGCCCACCGCGGTTGATCTATTGGACGGGGGGCGCCGCGCGTGCGGTGCCCGTGTTTCGGCGCGCCGTCGGCGCGGCTCGAACGCCGTCAGCAATCGCGGGGGAGCTGCTCGCCGTGTCCCGTCCGAACTATCTGTTTACGAGCGAATCCGTCTCCGAGGGTCATCCGGACAAGGTCTGCGACCGCATCTCGGACACCGTCGTCGACGCATTCCTCTCGGAAATGCCGGAAGCGCGTGTCGCCTGCGAGACGCTCGCGACCACCAATCGTGTCGTCATCGCCGGTGAAGTGCGCGGGCCGGAGACGATCACCGGCGACTATCTCGCCCACCTCACCCGCCTCGCCATCCGCGACATCGGCTACGAGCAGGCCGGCTTCCACTGGCAGACCGCCGACATCGCCGTGCACCTGCACGCGCAGTCGGCCGACATCGCCCAGGGCGTCGACGCCGCCGGCAACAAGGACGAGGGTGCCGGCGACCAGGGCATCATGTTCGGCTATGCCTGCCGCGAGACGCCGGACCTGATGCCGGCGCCGATCTACTACGCCCACAAGATCCTGAAGGTGCTGGCGGACGTCCGCAAGTCCGGCCGCGAGCCGGCGCTCGGCCCCGACGCCAAGAGCCAGGTCACGGTCGCCTACGAGAACGGCCGGCCGGTGCGCGCCACCCAGATCGTGCTGTCCACCCAGCACCTCGACGAGAACCTCTCGTCGGCCGACGTACGCGCCATCGTCGAGCCCTACATCGTCGCCGCCCTGCCGGAAGGCTGGACCGGCAAGGAGACGAAGTGGCACGTCAACCCGACCGGCAAGTTCGTCATCGGTGGACCTGACGGCGACTGCGGCCTGACCGGCCGCAAGATCATCGTCGACACCTACGGCGGTGCCGCCCCGCACGGCGGCGGTGCCTTCTCCGGCAAGGATCCGACGAAGGTCGACCGCTCGGCCGCCTATGCCGCGCGTTACCTCGCCAAGAACGTGGTCGCCGCCGACCTCGCCGATCGCTGCACGATCCAACTCGCCTACGCCATCGGCGTCGCCGAGCCGCTCGCCGTCTATGTCGACCTGCACGGCACCGGCAAGGTCGAAGAGGCGAAGATCGAGAAGGCGGCGCGCGAGGTGATGAACCTGACGCCGCGCGGCATTCGCGAGCACCTCGGCCTCAACCGGCCGATCTACGCCCGCACCGCCGCCTACGGCCACTTCGGCCGCCAGCCCGAGGCCGACGGCGGCTTCTCGTGGGAGAAGATCGACCTCGTCCACGCGCTCCGTGACGCGGTTGCCTGATTGCGTCGCTGCGCGACGCAGGTGCCTGATGGCGTCGCTGTGCGACGCGGGTGCCTGATCTTGATCGCCTGACCCTCGCCGCCTGACCCAGTCGCGACCGGCGGTCCCACCGCCCGCCGGGCGCCGAAAGAGACGACGATGATCGACGATCCCGCCGGCGTGGCCCCCCGCGCCGGCGCCTTTTATGGCCGCCGAAAGGGCCGGCCGCTGAAGCCGCGCCAGGCCGACGTCACCGAGACGCTGCTGCCGGCGCTCAGGCTCGACCTCGCCGCGCCCGCGCCCTCGGACCTGTCGGCGCTGTTCCCCCGCCCCGTCTCCCGCGTTTTCCTGGAGATCGGCTTCGGCGGCGGCGAGCATCTGTTGAACCTCGCCGGGACCGAGCCCGACACCGGCTTCATCGGCTGCGAGCCGTTCGTCACCGGCATGGCGAAGGCGCTGTCGGAGATCGGCCATCGCGGCATCGACACGATCCGCCTCCACCCGGACGACGCCGTCGCCGTGCTCGACTGGCTGCCCGACGCCTCCCTCGACCGCGTCTACCTGCTCTATCCCGACCCGTGGCCGAAGAAGCGCCACTGGAAGCGCCGCTTCGTCTCCGGCGACACCCTCGACCGGCTGGCGCGCGTCACGAAGCCCGGCGCCGAGTTCCGCTTCGCGAGCGACATCGACACATACGTCGACTGGACGCTCCAGCACGTGCGCGACCACGGGGCCTTCCGCTGGATGGCGGAGACGGCCGACGACTGGCGCCTCCCCTGGGCCGGCTGGCCCGGCACCCGCTACGAGGCGAAGGCGCTGCGCGAGGGCCGGCCGCCGGCGTACCTGAGGTTCGTGCGGAGGTAGGGGGCGTTGCGCCGGCGGGCCGCTGCGCCCCGGTTGCCCGCTACTTCCGACCCGATGGCAGGCGCCGCGTCATCGCGTCGACCTCGGCCGGCGAGTGTTTCGCGCGGTTGGCGCTCGCGCGCCACGCGACCGTGCACCCTTCGCTCTTGTCCTGGTTCCGCGTCGTGAACGAGAGCTCGATCTTGGCCGTATCCGGACCGATCTCCGCCGGTTTCATGACGAAGCGTTCGTATGTGCCCTCGAAGATGAGTGCAATCTTTCCGTTGATGGACGTGAGCGCCTGGTACGCACCCCGTTGCTTGAACGGGCCGTGACCCGTCGGCCAGAACCAGCGGAAGCCCGGTCGCCAAAACAGGAGAAGCAAGTCTCCCCCGTCCGCGGTCCGGATGAAGGTGAACTCGAACCGCTCCCCCGGCGTCAGCTTGCGACGGTCGGAGCAACCGGCAGATGCGCTGACGAGGACGGCGCTGCCCTTGAAGCTGTAGCCGGCCGGTTTTGCTGCGGCGGCCACGACTGGTGCCATCGCCGCCAGCGCGGCCGGCAGAAGCAGCGCCAGCAGCGCGATGCGATTCGAGATCAACCTGATCATGTCGAAACTCTCGGCTGCGGCTGATCCCGTTGGCTCGGTACAGATTGCGGGTGCAGCGCCGCCCCCGGCAAGACCGGACACGTGGCCCGGGCGACGCTGATCCCTCAATCTCTCCGTGCGGCGTCCGAAAATCGGCTACTGATGCACGGGCGCCTGTTCGCCGCCGCCGGATGCCCGTCGGGGCGCGTGGGCGAGAGGGCCCGACCCATGACATGGCTGGTGAGGACGGCCGCGATCGCTGCGATCGCGCTGACGGCGTCTGTGAGCGTGGCGGAAGCGGCGCGCTGCGACCTGCGCATGCTGAAGGGCGTGTGGGCGGGCACCTCGACGCTGGGCAGCAAGCTGCCCGACCACTGCACGATCTACATCGCCCACAACGACGGCCGCCTCGACAACAGTCTCTGCACCGGCATCGTCATCCTGCCCGTCAAGGTGGTCAGCGGCCGGCTGCATATCAGCCGCGACTGCCGGCTCACCGGCCGGCTGACGATCGACACCAAGCTCGTCGGCAAGCAGACCTTCGACGTCGCGGGCAAGCTCGATCCGAAGAGCCGGCTGATCTCACTGAAGGGGAAGAAGGGCGAGCGCGTCGACCTCCTCCGCTTTGCGCTGGAAGAGCGGCCGTAGGTCGAGGCGCCGGGCGGCAGTCTGCGAGAGCCCGGTCACGGCGAGAGGCCATGCGAAGCCCGGTCGCCATCGCCCCGTCTGCCTGCACGCCTCAGCGCCGTGTGGGGATCGGCGCATCGTCCTCGGCGATGCCGGCGATGCCCGCTTCCCAGCCGAGGATCGCCCGCTTGCGGGTGAGGCCCCAGTGGTAGCCGGTGAGGTCGCCGCTCTTGCCGAGCACGCGGTGACAGGGGACGACGAAGGAGAGCGGGTTTCGCCCGACCGCCCCGCCGACCGCGCGCGCCGCCGTCGGCCGGCCGATGTGGGCGGCGACGTCGGAATAGGTGGTGGCGGCGGCGAACGGCACCTTCAAGAGCGTCTCCCAGACGCAGACTTCGAAGTCCGAGCCGATCAGCACGATCCGGAGCGGCGTGTCCGGCCGCCAGCGCTCGCGGTCGAAGATGCGCGTGGCGTAGGGCAGGGTGGCCGCGGTGTCCTCGACATAGGCGGCGCGCGGCCAGCGCGAAGCCATGTCGGCGAAGGCGCGGCGGTCGCCCTCGGCGGTGTCGGAGAAGGCGATGCCGCAGAGGCCGCGGTCGGTGATCATCACCAGCGAGCGGCCGAACGGCGAGGCGTGCCAGCCCCAGCGGATGACGAGGCCCTCGCCGCCGATCCGGAAGGCCCCCGGCGTCATCGCCTCGTGGGTGATGAACAGGTCGTGCAGGCGGGCCGGGCCGGAGAGGCCGAGCTCGTAGGTGGTATCGAGCACGCTGGCGTCGGCCTTCAGCATCCGCCGGGCGTTGTCGAGCGTCAGCGCCTGCAGGAACTGCTTCGGGCTGAGGCCGGCCCAGCGCCGGAAGGTCCGCTCGATCTTCACCGGCGAGACGCCGATGGCGAGGGAGATCGCCTTCAGGTCCGGCTGGTCGCGCCAGTTGGCCGAGAGATAGGCGATCGCCGCGCGCACCACGGCATAGTCGTCCGGCGGCGGCGCACACGGCACGGCGAGGTCGCAGCCGGGCAGGATCAGTTCGGCGGCCGCGACGGGCTCGGGCGCTGCGATCGACAGGGTCATGACGCTAAATCCTCCGGACGATGCCCGCACGCTATTCGCGCGTCCCTCCCGCCACCACCCGATTTCCGACACCGCTTTCGGTACGGCCGCCGGAGGCGCGTTCAGGCGAGGGCGCGCCCGCTGCGCGCGGCCCCGAGGGCGGCGGCGAGCGCCTTGGCGAAGCTCTCGCGCGCATCGGGATCGAGGAAGGCGCCGATGTCGTGGCGCTGGCCGTGCGAGGTGAGCGCGAGGCCGACGACGCCCTCGTCCTCGACCCGATCGACGACGAGGCGTGCCCAGTAGGGATCGAGGCGGATCTCGCTCGCCTCGCCGCGGGCGGTGACACGGCGGATCAAGAGCGTGCCGTCGCCGAGGCGGATTTCCTCGTAGGCGCGGGCGGCGCGGTAGTTGGCGCGGAAGGCGGCCCAGACGATCACCACGTCGAGCCCGAAGAAGCCGACCACCGGCCAGGCGCCCATCGCCATGAAGGCCGCGCCACCGACGAAGCAGACCGTGCCGACGAGCGCCATGACGACCAGGAAGCCGTTCGGCCCGAGCGAGCGGTGCGGCGTCAGCACCGCGTGGAACTCCGGGCGCGCGGCCGGATCCGGCTGAGCGCCGTCCGGCTGATCGATCGTCTCGTTGTCGTTCCGCATGAGCGGCGAGTATAGAGGGGCCATGGGGATTGCAAAGCAGGCAGCGACAAAGCGCGCAGCGGGCGCGGCGGGCGGGCGCAAGCGCCGGCCTGCGAAACTCTATTCCCCCGCCGAGGTGGAGGCGATCTTCGCCCGCCTCGCCGCCGCCGACCCCGAGCCGCAGACGGAGCTCGAATACAAGAATCCGTTCACGCTGCTGGTGGCGGTGGTGCTGTCGGCGCAGGCGACGGATGCCGGCGTCAACAAGGCGACCCGCGGGCTGTTCGCCCTCGCCGACACGCCCGAGGCGATGGTGGCGCTGGGCGAGG
>CALRZT010000193.1:0-9449 GCA_943372725.1 Pseudoxanthobacter soli DSM 19599
CGCCGGCCCGCACCCCGGCTTCGCCGCGGGTCAGGCGCTCGGCGGCGCGCACCAGCCGGCCGACCGGCTGGCGCACCGACCAGCTCGCCAGCACGAAGCTCAGCGTCAGCACCAGCGCGAGCAGCATGGTGACGCCCAGCCCCGAGCGCACCGCCATCGACCGCGCCTCGGCATAGAGGACGCGGGCATCGTCGCCGACGGTGACGAACAGCGTCTGTCCGAACGCGTCGACGCTCGCGGTGGCGTAGACCTCCGTGCCCATCGCCGCATCGCCGGTGCCGATCACCGCGGGATCGCGCAAACCGTCGAGAAACACGTCACGCTGCGCTTCGGGCAGCAGCTTGCCGACGAGTTCAGCGGCGATCGGTGAGCGCGCCAGCACCATGCCGTCGCTCGCCCACAGCGTCACGTCGTGGGCGGAGATGGTCGCCTGCAGGGTCGTCGTGTCGAGGTAGCGCTGCAGGTCGATGCCGGCGACGAGGACGCCCTCGATCCCCCCGGCCGGGCCTCCGTACTGGATCGCTACAGGCACCACCGGCTTGCCGGACAGCCTCCCGATCACCGCGGTGCCGACCTGGGCGTTGCGCGACCGCAGCGCGGCCTGGAAGTAGGCGCGGTCGGCAAGGTTGGCGGACTGGGAACCGCCGATGGAGCAGATCGGATTGCCACCTGTCGTCAGCACCGAGAGGCTGCTGAACAGGTCGTACTTGCCGGCGATGACGGCGAGCAGGTCCGGGCACGAGCCGAGGCGGGTTCCCTGCAGCTGGTTGCTCGCCACCACGGTGAAGAGCATGTCCTCGACCGAGCCGATGGTGCGGGACAGGTCGACGGCGATCACCTGGGCCTCGGCCTTCAGGTTCTCGTTACGGATCATGTGGCGGGAGTTGTTGGTGTCGACGATCATGAGCGCGATCAGCATGGCGCACGGCACCATGATGACGACGCCCATCGACAGCATCCGCCCGTGGATGCTGCCGAGAAAACGCTTCAACTGCCCGACGCCCCCCACGTCTGTCCCCATCCCGTCACGGGTCCCGCCGACGCCGTGTGCCCCTCTACACGCGCTGGCTTGCGCGAGGACGTCTCCGCCGCCTTCGACGATGGCGCCGACCCCCCGGTGCGCCGATCGTCACCGCGGTGACGAACATCCGTCATACAGGACGACAATAGGATAAAGGACGGGCGTTTTCACCGGGCACCGCCGCCGGAGGTCAGCGCGGGTCGCGCGCGATGCGGTAGCCGATCTCCAGCGTCCGCTCCGGCGGCAGGGCGAAACGGTCGGCACCGCGCCCGCCGTTGCGCTGCAAAACCACGAAGATCGCCCACAGGACGTCGCCCAGCGAGCGGATGCGGGCCGGCATCAGCGGTCGCTCGGCGCCGGTGACGTAGACCACGGCCGCCGGGTCGATGCCGAGATCGTGAAGGGCGGGGGCGATGGTCGCGGGCAGGTCGACGATCTGCATGTAGCCGATCCTGAGCTCGATTCGGGCGACGCGGGCGCTGAGCCGTTCCACCCCGACCTGCTCGGCGACCGGGATGCGCGGCCGGCCCATCACCCGCACCGAGACGACGACGGCGTGCGAGAACACCGCCCCGATCTGCTCGTTGAGGCGGGCGAGGGCGACGGGCACGCTGGTGCCGGAGCGCGACAGGAAGGCGACTGGCCGCTCCACCGTCGGGGTCGCCGCGTCGAACAGCGCCGCCTCGTCGGCGAGGTCGCGGGCCCGCTCGTCGAGGGCGGCGATGGTGCGCCCCGTGCCGAAGCGCCAGGCCGACATCACCAGGAGCGCCATGGCGGCGAGCGACACCGGCAGCCAGCCGCCGGTCTCGAACTTCCCGGTGTTGGGAAGGAAGAAGGCGAGGTCGAGGGCGAGCAGGGCGATGCCGACGGCGATCGCGACGGCGAGCGGCCAGCGCCGCAGCATGATCTGGGCGGCGACGAACAGCATGGTGGTGGTGATCATCGCGGTGGCGACGGCGAGGCCGTAGGCGTCGGAAAGCGCGTCGGAGGAGCGAAAGCCGATGACCGTGGCGATCGACAGCACCGCCAGGAAGACGTTGAGGCTGCCGATGTAGACGTGGCTCTGGTTCTGGTCGGTCGTGTGGGTGATGGCGACCGGCATCAGGAAGCCGGTCTCCATCGCCTGCTTGGCGAGGCTGAAGACGCCGGTCACCACCGCCTGCGAGGCGATCACCGTGGCGGCGGTGGCGAGCAGCAGCAGCGGCAGCTGCATCCAGCCCGGTGCCAGCAGGTAGAACGGGTTGCGCAGGGCGTCGTGGTCGGCGAGCACCAGCGCGCCCTGGCCGAAATAGTTCAGCACCAGCGCCGGCATCGCGAGGAAGAACCACGCCCGCGCGATCACCGGCCGGCCGAACTGGCCGAGGTCGGCATAGAGCGCCTCGCCGCCGGTGATGGCGAGGAACACCGCCGCCAGGATGAGGCCGGCCCGGGCCGGATCGCTCGCGAGCAGTCCGAGACCGTGACGCGGGTCGACGGCCAGCAGCACCTGCGGGTTGCCGGCGATGGCGACCACGCCGAGAACCGCCAGCACGGCGAACCACACCAGCATCACCGGGCCGAACAGGGCGCCGATGCGGTGGGTACCGGCGCGCTGCGACAGGAAGAAGCCGGCGAGCACTGCGACCGTCAGCGGCACCACGTAGGGCGTCAGGCTCGGCGCCGCGAACTCGAGCCCCTCGATCGCCGAGAGGACCGAGATGGCCGGGGTGATGACGCCGTCGCCGAACAGCATGGCGGCGCCGATCAGCGCCACCACCACCAGCCAGCGCGAGGGATTGTCCTCGCGCCGGTTGAGCTTGAGGAGGGTGGCGAGGGCGAGCACGCCGCCCTCGCCGTCGTTGTCGAGCCGGAGCACCAGCCCGACATATTTCACGCCCACCGACAGCACGATCGCCCAAACGACCAGCGACAGCACGCCGAGGACGGAGGCGACGGCGAGGTCGGGCGCGGCCGTCGCCGCCTCGCGGAAGGCGTAGAGGGGGCTCGTGCCGATGTCGCCGAAGACGATGCCGAGGGCCGCCACGGTGAGGGGCAGCCGTGTCTTCGACGTCTGCATGCCGTTCCCCGCCGCCCCTGCTGCACCGCGGCGAGATTAGCCGGTTCGCTCGCCCGCACAACCGGCTGGGGGCCGTCTCAGGCGCGCTTCGGGTGGTAGGTGCCGAAGCTCCACAGGTGGCCGTCGGGATCGCGGCAGGAATATTCGCGCGCCCCGTAGGAGGTGTCCGCGAGCTCGCGCACGATGACGGCACCGGCCGCCTTCGCCCGCTCGTAGTGGGCTTCGATGTCGTCGACGTGGACGTAGAGGCCGAGCCGGGCGCTCGCCCAGGGATTGTCGGGGTCGGGCGTGCGCGGCTCGCCGCCGAGCATGATCATGCCGTCGTCGCCGAGGGCGAGTTCGGCATGGGCGACGGTGCCGTCCGGGGCGGCGTGGACGGCATGGCGGCGGAAGCCGAAGGCCGCTTCCAGCCAGTCGATGGCGGCGTGGCCGTCCCGGTACTTCATCGCCGGAAAGATCGTCGGGGTGGGTCGGTCGGTATCGGAGGTCATCGGCTGGCTCCCTGGCGTTCTGCCCTGTCTCGCCCCGGGCACCGGCCTGTCGACCGACTGCCCGCCCGGGCGGGCAACGGCGTGGACGATCGCCGGTTCCACCCCCCACCGTCTTGTCGAAATGCAACCTGTGCTGACGCCGCTCAGGCGGCGACGCCGAGGCCGCCCGTGCCGAGCGCGGCCGCGTAGGCGCCGGGCGTCGTCCCGGCGAGCGCCCGGAACTCGTGTCCGAGGTGGGCCTGATCGGCGTAGCCGCAGGCGGCCGCGAGGTCGGCGAGCGACGTCGCCGCGCCGAGCCGGCCGACGGCATGCTCGAAACGGGCGATGCGGGCGAGCGTCTTCGGGGCGAGGCCGAGCTCGGCGCGCATCCGCGCGGCGAGGTGCTTGCGGCTCCAGCCGGCCTCGTGCGCCAGCCGGGCGATCGGCACGCCGCCGTGGCTCGATAGGATACATGCGAGGGCGTGCCTCACCGCCGGCGCCGGCCGGCGGGCAATCGAGAGGCGCGCCATCAGCACCGCATCGAGGAGGTCGAAACGCGCCGCCCAGTCCGTCGAGAGCGCCAGCCGCTCTTCGAGCCGGCCCGCCGCGGTGCCGAGGAGGTCGGCGAGGTCGACGACGCGGTTCGCCGCCTCCGCGGCCTGCCCGGGGAACAGCACGGCGGCGCCGAGCGGCGTCAGGTCCGCCTGCACGCCCGCCTGCGGGCCCTCGTAGGCGGTGACGACGGCGTGGTCGTGCAGCCCGGCGAGGAAGCTCGTCACCCGCCGCCCGCGCCCCGGCGCACCCGTGGGGGAGGAGACGGGGGCGACCTCGATCACGGGTCCGAAGGAGACGATCAGCGGCAGCCCGGTGAACGGCACCTGCAGCCGCCGGACCGCATGGGCGGCGTGCTCTGTGTAGCCGACGTAGCCGCGAACGAGGCCGGCGAGCGCTGCCGCCGGCGCACGCGTGGCGATCTCGAAGCGGTGCTCCGGCCCGTCGTGGCGCCTGAGCGCGATCGGCGGTCCGCCGGACATCGCGCGCCTCCTTAGCGTCGGTGGCGTGGAGGCCAAGCCTACGCCGCCCGGCCGCCGCCGTCACCCGGCGTCTGCTACCGCACCGGGTAGCCGCGCTCGATGTTCGGCAGCAGGATGCAGACGAGGCCGAGCAGCGGCAGGAAGGCGACCGCCTGGTAGACGAAGCGGATCGAGGTCTCGTCGGCGAGCCAGCCGAGCGCCGCGGCGCCGATGCCCGAGAGCCCGAACGACAGCCCGAAGAACAGCCCGTTGATGGCGCCGACCCGGCCGGGCACGAGCTCCTGGGCGTAGACGACGATCGAAGTGAACGAGGACGAGATGATCAGCGCGATGACCACCATCAGCGTCGCCGTCCAGAACAGGTTCGCATAGGGGAGCAGCAGCGCGAACGGGATGGCTCCGAGCACCGAGAACCAGATCACCACGCGCCGGCCGAAGCGGTCGCCGGCCGGGCCGCCGAGCAGGCCGCCGGCGGCGTTGGCGCCGAGGAACAGGAACAGGTAGAGCTGCGCGTCCTGCACGGGCAGCGCGAACTTGTCCATCAGGTAGAACGTCAGGTAGTTGCCGAGGCTCACCGAGTAGACGAACTTCGAGAACACCAGCAGCGCCAGCACGAAGATGATCCAGCGCACCTTGGCGGAGGAGAACAGCATCTTCGCCACCGCCTTAGCCCCGCCCTTGGCGGCGAGCGCGCGGCGCTTGGCGGCGTACCAGGCGCCGATGCGGGCGAGGATCACCATGGCGGCGAGCGGCAACAGCGCCATCCAGGCGATCGAGTCCTGGCCGAGCGGCAGCACAATGAAGGCGGCGAGCAGCGGCCCGAGCGCCTGGCCGACATTGCCGCCGACCTGGAACACCGACTGCGCCAGTCCGTGCCGGCCGGCGCCCGCGGTGCGCGCCATGCGGGCGGAATCGGGGTGGAACACGGACGATCCGATGCCGATCACCGCCACCGCCGCGATCAGCGCCAGGTAGGAGTGCGCGAAGGCGAGCCAGACGAGGCCGGTCAGCGTGAAGGCCATGCCGACGGCGGTCGAATAGGGCTGCGGATACTTGTCGGTGAACATGCCGACGAAGGGCTGCAGCAGCGACGCCGTCAGCTGGAAGGCGAGCGAGATCAGGCCGATCTGGAAGAAGTCGAGCTGATAGTTGTCCTTCAGGATCGGATAGATCGCCGGGATCAGCGACTGCACCGCATCGTTCAGGAGATGGGCGGCGCTGATCGCCAGGAGCACGCCGACGGCGGTGCGCTCGGCCGCTGCTGCTGCGGGGGCGGCGGCGGTCAGCGACGGCAGCACGGGGGCGTTCGGGTCTTCGGCGTTGACGCTCACGACGGCGACTTTCCTGGACGACGCGCCGACGGGGGGACCGGCACGGAAGCGCGGGCGGGACCGGCGGCGCAGGAGCGGCGGCAGCGGCACGCGAACGCCGTGTATACTTGAGCGTCGCCATGTCGGCAATCTTACGGCGCGCTCCGGTTGCCGGATCGAGCCCGATCGGCTATGGGTCTGGCGAGCCGTGCGGCATTTCGCCCGCGCGGCCGCCGGTGGCGTCCGTGGCGGCTTGCGGGCGCCCCCGACTTGTCGTTTCTTTCGCTTCGTCGTCGCGGGCGCCGATGCTGCCGTCGCCCCATCAGAGATCTGGAACCGTGTCCGAGCGCACGACCCGCCTTCCGCTGCTGCCGACCGCCGCCCTTCCGGGTGGCCGCCTCGGCGCGCGTGCGCGTCTGCTCGGCCTTCCGCTCCTCCTTAGCCGCCCCTGAGAGCCGGCTGGCCCGCATCCGGGCAGGCACTCAGGGGTCGAAGACCGCCACAGGACGACAGAGACCAGAGGTCCGCCGCGCGTGAGCCGCGGCCGCGACCGACCAGCAGACGAGACAAGCGATGAACGCCCCCTCCGCATCCGCCACGCCGGTATCAGCCACCGCCCGCGACCGCGTCGTCATCTTCGACACCACCTTGCGCGACGGCGAGCAGTCGCCCGGCGCCTCGATGACGCTGGAAGAGAAGATCCAGGTCGCCGAGCTCCTCGACGCGATGGGTGTCGACGTCATCGAGGCCGGCTTCCCGATCGCCTCGATCGGTGACTTCGAGGCCGTCCAGGAGATCGCCAAGCGCATCGAGCGGGCGGTCGTCTGCGGCCTCGCCCGCGCCGCCTTCGGCGACATCGACCGCGCCGCCGAGGCGATCAAGCCGGCCCAGCGCGGCCGCATCCACACCTTCATCGGGACCTCGCCGCTGCACCGCGAGTTCCAGCTGCAGCTCGACAAGGAGCAGGTGTTCGAGCGCGTCGTCGCCTCCGTCACCCGCGCCCGCAACCACGTCGACGACGTCGAGTGGTCGGCGATGGACGCCACCCGCACCGAGCACGACTTCCTGTGCCGCTGCGTCGAGGCGGCGATCAAGGCCGGCGCCACCACCATCAACATCCCCGACACCGTCGGCTACGCCACGCCGGAGGAGTATTTCGCCCTCATCCGCATGCTGATCGAGACAGTGCCGAACGCCGACAAGGCGGTGTTCTCCACCCACTGCCACGACGATCTGGGGCTGGCGGTGGCGAACTCGCTCGCCGGCGTGCGCGCCGGTGCCCGCCAGATCGAGTGCACCATCAACGGTCTCGGCGAGCGCGCCGGCAACGCCGCGCTGGAGGAGGTCGTCATGGCCATCCGCACCCGCGCCGACGTGCTCCCCTACGAGACCGGCATCGTCACGCCGATGCTGCTGCAGGCCTCCAAGCTCGTCTCGGCGGTGTCGAGCTTCGCCGTCCAGCACAACAAGGCGATCGTCGGCAAGAACGCCTTCGCGCATGAATCCGGCATCCACCAGGACGGCATCCTGAAGAACGCCGAGACCTACGAGATCATGCGGCCCGAGCACGTCGGCGTGAAGCAGACCTCGCTCGTCATGGGCAAGCACTCCGGCCGCCACGCCTTGCGCGAGAAGCTGAAGGAGCTCGGCTACGAGCTGGGCGAGAACGCCTTTTCCGACGTCTTCCGCCGCTTCAAGGACCTCGCCGACCGCAAGAAGCTCGTCTACGACGAGGACATCGAGGCGCTGGTCGACGACGAGATCTCGATGCAGAGCGAGACCGCCCGGGTGATCGCGCTGACGGTCATCGCCGGCACCGGCGGCCCGCAGAAGGCGATCATCACGATGGACGTCGAGGGCGTTCACGTGACCAAGGAGGCCTCGGGCTCCGGCCCGGTGGACGCCACCTTCAACGCCATCCGCGAGATCATCCCGCACACGGCGCGCCTGTCGCTCTACCAGGTGCACGCCGTCACCGAGGGCACCGACGCCCAGGCCGAGGTCTCCGTCCGCCTCGAGGAGGACGGCAAGATCGTCAATGGCCGCGGCGCCGACGTCGACACGCTCGTCGCCTCCGCCAAGGCCTATGTCTCGGCCCTCAACAAGCTGTCGGTGCGCCGCCAGAAGGGCCGCCCGGCCGAGGTGATGAAGGCCTCCTGAGCCGCCGCGAGCCGCCTGAAGCGGCGAAGCGCGGCCACCCGGCCGCGCACCTCCGGCGAGCCAACGCGCGGCGACCCCGCCCGCGCCCAAAACCGCGGGAACGCGTGGGCCATCGCCCGGCCCCGCTGTCCCGTTCGACGACCGGCGCCATCGGAGCTTCGCGTTCCGGTGGCGTTTTCCTATGGTGGGGGACCCTTGCGTTCCCGGGAGTTGCCCGCATGACCGTCTCGAGCCTGCCCGTCTTGCGTCGTCGCCCCCCCGCCCGCCGTGCCGCCAGCACCGCCCTCCGCCGCGCCGCCGCCGCGGCCGTGGCCGCCGTCCTGCTCGCACCCCTCGCAGCCGCGCCGGCCTTCGCCGAGGCCGGTGGCCAGAAGCGCTCGGCCCAGCTCAACGCCGCCTTCGGCCTCGGCTTCCAGACCGAGCCCGCCCGCCCGGCGCCCGCGCGCCCGCCGGCCGCGCCGGTGCAGGTGATCATGGCCAAGCCCGGCACGGCCGCCTGGAACGAGGCCTGCGCCGCCCGCTACCACAGCTTCGACCCCGCCACCGGCACCTATCTCGGCTTCGACGGCCAGCGGTATCGGTGTCGGTGAGGGTAGAGCTTTACGCACCCATCATGGCACTCTATAAGTCTTATGGAATAGTACGACGGCTCCCAATTAGTATATTGGGAGCCGTCAGTTATTGGTTTCTATTTTTGCCTTGTCACAATACTTTTTTGTTTAACGAAGGTGTATGGGCTTCATCACTCTTCTCTCCTGTTTACGTTAATCTAGCTACGAAACCGGTCGCACCATTAGAAGGCAAGTCCTTAGCTTCCCATCCAACGCTGCGAAATCCGTACGAGGTCGCATCCAACAAACAAATTTCGTCAACGGTGAGTTGGCGGCCTGTGACAAAATGTCTCGCGTCCCCGGCCTTCGGAATGTACGGCTCTAAGGTGATAGCGGGAAAGTTCTCGGGTATCCGGGCGATCAGTCGAACAACGTCCGCAGCGCCGATTTCAGAAAGGGTGTATGAAATTACGTCTTTTCCCTCCTCAACCAAATCAAATAGCACTTCCTCGGCAATACTACTGTACTTGAGCAAATACTCCGAACCGACCTCCAATGGGGAATCAAAAAGTACAATCAAATTATACTTCACAATGTCGTCATCTTGCATTTCAGGAGCTAAGGGAAAAACATAGCACGATACAGTTGCGCCATCGCGTTGCCTCTGGCAACTGACCTTAACATCTCCAATGTTAATAAATTTTTCCGCTGAATAATACCCCATTGCGTGGCTTAAGACGTTATTCGATAGTGCTTTAAGAGCCACTTCCACACTTAGCTCGTCTCGTTCCGTCCTCTTCATTTTCTTTAAACTATTTGATGTGAATCGGCATGTCACTGACTGTAT
>CALRZT010000194.1:0-9404 GCA_943372725.1 Pseudoxanthobacter soli DSM 19599
TTCAACCCTAAATACTCACGCATACTATTGATTTATCGACGCAACACACATTCATAATTCTGTATCAAAATTCATGTTTACCTGCGAGTTAGAGACTAATAGCCCGGAAATGAACCTTTAGTGAGGATTATTTCTATGTCTAATCTAAATGTCCGCGGCGTATCGAAGGAAGAACTCCCGAACGTCTATCGTCTTCGCCACTCCGTCTACGTCGAGGAACTGGGGGTGCCGGCGAAGACGGCATGCCCCGTCACGAAGACCCTCCGCGACAAGCTCGATGACCCGGCCGCGATCGTCATTGGAGCGTTCCGCGACGATGGGCTCGTCGCCACCATCCGCGGCAACATTGCCGACCGTTCGGATGCCTGGAACTATTTCGAGCTCTACGGGGTCACCGAAGACGTCCGCCGCCAGCCGTCGCGCCACGCACTCGTCTCGGCGTTCTTTTCCGACGCCACTGCTCGCGGTGGTCTGGCGGCCTACCGGGTGCTGTCGCTGCTCGCCGACCGCCTTCGGATGGAAGGCGTGTCGGTGGTCTTCTTCGACTGCCGCCCGGCGGTAGAGGACCTGTACAAGCGCGGCGGCCGCACCGTCATCCGCAGCGGCCTTGTGCATCCGACCTATGGCTTTCCGATCAGCGTGTTCCGCTGGGACATCCAGGCCGAGCCGGTAGTGGCCAGGCGGCGTCAGCCGGCGGTCGAACTGCCACTCGCGGCGTGAGGCGGCGGACCTGCGGCCGGCGCGATCACCGTCAGCGCGCCGGCACGGACCTCGAAGACGAACCGGGCGGCCTTGCCCAGCGGCTCACCGTCGCCGTAGAGGGCGAGTTCGCCGCCGCCCTCAGCGCCCACGGCAAGCGTCTGTACCGTCAGGTGAGTGCACCCCGTCGGGGGCCGGCGGAGATCGCCAGACCCCAGTGCGGCGGCAAGTGTGCGCGCGAGCGCCAGCGGCGACGCCTCGGCGACGGCGAGGACGTCGAGCGCGCCGCGGTCGAGGCCCTCGTCGCGGCCGACCCGGATCGTCCGGTTCAGCCGATCGAGCGCACAGACGTAGATCGCCGCGACCGGGTCGGCCGAGAGCGCCCGGATGTCCGGGCGCAGCGCCGGCCCACCGGACGCGATCGCCGCCAGGGTGGCGAGCGGTCCGGTGGCACGCGGCGCCATCCGCCGCACGACCGCGAGCGCCCTGCGGTGGCGCAGCCGCCAAGCGGCGGCCCGCGCGCCGATGCCGAGCGTCGCATAGGTGGAGAACAGCCGCCCGTTCGCGGCCCCGAGCCCAAGCGTGCGCCGGGTGCCCGCCTCCACCAGTTCCGGCAGATGTTCCGGCTGGCTGGTGATCGACAGGCGGGACGCGAGATCGTTCACGGTGCCGGCCGGGAACGGCAGCAACGGAACGCCCGTCGCGACGAGCGCCGGCAGGCAGCGGTTGACCGTGCCGTCCCCACCGGCGACGATCACAACATCGAGCCCGGCCATCTGGTCGGACAGCCGCTGCGGATCCACCGTGCCCTCGCTTGGCCCGGCGATCGCGACGGCGCCCATGCGGCGAATGACGGCGAGATAGCCTTCGCGGCGAGCCCTGTCGGCGAAGCCGTGGGCCGCGGGGTTGAAGACATGTCCGATCCGCATGGCTCCCCGGGACAGTTCGAAGCGTGGTCGCCGCGCGTGTTGTCGGCCGAAACGACACGGCCACCATGAAGCGCATTGACGGCCTCGTCATCCATGATCCCGCGACCCTCGCCCTGCCGTTGCGGCTTGCCGTCGGACACGCCTCGGCGACGCGCCGGACCACCTCGGCCTTCCTCTTCCGCGTCTCACGGGGCGCGCACCGGGGATATGGCGAGGCCGCCCCGCGACCCTACGTGACCGGCGAGACGCTCGACGGCGCGACGGCGGCGGCGATGCGACTGGCGGCGGCATTGCCGACGGTGCGCACCTTCGATGATCTCGTCGCCGCCAGCGAGCGGTTGGGGCCCGAGATCGACCGCGCCCCGGCCGCGTGGTGCGCCGTCGAACTGGCGCTCCTCGATCTCCTCGGCCGCGAGGCGGGGCAGCCCGTCGAAGCCGTCGTCGGCCTCGGCGTGGAGCCCACGACCATCCGCTACGCGGCGGCATTGCCGCGCCTGCGGGGCCGCAGCGCGGGCCTCGCCGCCCGCATCGTCGGTGCCTGCGGCTTCGCAGACGTGAAGGTCCGGCCGAGTGGGGACGCGGACGCCGACCTCGCCCTCGTTGCCCGCTTCACCGCCCGCGGCCTGAGGGTGCGGCTCGACGGAAACGGGCACTGGTCCGGCCGGCCCGAGCAGGCGTTGCGCGATCTCGCGCCGCTCGCCGTCCACCTCGCAGCAGTCGAGGAGCCGGGGGCGAGGAGCGATCGCGAATGGTATCCCCGCCTCGCCCGGGAACTCGGAGTGTGCGTGGTGCTCGACGAGAGCTTCACCGC
This sequence comes from Pseudoxanthobacter soli DSM 19599, assembly GCA_943372725.1. GTDB lineage: Bacteria > Pseudomonadota > Alphaproteobacteria > Rhizobiales > Segnochrobactraceae > CAMDHY01. The sequence continues at coordinate 2,440 of CALRZT010000194.1, forward strand.
TCGCGCCGATCTCGACGTGCTCGGCGCCTTTCCGCCCGGCCGCGTCGCGGTCAACCTGAAGGTCGCCAAGGTCGGCGGCCTCGTCCGCGCGATGGCCCTGGCGCGGGCCGCGGCGGCGCGCGGCGTCGTGCCGATGATCGGCGCCATGGTCGGCGAGACGAGCCTGCTGACGCGCGCCGGCCAGGTGCTCGCCCGCTCCCTGCCGGCGGCTCCGCTCGCCCACGAGGGGGGGGTCGGACACTGGCTGGTGCGGGACGATCCGTTCACGCCCGTCCAGACCTTCGGGCGCGGAGGGCGGATGACGGTCGCACCCGCGCGTCTGGGTACGGGTTTCGGCCTGACGGTGCGGGCGCCCTATCGAATCGAGGGAGCGGACAACGCGAGCCAAGCGTCGGCGGCACCAGACGAAGGCGGGACGCCGGCCGGCGGGAAACCCAGGGCCGTCTGACGCGGAGCCATGGAACTTGGACGCGGGATGGTGGGCGGTACAGGGATTGAACCTGTGACCTCTGCCGTGTCAAGGCAGCGCTCTCCCGCTGAGCTAACCGCCCGGGACGCGGGCGTTGCTATAGCCGCGTTGCCCGAGCCGCGCAAGGAGATTGGCACGGGCATCGCGGCGTCCGTTGCCGGCTGCGGCGCGGGAGCCTAGAAGGCAGCGATGAGCCAGCGTCCTCCTCCGCATCGCCGCCCGCCCGGCAAGGGCCGTCCGCCGCACGCCCGCGCCGAGGCGCCCTACGCCCTCTACGGCCTGCACACCGTGGCGGCGGCACTCGCCAACCCGCGGCGCGTCAAGCACCGCCTCATCGCCACCCGCAACGCTCTCGCCCGCCTCGGCGAGCGCGCCGACGCCGTGGCGCTGCCGCTCGAGGCGGAAATCGTCGAGCCGCGCGTGCTCGACCGCATGGTCGGCGCCGACGCCGTCCATCAGGGTGTGGTCCTCGTCGCCGACCCGCTCGACGACGTCTCGCTCGACGACCTCGCCGAGGCCCGCCTCATCGTGGCGCTCGACCAGGTGACCGATCCGCACAATGTCGGCGCCATCCTGCGCTCGGCAGTGGCACTCGGCGCCGGCGGCCTGCTGACGACGACACGCCACGCTCCGACGGAGGGCGGCGTGCTGGCCAAGGCGGCATCCGGCGCGGTCGACCTCCTGCCGATCGCCGCGGAAACGAATCTCTCCCGCGCCATCGCGGCGCTGCGCGAGCACGGCTTCACCGCCATCGGCCTCGACAGCGAGGCGGAGCACGACCTCGAGGACGTGCCCGTCGGCGACAAGGTGGTGCTGGTGCTCGGAGCCGAGGGCAAGGGCGTGCGTCCCGGCGTGCGGGCGGGCCTCGACGCCATGGCGCGGCTGACAGTGCCGGGGGCGATCGCCTCGCTCAACGTCTCGAACGCGGCGGCGATCGCTCTCTACGCGATCGGCCGGCGGCTACGCATCGGCGCGCCGGGCTGAGCGACGGCGGGCTGAGCGACGTCGGGCGAGCGGCGCGGACGTCGTCCGCACCGCCGAAAGCGCCTCAGCGGCAGAACACCAGCCGGCCGCCGTAGGTGCGATAGTAGCCGGTGCGTGGGTTGAACGAGCGGTAGCGCTGGGAGCACGACCGCACCCACGCCCGCGTCCACGGCCGGCGCACCTTGACGACGCCGCGCGGGGTGACGACGACCGCACGTGGCGCGACCACCACCGGCGCCCCGACGACGACCGGCGCGCCGTAGCCGTAGTAGTAGCCCGGCCAATATCCGCCACCCCAGCCGCCATAGCCCCAGCCGCGGCCCCAGCCACCGCCGTACCAGCGGCCACCGCGATGGTAGTTGTGATGGTGGCGGCCACCGCCGTGCCAGCCACCGCGATGGCGCGGTCCGCCGCGATAGGGTCCGCCGACCGGCGCGACACGGTGGCCGCGCGACTGCACGGTCTCGACAGGAGGGCTGCCGGCCGCCGCCACGGCCTTGGCGCCGCCGACGTTGGCGATCGGCGCCGCCGCCACCGGCGCTGCGAACAGGACCAAGCCGGTCGCCAGAGCGATCAGGGTCTTCATGATGCTTTACTCCGCAACACGCCCGCCCGGCGGCGAGGGGTGCGCCCCGCGCGAAGGCTGAGGCGTGTTTCGCACGCCCAAGCTGAATGCTGCCTGAATGAGCGAGCGCGGACGACCCGGAGCGGCCGGACCGACTTCCAGCGGCCGCTGCCGACACGGCGCAGGGAGGCGTGGTCGCTGGAGGAGCGCCGCTGCGGCGTGCGGCCCTTCGCAGGCAGACAGGATCGTCCTCGAGACCCTCGTGCGTGGCCGATCGAGCCGTGCTATGGAGCCGCGCCCGCAAGGCGCCATGGCCGGGTTAGCACAGCGGTAGTGCAGCGGTTTTGTAAACCGAAGGTCGGGGGTTCGATCCCCTCACCCGGCACCAGCCTTCGGCGTACGCGCACCGCCAGTTGCAGAGCAGGTAGCCGGCTGCGGCCGTCGCGACGATCCATTTCAGGATGCGATGGCCAGGGATCGTGCGTCCGGCGGGATGTTTATCTCTTCCCCGGCATCAGGCGTCGGGGCTCGCCGGAAAGACGCGGGCGCGGACAAGCGCGATGGCGCCGTCGTCGCCGGCCGCGGCATCGTTCTCCGGGCCGACGTCGAGTTCGATCTCGTCGCCCGTGACGGTGCGGGCGACCAGGCGACGGCTGCCCGGCCGGTCGAGCACGCGCATGAGGCGGGCCGGGACCGCGTCTGCCTCGCCGCCCACTGCCTTGCGCCACGTCACGTCGGCAGGTCGCACGAAAGCCCACGCCGGACCGTCGGGAACCCCCGGCGCCGCCACGCGGACGTGGCCGTCGACGGTGGCGATGCCGGCGGCGACGGTGGCCGGCAGCCGGTGCGTGTCGCCGAGGAAGGTCATCACGAAGGCCGACCCCGGCTCGCGGCAGATCTCGCGGGGCGAGCCGACCTGCTCGATGCGGCCGTGATCGAGGATCACCACGCGGTCGGCGAGGTCGAGCGCCTCCTCCTGGTCGTGGGTGACGAACAGGGTGGTGATGCCGAGGCGCTCGTGCATTTCGCGCAGCCAGCGGCGGAGCTCGCGGCGGACGTTGGCGTCGAGCGCCCCGAACGGCTCGTCGAGCAGCAGCACCTGCGGGTCGACGGCAAGCGCGCGGGCGAGCGCGACGCGCTGGCGCTGGCCGCCGGAGAGCTGCGCCGGGAAGCGGTTCCCGAGGCCGTCGAGCTGCATCAGCGAGAGGAGTTCGTCGACCCGGGCCACCACCTCCGCCTCTGGCCGGCGGTCGCGCGCCGCGCGCATGCCGAAGGCGATGTTGTCGGCGACCCGCATGTGCGGGAAGAGCGCATAATGCTGGAAGACGAAGCCAACGCCGCGGTCGCGGACGGGAATGTCGGTCGCATCGACGTCGCCGAACAGGATGCGGCCGGCATCGGGGAAGGCGAGGCCGGCGACCATACGGAGCAGCGTCGTCTTGCCGGAGCCGGAGGGGCCGAGAAGGGCCACGAGCTCGCCGGAGCCGATCTCCAGCGACACGTCGCGGACGGCATGCACCCCGTCGAAGCGCTTGCCGACGCCGTCGAGACGGATCCTCATGCGGGCTTCTCCTCGCCGACGGTGGTCGGGACAATGGCTTTCGCCGGGCGCGCGCGACCGGCGCCGCGGCCCTCGAGCGCCACCTTGGCGACGAGGGTGACGAGCGCGATCACTGTCAGCACGGAGGCGGCGGCAAAGGCGCCGACGGCGTTGTAATCTTGGTAGAGCAGCTCGATGTGCAGCGGCAGCGTGTTGGTCTGGCCGCGGATGTTGCCCGAGACCACCGAGACGGCGCCGAACTCGCCCATGACGCGGGCGTTGCAGAGGACGACGCCGTAGAGCAGCGCCCACTTCACGCCGGGCAGCGTCACCGTCAGGAAGGTGCGAAAACCGGAGGCGCCGAGGGAGGTCGCGGCTTCCTCGAGGTCGGTGCCCTGCGCCTGCATCAGCGGCATGAGTTCGCGCGCCACGAAGGGCGCGGTGACGAAGATGCTCGCGAGCACGATCCCCGGCAGGGCGAACAGGATGGTGACGTCGTAGTCGCGCAGCGTCGGGCCGAAGAGCCCCTGCAGGCCGTAGACGAACATCAGCGACACGCCGGCGACGACCGGCGAGATCGAGAACGGCAGCTCGATGATCACCAGCAGCAGCTTGCGGCCGGGGAAATCGAACTTGGTGATCGCCCACGCCGCGGCGACGCCGAAGACGGTGTTGACGGGAACGGCGATCAGCGCCGTGACGACAGTGAGGAAGATCGCGTGCAGCGTGTCGGGGTGCAGGATGTTGGCCGCATAGGTGGCGAACCCCGACGAGAAGGCGCGCACGACGATCACGGCGATCGGGGCGACGATCAGCACCAGCGCCACCAGGGCCACGGCGCCGATCAGCGTGCGACGCATGAGGGCGCCGTCGCCGATGCGCAGGGTGGGCTCGCGCGCGGCCATCCTCAGCGGCCCTTGTCGAGGTAGCGCAGGCCCCTCGCCTGCAGCGCGTTGGTGACGGCGAGCATGAGCAGCGCCGCGACCAGGATCACCGAGGCGATCGCCGCGGACGCCTCGTAGTCGAACTCCTCGAGGCGGATGAAGGCGAGCAGCGCGGTGATCTCCGTCTCGAAGGGCTGGTTGCCGGCGATGAAGATGACGGCGCCGAACTCGCCGAGGCTACGCGCGAAAGCGAGCGACGAGCCGGCGAGGAGCGCCGGCATCAGCAGCGGCAGGATCACCGTCCTGAAGATCCGCCCCTCCCCCGCTCCGAGGCTGAGGGCTGCCTCCTCCAGCGCCGGCTCGAGGTCCTCCAGCACCGGCTGCACCGTGCGCACGATGAACGGGATGCTCGTGAAGGCCATCGCCACCATGATGCCGAGCGGCGTGAACGCGACCTTGATGCCCAGCGCCGCCAGCGGCGCGCCGTACCAGCCGTTCTCGGCGAACAGCGTGGTCAGCGCGATGCCGGCCACCGCCGTCGGCAGGGCGAACGGCAGGTCGACGAGGGCGTCGAGCAGGCGGCGGCCGGGGAAGCGGTAGCGCACCAGCACCCAGGCGAGGGCGAAGCCGAAGACGACGTTGAAGGCCGTCGCCACCGCCGCCGCCCCGATCGTCACCCGGTAGCTCGCCACCGCCCGCGGCGCCGAGACGATGCGCCAGTAGTCCTCCAGCCCGAGGCTCGCCGCCTTGAAGACGAGGGCGCCGAGCGGCAGGCAGACGATGATCGAGACGTAAAGGACGGTGATGCCGAGGCTGAGCGGCAGGCCGGGGAGGACGCGACGCGACAACGGACGGCTCCCTTTCTGGCTGCGGGGGATCGTGTGTGGGTGACGGAACGCACTGGCGGCAACGCTCGCGGGCCGCCGCTGGCGGCTCGCGCTGTCGCTATCGACCCTTGGGACGCGGCAACTGGCGTGTCAGCGGCTGCCGTAGAGGCGGTCGAGCGTACCGTCGGCGGCGAAATGTTCCTTCGTCGCTTGGGCCCAGCCGCCGAACACCTCGTCGACGGTCAAAAGCCGCACGTCCGGGAACTGGTCCTTGAACTCCGCCACGACCACCGGGTCGTGCACGCGGTTGCCGTGCTCGGCGACGATGCGCTGGCCGTCCGTCGTGTAGAGGAAGTCGAGATAGGCCTTGGCGAGGTCGCGGCTGCCGCGCTTGTCGACGACGGTGTCGACGATCGCCACCGGGAACTCCGCGAGCAGGCTGACGGAGGGCGTGACGGTCTCGACCTTGTCGGCGCCGTACTCCTTCTGGATGCCGCGCGTCTCCGCCTCGAAGGTGATCAGCACGTCGCCGATCTCGCGCTCGATGAAGGTGGTGGTGGCGGCGCGGCCGCCGGTGTCGAACACCGGCACGTTGTCGAACAGCTTGGCGATGAACGCCTCCACCTTCGCCTGGTCGCCGCCGAAGGCCTCCTTGGCATAGGCGGTGGCGGCGAGATAGGTGTAGCGGGCGTTGCCCGAGGTCTTCGGGTTCGGGAAGATCACCTTGACGTCGTCGCGGACGAGGTCACCCCAGTCCTTGATCCCCTTCGGGTTGCCGGCGCGCACCAGGAAGGCCGGCAGCGAGTAGTAGGGCGAGGCGTCGTTCGGGAACTCGCTCTTCCAGTCGGCCGAGACGAGGCCGCCCTTGTCGACGAGCACGTCGATGTCGGTCACCTGGTTGAAGGTCACGACGTCCGCCTGCAGACCCTCGAGGATGGCGCGCGCCTGCCGCGACGAGCCGCCGTGCGACTGGTCGATGGTCACGTCTACCCCCGTCTTCGCCTTGTGGGCGGCGACGAAGGCGGTGTTCACCGCGGCGAACAGCTCGCGCGCGATGTCGTAGGAGGCGTTCAGCAGCGTCGTCGGAGCCTGCTGCGCGGCCGCGGGCGCGGTGACGAGCGCAAGCGCGGTGGCGGCGGCGATGGTGAAACGTCTCATGGGAGGCTCCTCGGGCGGTCGTCCGATCCGGTCGGCCGGACAATAGGGGTTGCCGCCGGGCGAACCGAGCAACGCGGTTGCTGCACGAGGCCCGCGGCGGGATCGCCCGTGGCCCGTGGGCGAGATTGTTGGAACGTCGTTCCCCAACGGTCACATCCGGAGAGCGCGGGACGACGGCGGCGTGCGCGGCTGCGAGCGGCCGGTTCAGGTGCCGGCGAGGCGGTAGCCGACGCCGGGCTCGGTGAGGATCACGTCCGAGCCGGGGTCGAGCTTCTGGCGCAACTGCATGATGTAGACGCGCAGATACTGGGTGTCGTGCTCGTGTGCCGGTCCCCAGACGGCCGTCAGGATCTGGCGGTGCGTGACGACCATGCCGGCGTGGCGCGCGAGATGGGCGAGGAGATCGAACTCGCGGACGGTGAGATGGACCTCGCCGCCCGCCCGGGTGACACGGCGGCGCACGAGGTCGATCTCCAGTGCGCCGGCGTGGACGACGTCCGGCTCGCCGCGCCGCTCGCGCCGGTGGCGCAACGCCGCG
>CALRZT010000195.1:0-9365 GCA_943372725.1 Pseudoxanthobacter soli DSM 19599
GATATGATCCGGTCCTCCGGGGGGAGGACCTGGCCGGGACTGGGCGCCGCGCGGCGCCGGACCGGACCGCCTAGAGGACGAGCTTCGACCCGCAGTCGCGGGCGAGGTCGCGGTTGCTGCCGGTGGCGCCGGACGGCATGCCCCAGCCGGCCTTCATGATGATCTCGTCGCGGCTGTAGCCGGAGGTCTTCTTCAGCTCGACGAGCTTTTCGGCGAAGTCCGGATCGCGGTGGGCGGCGTCGACGCACACAGGCGACAACGCGGTCACGACGGCCGTCTGCGAGGCCTTCGCCGCCATGTCGCCGGCCTTGCCGCCGGTCACCCAGCCACCCCAGCCGAAGCCGATGACCGCGAGGGCGGCGGCGCCGCACGCCGCGCCATAGAGGCCCGGCGAAACCCACGTCGGAATGTTCATGATGTCGTCCTTCCGTATTCGACGACGCGAACACGCCGCCTTCGCCAGGTCGATCTTTCGGAGCGATCGATCAGCTCCCTCGAAGGCATCGCTGGAAGCGGCCGAGAGTGCTAGACATTCGAGCGCAAGTCGACTTCTGCGAAAGGGCTCGATGGAATGACCTTACGCCGATCGAGTGCGATAGCGAGGACTATTTGCCGTCTTCGGGAAACGGATCGCCGCGCCCCCCGTCGCCGGTGACGGCGGCCGCGTGCCGCTCAGTCCGCGCCAGGCCCGCGCGCGGCGACGTGCGCCTCGATCATCGGCACGAGCCAGGCGCCGCGGTCGACGACCTCGGTGTGCGTCGTGCCGGGGAGGATCGTGAGCCGGGCGTCCGGCACCAGGCGAATGAAGGCGTGGATGCTCTCGGGGGTGAAGAAGTCGCGGTCCCCGTAGGCGATCAGCGTCGGCGCGGTGATGGCGGCAAGTTCGGCTTCGGTGAAACCCGGCCAGGCGACGAGGAAGGCGTTGAGACGGGTGAGGACGCGGCCGAGACCGTCCGGGTCCGGCGCGTTGCGCCGGTAGCTCTCCATCCACTCGGCGAAGTGGCGCGCGGTCGGCAGCAAGACGGCGAGTTCCGGCGAGGGGGCGCGGCTCGGATCGCGGTTCATCGCGGCGAGCTCGGGCAGGAAGGCGTCGAACCGGTAGGAGGCACTCAGCACGGTAAGGGTGCGAACGCGCTCGGGCCGGCGGATGGCGACGAGGGTGGCGGTCATGCCGCCGAGGCTGTGGCCGACGAGGTCGGCGCGCGCCACGCCGAGGTGGTCGAGCACGCCGACGACGTCGGCGGCCATGCGGTCGAGCGTGAACGGGCCGTCGCGGTCGGCGGTGTGGCCGTGGCCCTGGGCCTCGATGGCGACGACGCGGCGGGTGCGCGAGAAGCGCTCGATGAGGTCGGGGAAGGCGGTGTCGATCGACATCATGCCGCCATGCAGGAGCACGATCGGCACGCCCGCGTGTTCCGACCCGGCGACCTCGTAGTAGATCGGGTGGCCGTCGTCGACGGTGGCGTATCCGCTCTCGACCGCCGGTGCCGCCTCGATCCCGGCCGAGAAGACGGCCAGCCAGGCGAGGCTGGTGAGGGCGGGGGCACCGTGGCGAGCGGAAAGGTGTGAACCGCGCATCGAACTCCTCCACAGGCTGCGATGTTCGCCCCCGAGGACGCCGCAGACCGGCGCGGGCCGACAACCCGATTTCGCGGATTGTCGGGCGAACGTTCTCCCGGGTGCCCCGTTTCGCAAAAGCCGGGGCAGAGTGTCGGGACCGGGCACGCCCGTTCGTCCTCGGGCACGCGGGGCAACGCCAAGGAGTGAGCCATGCCTTATGTCGACGGGTTCGTGCTGGCCGTGCCGAAGGACAAGATGGAGGCCTACAAGGCGGCGGCGACGCTCGCCGGCACGGTGTGGATGGAACATGGCGCGCTCTCCTACGTGGAGTGCCTGGCCGACGACGTGAGCGTCGGCGAACTAACCTCCTTTCCGCGCGCCGTGATGGCGAAGGACGACGAGGTGGTGGTGTTCGCCTTCGCCACCTATCCCTCGCGCGCCGCCCGCGACGAGACGATGCAGAAGGTCTTCGCCGACCCGCGCATGAAGCCGCAGATGGCGGACATGCCCTTCGACGGCAAGCGGATGATCTATGGCGGCTTCCAGTCGATCATCGAGTTCTAGGGAGACGGGCTCCGGCGTGCGGGCGGCACGGCGTGCGTCGCCGCCACCCGCACGCTCCGGAAGGGGCCTGATCGCAAGGGCGGCACGGCGGTTCCGGCGCGGAAACCGCGGAGACGTCTCAGCCCGCCCAGCCGGTGCCGGCGGCGTCGATCAGATCCGACCAGAAGCGGATGCGGCGGACCGGGCCGGTGACCGGCTCGGTGCCGCCGCCGAACTCGCGGGCGACGTAATCCTCGAGATCGCAGCCGTAGTAGATGATGTCGGACTGGTAGACCGAGAGCACCGGGTTGCCGGCCTCGAGGGGCTCCGCCGGAAGGTAGCGGTGGCCGAGGATGGGGATCAGCGGCGGCGCGGCCGCGACGACGGCGGCGACGATCTCGGCACGCTCACCGGCGCTCGTCGGCCGAGCGCCCCACTCTGTCCGCCAGAGACCGTTGTTCTCGACGTCGAAGAGGAGGCCGTCGAGCGGCCAGGCGAGGGCACGCCGGATCGGATCCTCGGGTCCCGTCCAGTCGTAGCCCCACAGAGGTCGGCGGTCCCGCAGCAGGGCGACGAGGTCGGGCGGGAAACGGAGCGCGAACCGCGCCTGCGCGTCGTCGAGCTCGGCCGCCGTGTAGCCGGCAGCCCAAAGCCCCGGCCCCGTCTTCTCCGGCTCCCCCTGCCCCACGCCGCTCACGGCCTGCGGCGAACAACACGGCCGAGGCCGAGGAGGAGGAGCAGCGTCGCGAGGAAGCCGCCGCCGGCGGCGACGAAGCCTTCTGACGTGACCGGCACCGCCGGCTCGTAGTCCGCCCAGGTGGCGGCGACCAGCGGCGGGTCGAAGTGGGTGCCGAGGGTGTAGAGGCGGCCGAAGGCGCCGGCGTCGCGGAAGGCCTGCTGCTGGGCCTCGAGGTTGCCGAGGCGCTCCATCGTCTCGCCCATCGAGGCGGCACGGTCCTGGACGAGGTCGCTCGGGTTGCGCGCCATCTCGGCGAGTGCCGCCGGCCGGTCGAGGCCATTGTCGGCGGCGTCCTGGTCGAAGCTCGCGGCGACGCGGCGCAGTTCATCGACCGCGCCGCCGAGGCGCTGGCGATATTGCTGACCGAACTCGGGAAGCTGCGACGCGCCGACACCGACCACGGCAGCTACAGCGACGGCGATCGTCCTGCCGATCATCGGCCTCTCCCTGTCGCCGGCGGTCGGGCCGGCGTCCGTGCCCTGTCCGGCCACGGCCCGTCGGCCGCGGGGCGGGAACGCCACGGCGGCGGCGCGGTTCCAAGCCGCCGCGCCGGGCACGCGGCACGCTCAGTTCACCGCGTCATCAACTGGCCGCGCTCGGGTCGCCGCGCGATCAGCCGGCGAGGTCGATGACGCCCGCGGCTCCGCCCTCGCCGCCGAAGGCGAGGCGGCCGCCCTCCGCGTCCCAGGCGAGCGCCGACAGCGGCGATCCGTCCGGCTCGCGCAGGCGCACCACCGCGGCGTCCTCGATGCGGGCGGCGTCGATGGCGCCGTCGATGTAGCCGATCGCCACCACGTCGTCCTCGGGGTGGCAGGCGACGCGGGTGGCGAAGACGTCGCGGTAGCCGAGCTCGAGCGGCGGGCGGCCCATCGGCCCGTCCTTGTAGTGGAACGGCCAGAGCACCGCGGCGTTGGCGCCGGCCGACGCCAGGAAGCGGCCCTTCGGCGACCACGACAGCGACCGCACCTTCGCCGGGTAGCCGGTCATGCGCATGTGGCGACCATCGGCGACGCGCCAGCCGTGCAGCGCGTTCTCCTGCATCGCGGTGACGAGGAACTTGCCGTCCGGCGACCAGGTGATGCCGGCGTGCATGCCCTTCCATTCGAGCTGCTGCGCCGGCGCCTCGGTGCCGGCCCACCAGAGCGTCGCGCCGTCATAGCGGGCGACGGCGAGGCGCAGGCCCTTCGGCGCGAAGGCGACGCCGCCGACCGAGCGCGGGTGGGCGAAGGTCTTCAGCACGCCGTCCGGGCGGATCACCCAGGCGTTGCGGCCGCCGGCGAAGCCGATGGCGCCGTTCGGGCCGGTCGCCACCTGGTCGATCCAGATGCGGCCGACCGCGGCGCGCTCCTCCGTCGTGCCGTCGGGATGGACGGCGACGAGGCGGCCGTCGTCGCCGCCAGCGTAGAGCGTCGCACCATCCTGCGACAGGGCCGCGGCGAGCAGCGCGGTCGGGTGCGTGCGGACGGTTTCGAGGACACCGCCCAGTTCGAGCCGCACCGTGCCGTCGCCGAGCGCGAAGGCGGGGCGGCCGGCGAGGAACTCGGCGGCGATCACATAGGCGCCGAGGGCGTGCTCGGCGACGGCGACGCGGACTTTCGAGACGGTGGCCACGCGGGACGCAGCCGGCTCAGGCGGCGCAGGCGGCAAAACCCGCCTCGAGCGCCTTCGGGTCGAGGTCGCGGCCGATGAAGACGAGGCGGCTCAAACGCGGCTCGCCCGGCTTGAACGGCCGCTGGTGGTCGCCCTCGACGATCATGTGGACGCCCTGCAGCACGTAGCGGTCCTCGTCGTTCTTCAAGGCGAGGATGCCCTTCAGGCGCAGGATGTTCGGCCCCTGCTCCTGGGTGATGCGGCCGATCCAGGCGAAGAAGCGGTCGGGATCGAGGTCGCCGGCGGTCAGCGACACCGAGGTGATGCCGGCCGCCGCCACGTGGTCATGGTGGTGGTGGTCATCGTGATGGTGGTGGTCGTGATCGTGGTGGTCGTGGCCGCAGTCCGGACCGTGCACGTGGTTCGGATCGTCGTGATCATGATCGTGGTGGTGGTCCTCGCCGTGGAGGAACTCCGGGTCGAGGGTGAGGATGCGCTCGAGGTCGAAGGAGCCGCGGTCGAGCACCTTGTCCAAAGCAATGGCGCAGCGCTCGGTGCGGTGGATGGTGGCGAAGGGGTTGATGGCGCGGATGGCGCGCTCGATCTCGGCGAGCTCCGCCGGCGTGACGAGGTCGGTCTTGTTCAGAAGGATCGCGTCGGCAAAGGCGATCTGGTCGACGGCCTCCTTCGAGTCCGCGAAGCGCAGCGCCAGGTGCTTGGCGTCGGCCACCGCGACGACGGAATCGAGCGCGGCGGCCGCCCGCACGGTGTCATCCATGAAAAAGGTCTGGGCGACGGGGGCCGGGTCGGCGAGGCCGGTGGTCTCGACCAGGATGGCGTCGAAGGCGCCCTTGCGCTTCAGGAGGTTCTCGACAGTGCGGATGAGATCGCCGCGCACGGTGCAGCAGATGCAGCCGTTGTTCATCTCGAACACCTCCTCGTCGGTATCGACGAGGAGGTCGGCGTCGATGCCGACCTCGCCGAACTCGTTGACGATGACGGCGTAGCGCTTGCCGTGGTCCTCGGTGAGGATGCGGTTCAACAGCGTCGTCTTGCCGGAGCCGAGGAAGCCGGTCAGCACGGTGACGGGGATGCGGGCGGGGCTCGCGGCGGGGCTGGCTGCGGTGGCCGTTGCCGGATTGGCTGCCATGTCCGGAGTGCTCCTGTTGCCGGCCCGCGGGGGCGGCCGGGAAGGATTGAGGGTCGGCGGCAGAGATAGTGGTTTGTAGGGCGGGGGGGAAGATGGGGGGGTGGGGCGAGTGGTGGGCGGCTGCTCAGACGTCGCGCCGAGGCCTCGCCGCCGCCCGCTCACCCCCCGTGCCGTGCCAGGAACGCCGCGAGCGGCGCGAAGCTGTCGGCGTTCCCGGCCACTTCCAGGCGGGCGAAGTCGACGGCGGCGACCTCGTGGTCGACGAGGACGGCGCAGAGGTCCGCGTCCTCCGGCGGGGCGAGGGCGGCGATCTGCTCGAACTCGGCGGTGAAGGCCGGGTAGTTCTCGGCCATGGCCGCCACGAACTGCGGCCATGGCGTCGCGCCGTCGCGATCGGCCTCGGCGCGGCCGGCGGCGCGCAGGGCCTCGGGAGGGTCGAGGGCGAGGCCGTGGCGCTCGACGAGCGGGCGCGTCGCGGCGGCGGTGGCGGCCTCGATCCGGGCGAGCAGCGTCAGCGCCTCCCGGCCGCGGCCGGGGTGGAGCTCGGCGAGGCGGGCGAAATAGGCCTCGCCGGCGATCTCCTCCTGCACCGCCATCACCAGTGCGGCGCGGTAGTCGGTGAAGGTGCGGGGGGCCTGTGCCACGGCAGGGTCTCGCTATCGGTCGGGTGTCCTCAGGGGTAGACGGAGCGCCAGTCGCCCTTGCCGCAGGAGGCTTCGAGCTCGGCCGTCTCCATGGCGAGCGCGTAGCCGTTCCAGCGCCAGCGACCGCGGCTGGCGCAGCGGCCCTCACCGGGATCGTAGAGCGTGCCGGTGAGGCGGCCCTCGGCATCCGTCGCAGGCTGCCACAGCACCTCGGTGCCGGTCCAGCCGAGGGTCTTCGACGGCAGCGCGAAGAACTGCGCGTGGACGCCACCGATCTCGCCGGTCTCGAGCACATAGAGGCGGAAGGCGGCGCGGGCGGCGTCACCGGTGCAGGGGATGCCGACCAGCACCGCCGTCGGGCCGAGCGGCGTGACGAGGGCGGCGTGATCGCCGAGCGCCGGCCCCGACGGGTCCTCGCAGAAGGTGGTCGAGACGTGCAGGGCGATCACCGGCTCCGGCACGCCGGCGAGCGAGGCCGGCAGCGGCGGCGGATCGTCGCCGGTCTCCGGGCGCGCCGTCGGACCCTCGGCGGGCGGATCTTCCGACTGCGGCTCGCCGGACGGCGGCGCATCAGTCAAGTCTGCGGCCGGGCCTTGCGCGACGGGATCCTCGGCGGCGGGGACTTGTGCGGCCGGGACTTGCGCAGCCTCGTCGGGTCGCGCCGGGGGCGTTTCGGGGGCCTCGGCGGGGGCTGCCGCGGCAGGGCCGTCCGGGACGGGGGTCGCGCCGGCCCCGTCGGGCCGGGACGCCGGCGCGTCCGGCGGCGGCGCCGTCTCCGACTGCGGCGGGGTCTCGGCCGGACGATCCGTCGGCGCCGTCGTGTCCTGGGCGGCGAGCGGGGCGACGCTGCCGAGGAGTGCGGACAGCGTCATCGCCGCGAGGCTGCGGGCGAGGGACCGGCGCGGGGCGGTCATCGCAGCGGCACCGGGCGCACCGGCGGCATGCGGATCCAGTCGGCCTTGCAGGCGCGCGCCTCCACCGCCGGGCAGGTGCGGTAGCCGAGGTCGCGATCGAGGCAGATGCGGATCTCGCGCAGGCGCCGGCGGTCGCAGGTGACCGAGATCGCCGTCTCCGGCATGCCCGGATTGACGCTGCGGAACATCCGCTCGACCACCGCCGGCGACACCATCGAATCGACGTAGAGCCGCTGCAGGTCGTCCGGCACGCGGATCAGCCGGCGCACCTCGCGGACGAGGTCGAAATAGTCTTCCGGCGACAGCCCGCTGCAGGTGCCGTGCTTCACCCACTGGTGGCGGATCAGGCCGCGGCTCGGCATCAGCGGCAGCATCTCGTCGACGAGCTCGGGATCGAGCCGCTCCTCGGCGGAAGCGCAATAGTCCGGCCAGCCGCGATTGTATTGCGGCCAGAGTCCGTGGACGATGAAGCCGTAGGGGCGCCCGGACGAGCACTGCTCGGGGCTGCCGCCGTCGCCTTCGGCCTCGCAGTAGCTCGGCGACCACGACAGCACGAACAGCCAGTGGTCGAAGCGTCCCGCGACGTCGGCGGCGCGCACATCGGCCGCCTGCGCCGTGGCGACGAGCGAACCGAGCGCGAGGACGGCGAGGACGACCGCCGCGGCGAGACGGGCGATCATCGCGTCGGCGGCGGCCGGACCGTCTCGCACTGGCCGTCGTAGACGCGCCAGCGGTCGAGGCCGGAGATGCAGACCTCGACGTTCCAGGAGATGCCGACGAAGCCCGCCTGCTCCTCCACCATGTAGTAGGCGAAGCGCTCGTGCGGCAGCGTCGGGGCCGGCTCGCCGCCGAACAGCACGTTCTTCGGCGGCGCCTTGCCGGCCGGCAGGTTGGCCGGCAGCGGATCGAGCAGAAGGCGGGCGGTGCAGTAGCGGCGCGCCAGCGGGCTGTCCTTGTTGTCCACCAGCGCCGACTGCTCGATGTGCTTCAGCTCCTTCACCGTCACGCCGTAGTAGCGCGGATCGGCGCTGGCGATCGAGTGGACGAGCTTCGCCTGTACGGCGGTGTCGTCGCAGGGCGGCACGCGCTTCTCCACCGGCTGCGGTTTGCCGCTGAACCAGTCGGCGGCGGCCGGGCCCGACAGGGCGACGGCGCCGGCGAGGAGCAGCGCGCCGGCGAAGGGGCGGGAACAGCGACGAAGGGACATGGACGGCTCCCGGACGGACGCGCCGACGGACGGCTCGGACGGACCGTCCGGACCTTGGGCGAGCCGGCCGGCCGGGTCAAGGCGCCGCACGGCGACGACGGCGCGCGGCGGGGGACGGCGGGTGCGGTTTCGCGGCGCTGTCGCCGTGCTGCATCACCCGGAGCCGGCTGCCTCAGCCGTCGGCGAGGACGGCGAGGCGGTGGTGCGCGCCCTCGCCCTGCGCGAGCGTGGCGGCGAGCCAGGGCAGCAGCACGGCGAGCTCGGCCGCCAGCGTGTAGGGCGGATTGATCGCGACGATGCCCGCTCCCGGCAGGCCGGGGATCCACTTATCCGGCGTGCGCACGAGGAGGTCGGCGGTGACGAGGCGCTTCGCACCGGCGTCCGCGAGGCGGGCGTGCAGGATGTCGACGGGGCCGAACGACTTGATCGGATACCAGCCGATAAAGCAGCCGGTCGGCCACTTCGCTGCGGCCGCGATCAGCCCGTCGGCGAGGCGGTCGAACTCGTCGGTCGCCTCGTAGGGCGGATCGACGAGGACGACGCCGCGGCGTTCGGGCGGCGGCACGGAGCCGGTGAGCGCCTGCCAGCCGTCCTGGACGGAAACGCGGGCGCGGGGATCACGCCCAATGGCGCGCTTCAGCGTCACGGCGTCCTCGGGGTGGAGCTCGACGGCGGTGAGCCGGTCCTGCGGCCGCATCAGGGTCAGCGCCAGCGCCGGCGAGCCCGGATAGACGGCGAGGCCGCCGCCGGGGTTCTCCGCCGCCACCGCCGCCCACCAGGGCGACAACAGCGAGGCGACGTCCATCGGCGGGTCGGCGGCCCAGACCCTGGCGACGCCCTCGCGCCATTCGCCGGTGCGCTCGGCCTCGCCGGTGAGGAGGTCGTAGCGGCCGATGCCGGCGTGGGTGTCGATCAGGCGGTAGGGTGCGGCCTTCTGGGCGAGGTGGACGAGCACGCGTGCCAGCACGACGTGCTTGAGGACGTCGCCGAAGTTCCCGGCGTGGAAGGCGTGGCGGTA
>CALRZT010000196.1:0-9341 GCA_943372725.1 Pseudoxanthobacter soli DSM 19599
TCAGCGCCTCTATCTGAGCCCGTCCTCGCCCTTCATCTCCGCGGTCGTCAGGCCGCCGACGCGCGGCAGCGGCCTGCCGCTGTCCGTCACCGCCACGGCCACCATGATCTCGTTCGCCCGGGGAGCGTCGGCGATCGAGACCGTCATGCCGTCGAAGTGGCTGCGGACGTAGGCGGCGTCCTTGTGGCCGAGGGGCACGTCGAGGTCGGCGCCGGGGCCGCCGCGCTTCTTCGACGACGGCACCAGCGCCGCGCCCTTGCCCAGCACTTTGCGCAAGGGGGCGCCGAGCTTCGGGTGGAGGATCGCCGCGGCGTGCTCGAGCTCGCCGTCGGTGCCGACCAGCGCCGCCTTGCCGTAGCTCTCGGCCGACGGACCCTCGATGCCGAGCGCCGCCACCGCCTTCTCGCCGAGAAGCCGGCCCAGTTCCTCGCCGACGTCGATCAGCTCGGAGAGATCCTCGACATAGCGGCCGGCGAAGGGGTTCTCGATGACGGCGATCGCCGCCGCCCGCCGCGTCGGCGGCGTCACGGCGCGGCCCATCTCGGTCAGCGTCTCCTCGACCACCGTGACGATCTTGCGGATCTTCGCCTTCATCGCGCTTGCGTCCCCTGACTGATGCACCAGACCTTCAGATCGACGATACGGCATCGGCGGCTTCGTATTCGCGCCGGCGCCCTCTCTCGTCGGCGGCGGCGCCCGGCTGTTGCGGCCGGCCAGCCGAAACGCCGACCCCGGCCCGTCCGACAGCGGCCAGCGGCGATGCGATCCCGGCGTCCGCGACCACACCCGCCAGCCGGATGCCGACCACGCGGGTCGCCCCGGCGAGATGCAGCGCCGCCCCCGCGATCAGCCCCCGGCCGACGAGCCCCTCCGCCACCGCGACGCCGGCCGTCAGCGCCGTGGCGATGTCTTCTCCCGTCAGAGCGCCGACACCGCGGGTGACGAGCCGGTCGCCGAGGTCGCTGTCGGGCTGCACCTCACAGGCCGGCACCCGCACGATCGCCGGGTGGCCGGGCAGGTCGATGGCGTTGGCGACGACGGTCGCCGCCGCATCGGCGGCGGCTGCAGTCGCGGCCAGCACCGTCACCGCATCAGCGATGCCAAGCGAGAACGACCGCCCGCGCCAGCCGGAGGTGGCGATGCCGGCGATGTTGTCTGCAGCGGAGAGCTCGGTGCGGGCAAACAGGGACGAAGCGTCGAGGGTCGGGCGGTCCGGCCGATCGACGAGGCCGATCCTGAAGCGCTCGCCGGGCGCGAGAAAGAGCGCGATGTCGCCACCGTTGTTGACGTAGGCGCGGGTGAGGGGGGCGTCGGCGAGCGGGCCGCGCTCGCGCGCGCCCTCTTCCGCAGCGGCCCCTGCCAGCATCGCCGTTAGGATCTCGTCGGCGACCGACCCGGCGACCGCGGCCATCGGGGTGATGAAGGCGGTGGCGTCGGGATTCCATTCTCCCGGCCCAACCGGGAGAAGGTGGCGCGCAGCGCCGGATGAGGGCCGGCGTCCGAAGGGCGTCGGAACGCGGCCGGGTGAAGCGTCGGCCTCCCCGCCCGGCTGCGCCGGCCGGGCCCTCATCCGCCCTGCGGGCACCTTCTCCCGCGAGCGGGAGAAGGAAGGGGCTGCACCGTCGAGAGCACCGGGCGCGTCGGTTGCCGCGCCGTTCCGTTCTGACCCCGCAGCATGCGGCGCCACGGCTGTATGCTCCACGACCGCCTCGTACATCCGCCGCGCCACCGGGCCCGTGAGCGCCGTCCCGTCCGGCCGCGCCGGCGTGCGCAGCAGGGGAAGTTCCGAGCACAGTTCATCGAGCAGCCCGTCGAAGCGCCGCATCGCCGCCGCATAGGCCGCCCGCACCGCCGCGGGCGATCCGAACGCCTCGATGACGAGGTCGATCGGCCCGTCCTGCAGGTGCAGGCGCCGGCCGTCGGGCAACATCGCGGCGCGGGCGCGGGTCATGGAAGGGATCTCCCGCCATCCCCTCCGCCGTCATCCCGGACGCGAGGCAACGCGGAGCGAGCCGGGACCCAGCGGAAAAGTGGTCGCGCGCAGCGCGACGCAAAAGCCGCGCCTCCGGCGCGCATTCTTCCGCTGGGTCCCGGATCGGCACTCGGCTGCGCCTCGCTGGTCCGGGATGACGGCCGCGGAAATCGGAGCAATTCCCAACAGCCGGCGCTGTCCACCCTCACCCCCGCATCCCCGCCGTGCGCGGCGCGAAGGGCCACGGGTTGTCCGCCTGCAGCGCCACGCGCTTCGGCGTCTCCGCCCCCGTCAGCGACGACAGCGGCCGGACGTGGTCGAGGTGGCCGCCGAGCGCCGCGTAGTCGGCGAGGCTCAAGGTGAACTCGATCGGGGCGACGAGGGCCGGTGTCGGCACCGAGCCGAAGGCGTTCGCCGGGAGCCGCGTGACGTCGACCATGAAGGTGATGCCGCCGCCCGGCCAGACGTAGACCGGTGCCCCGCCGCAGGTGACGGTGGTGAGCGCCTCCTTCACCGAGCGCGTCAGCCGGACCGGGTTCTCCGTCACGCCGGAGCGCAGCGACCCGCCGGCGCCGCCCATGAAGAGGACGGTGCAGAGCGCCGGCTCGCAGTTCTCACGGATGAGCTCGACCGAGTGCGTCAGACTCGCCGGCAGGTCGGTCTCGACGGGCTTGAGCTGCTCGTCGAGGACGTAGTAGCCGTGCTGCTCGCCGGTGGTCGACACCATCAGCAGGGTGAGCCCCGGCCGCGCCTTCCTGGCGTCGAACGGGCCGAGGATCGACAAGGGGTCGGAAATGTTGGTGCCGCCCCAGCCGGTGCCGGGCTCGGCGACGCGGAAATAGCGGCCGGGCGTCGAGCGGCGGCCCTTCAGCTTGATGCCGGTGTCGGGAATGCCCAGGAGCTTACCGGCCTGGTGCTCGGAGAGCACGCCGGTGATGTGGTCGTCGACCACCACCACCTCGTCGACCTTGCCGTGCCACTGCTTGGCGAACATGCCGATGGTGGCCGAGCCGCAGCCGACGCGCATGCGCTCCTCGGAGACGCCGTTCACCACCGGCGGCCGGCCGGCCGCGACGATGACGGTGGCGCCGTCGTCCACCGTGAGTTCGACGGGCTGGCCGTTCGACAGCGCCAGCAGCGTCTCGCAGGTGACGCGGCCCTCGGGCTTCGACCCGCCGGTGAGATGGTGAACGCCGCCGAGGGACAGCATCTGCGAGCCGTATTCGGCGGTCGTGACATGGCCGATGGGCTCGCCGTTCGCCCGGACCAGCGACCGCTCGGGGCCGAGGTGGCGGTCGGTGTCGATCTTCACCTTGACGCCGCAGTAGGAAAAGATCCCCTCCGTCACCACGGTGACCATGTCGACGCCGTCGACCTCGGAGGAGACGATGAACGGCGCCGGCTTGTAGTCGGGATAGGTGGTGCCGGCGCCGATCGCGGTGACGAAGGTGTCCGGCCCGTGCAGCACGCTGCCGTCCCAGGCACCTCGATCGAACGGCACCACGGCGCCGCCCTGCGACAGCGTGCGGTCGAGCACGACGTGCGGGTCGACGCGGACGAGCGTGCCCTCGTGGTTGGCGTAGCGGTCGCAGGCGCCGACCATGCCGGGGCGGATGAAGCACATCACCGGGCACGCGTCGCAGCGGATCTTGTCGTCCGTGGCGGGAGCGGGAGCCGCGGCGGCGGGGGGCGGGGCGACGTCGTCGAGCATTCAGGCGCCCTCGCCTGCGGTCTCGGCAACAGTGCGGATGGCGGCGCGGACGCGGTCGGGCGTCGCCGGCACGCGGGCGAGGCGGGCGCCGGTGGCGTGGTGGATGGCGTTGAGGATCGCCGGCGCGGTCGGGATCAGCGCCTGCTCGCCGATGCCCTTGGCGCCGAACGGGCCGACCGGCGAGGCGTCCTCGATCAGGATCGAGACGACCTCCGGCATGTCGCCCACCGTCGGGATCAGGTAGTCGTGCAGGTTCTCGCCGCGGCCGGGGAAGAACTCCTCCATCAGCGCCAGGCCGAGCCCCTGCGCGACACCACCCTCGATCTGGCCCTCGACCAGCGTCGGGTTGATCGCCCGGCCGACATCGTGGGCGCCGGTGATCCTGAGGACCTTGACGGTGCCGAGCGCCGTGTCGACCTCCACCTCGGCGATGTGGGCGCCGCAGCCATAGACGGCGTAGGGGCTGCCCTGGCCGTCGGCATCGAGCGGCGAGGTCGGCGGGTCGAAGGTCTCCTCGACGGCGAGAACGTAGCCGCGGGCGTCTGGCGTCATCGTGGCGAGATCGAGGGTGCGGGCGTGGTCGCCGTCGGTGACCGTCACAGAGCCGGGGCCGAAGGTGAGCCGCGCGCTTTCGCCGGCGTTGGCGAGACGGAGGAGTTCGCCGCGCAGCGCCCGGCCGGCGAGTTCGGCCGCCTTGCCGGTGACGAAGGTCTGGCGCGAGGCGGAGGTCTTGCCGCAGTCGGGGGTGAGATCGGTGTCGGCGGACACGCGATCCATGATTTCGATCGGCGCGCCCAGCGCCTCGGCGGCGATCTGGGTGACGACGGTGTTCGAGCCCTGGCCGATGTCGACGGCGCCCTGGTGCAGCGCGAGGCGCCCGTCGGGCTTCAGGCCGAGGCGGATGGTGGAGGGGTTCGCCAGCGAGGTGTTGCCGCAGCCGTACCACATGCCGGCGACGCCGACGCCGCGGCGGCGGGGGCCGGCGGCTTGCGCGTTGAAATTACTGGCATCTTGCAGCGCGCGAGCCCAGTGCGGGCGCAACGCCTCGAGGCACGGGACGATGCCGAGGCCCTCGCCCAGCACCTGGCCTGTGACTGTCGGCTGGTCGGGCCGCAAGGCGTTGAGAATGCGGAACTCCAGCCGGTCGAGGCCGAGCCGTTCGGCCAGCATGTCGAAGGCCTGTTCCTGGGCCACCGCCGCCTGCGGCACGCCGAAGCCGCGGAAGGCGCCGGCGGGAACCAGGTGGGTGTGGATTGCCCGCGTCAGCGCCCGGTAGTTGGGCACGAGATAGGGGCCGGAGGCGTGCACCGGCACGCGGTTCGCCACCGTCGGCCCCCACGAGGCATAGGCGCCGGTGTTGAAATCGGCCGCGAAATCAAGCGCCTGGATGCGGCCGTCGGGCGTCGCGGCGACGCGGAGGTGCATCTTCGCCGGGTGGCGCTTGGTGGTCGTCGCCATCGATTCCGGCCGCGAGTAGACCATCCGCACCGGCCGGTCGAGGTGCCAGGCGGCGACCGCCACGAACGGCTGCACCGACAGGTCGAGCTTCGAGCCGAAGCCGCCACCGACCGCGGTCGGGATGATGCGGACGGCCTCGGGAGCGATGCCGAGGACTGTCGCCACCTCGTCGCGGTCCATGTAGGGCGACTGGGTGCAGGCCTGCACCTCGATGCGGTCGCCGACGCGGCGGGCGAAGCCGGCTTCGGGCTCGATGTAGGCGTGCTCGACGAAGCCGGTGTCGAAGTCGCCCTCGACGGTGACGAGATCGTCGTTCTCGAAGGCCTTTTCGATGTCGCCGCGGACGACACGGCCCTTCACCAGCACGTTGCCGGCGCGGCCCGGCTGGACGGCTCCCGCGCCGGGGGCGAGGGCGGCGTCCATCGTCGTCAGGGCGGCAAGCTCTTCCCAGTCCACGGGAAAATCCGCGAGCGCGAGCCGCTCGACGACATCCGGCTCCCCGACGACGGCGGCAACCGCCTCGCCGCGGAAGCGAGTCTCGGCGACGGCGAAGACCGGCTGGTCGGCGAACGGCGGGATGACGCCGAAGCGGTTCTCGCCGGGCACGTCGGCGGCGGTGAAGACCCTGAGTACGCCGGGGTTTTTCGCAATCCACGCCGCCACGTCGCCGAGCCGGAAGCGGGCGTGGTGGAACGGGCTGCGGACGGCGCGCAGAGCGAGCGTTCCCACTGGAGCGAAATCGGCCCCGAAAATGTCGGAACCCTCAACCTTTTCAACGCCATCGAGCCGCTCCAGCCGGCGGCCGACGGCACCGTCTGACGGTGGCATGCCGACGGTGCTATCGACGGTGCCGTGAGGACGGGCGTCGACGGTACCGTCACCGGTAGCGGCATCGAGCACGGCGGCGACGATCTTTCGGTAGCCCGTGCACCGACAGAGGACGCCGCCGATGGCGTCGAAGACGGCCGCTTCCGACGGTGCCGCTTCCCGCTCCAAGAGCGCGGTCGCCGACACCAGCATCCCCGGCGTGCAGATGCCGCACTGGGCGGCACCGTGAGCGAGGAAGGCGTCCTGCAGGCGCTTCGCCATCGGGTGGCGGTCGCCGAGGCCTTCGATAGTCTCGACCGTCCGGCCCTCGACCTGGCCGATGGCGGTGAGGCAGCCGCAGACGGGCTCGCCGTCGAGGAGCACCGTGCAGGCGCCGCAGTCGCCAGCGTCGCAGCCGACCTTGGTGCCGGTGAGGCCGAGATCGTCGCGCAGCACCGATGTCAGGCGTCGCGCCGGCGAGGCGTCGGTCGCGGTTCCGCGGCCGTTGAGGACGAAGGCGATGGCGCCCCGGTTCACGCTACCGGTAGCGGGGGATGCGGACACGACGGCGGCTGACGTGGTGGCGCCGGACGCGGTGACGCTGGACGTGGCGACGCCGGACTTGCCGTCATCGGCCACTGCGGGCTTGCCGATGGTCTCCAGCATCGCTCAGCCCTCCGCGGTGTCGGGTTCGGCGGTGCAGGCGTCCAGCGCCCGCCGCACCAGTTCGAGCGCCGCCTCGCGCCGGTAGGCGGCGGTGGCGCGGACGTCGTCGATCGGGTCGAGGCTGGCGAGGTGCTCCGGCATCACCCGCGACGACAGCGGCGCGGTGAGTTGTGCGCCGACGAGGTCGTCTTCCAGGGCGAGCAGCCGCTTCGCCACCGCCGAGCAGGCGCCGACGGCGACGCGCGCCTCGGCCACCCTGCCCCCCTCCACCCGCACCACCACGGCCACCATGGCGATCGAGATGACGAGGTAGCGCCGGGTGCCGAGCTTGAGGAAGGCCGAGCGGCCGGTGTCGATCGTCCGCGGCACCAGGATGGCGGTGACAAGCTCACCCGGCGCCAGCACCGTCTGGCGGTAGCCGGTGATGAAGTCGGCCAGCGCAATACTGCGGCGGCCGGTGGGTCCGGCGATCTCGACGAAAGCGTCGAGCGCCAGCAGCGGCGGCACGCCGTCGGCGGCGGGCGAGGCGTTGACGAGGTTGCCGGCGATTGTCGCCGTGTTCTGGATCTGCACCGAGCCGACCTCGCGGGCGGCGGCCTTCAGCATGGAAAAGCACGGCGGCAGCGGCGCGCGGACGAGCGCGCTCCAGGTGACGCGGGCGCCGATGCGGACGAGGCCGGGCTCGAGCGTGATCGCCGACAGGCCCTCGAGGCGGGAGAGATCGACGATGCGAGCGGGGGCCGGCCGGTCGACGAGGGCGGGAAACACGTCGGTGCCCCCGGCGAGGATGCAGGCGGGCTGCGCCAGCATCTCGACGGCCTCCTCGACCGTGCGCGGCCTCAGATAGCTCATCGGTCCCCTCGCACCCGCGCGGGCGGGCTTCACTCGGCAAGCGTTATCGTTTGTGTGCTAACGGTCTCTCCGGTGCGGCCGGCTGTCAAGACACATTCGAAAGTGGGGGGACATCACCCACAATGCGCCGTCCCCCCGGACACGGAGCAACGCGGAGCGAGCCGGGGCCCAGCGGAAGACTGGTCGCGCGGAACGCGCGACGCTTCAGCCGCGCCTCCGGCGCGGAGTCTTGCGCTGGGTCCCGGATCGGCGCTCGGCTCCGCCTCGCTTGTCCGGGATGACGCCAACGGGTGAAGGAGACGCCACCCCTACTCCCTCCCCCACTCCGCCAGCGTCCGGGCGGTGCCGCGATCGAGCACGCTCGCCAGGGCCGGCACCACCGCCGCCTGCAGGCGAGGGTCGGTCGAGAGGTCGTCGCCGAAGATCTCGCGGACGGAGAGGAGGCCGCTCGCCAGCGCCGCGGCATCGCGGCCGGCCGTCGCGGCGATCGCCGAGAGCTTCGGCGAGAGGGGGTCGTTGATGTCGTGGGGCTTGCCAGTCTCGTCCACGCCGACGACCCAGCGCATCCAGGCGGCCACCGCAAGGCCGAGGCGATCGATCGGGGCGCCGGCTTTGAGGCGGTCGCGGACAGAGCCGAGCAGGCGCTGCGGCAGCTTCTGCGAGCCGTCCATGGCGATCTGGCGGGTGCGGTGGCGCAGCGCCGGGTTGGCGAAGCGCCTCAGGGTCTCGTGGCGGTAGGAGGTCAGGTCGCCGAGGCCATCGGGGCGCAGCGTCGGCTCGATCTCGTCGCGCATCATCGCCGCCAGGAAGCGGACCAGGTGGAGGTCGTGCATGGCGTCCGCGACCGTCTCGCGGCCCATCTGCACGGCGAGATAGGCGAGCGTCGAGTGCGGGCCGTTGAGGAGCCGGATCTTCATGCGCTCGTAGGCCGGCACCTTGTCGGAGACGGTGACGCCGGCCGCCGCGAAGTCCGGCCGGCCGGCGGGGAAGCGGTCCTCCACCACCCACTGGCTGAACGGCTCGGTGACGACCGGCCAGGCGTCGTCCAGCCCGGTGGCCGCGGCAATCGCCGCCCGATCGGCATCGGTGGTGGCCGGCGTGATGCGGTCGATCATCGTCGCGGGAAACGCCACCTCGCCCTCGACAAAGCGGCCAAGGTCGGCGTCGCGGAGGCTCGCAAAGCGGGCGACGATGCGGCGGACGGTGGCGCCGTTGGCGGGAAGGTTGTCGCATGGCATCACCGCGAAGGGCGCGAGGCCTGCGGCGCGGCGGCGGGCGAGCGCCTCGACGATCAGGCCCGGCACGCTCGACGGCTCGCGTGGCGCGGCGAGGTCGGCTCGCACCAGCGGATGGTCCTCGGCGAGGCGGCCGGTGGCGGGGTCGTGGCAGTAGCCCTTCTCGCTGACGGTGAGGCTGACGATGCGCACGCGCGGATCGGCCATGCGGGCGAGGAGACGCTCGCGATCCTCTGGCACGACGAGAAGTTCGCTCACGCAGCCGATGACGCGGTGGGTGGTGCCGTCGGCTCCGGCGACCGCGAGCGTGTAGAGGCCGTCCTGCGGGGCGAGCGCGTCGCGCGTCGCCGGGCTGCGCAGGCTCGCGGCGACGATGCCCCAAGACGGGTCGGCGGCGAGCAGGTCGTCGATCACCGGCGCCTGGTGGGCGCGGTGGAAAGCGCCGATGCCGAGGTGGACGACGCCGGGCGTGATGGCGGAGCGGTCGTAGGCGGGCCGCGCGACGGCGGGCGGCAGCCGACTGAGGGTGGCGTTCGAGAGGCGCGGGAGCGACATGGGGGTGGCCCGGTCTCAGCGGAAGAGCGACGGCAGCCAGAGCGAGAGCGCCGGAATGTACGTCACCAGCATCAGCACCGCGAGG
>CALRZT010000197.1:0-9302 GCA_943372725.1 Pseudoxanthobacter soli DSM 19599
ACCAAGAAGGGGCGCAACCTGCGCGACTTCGACACCTTCTTCGCCATGACCGAGGACTGGAAGCGCTTCCGGGTGAGTGAGATCATCGGCCGCTGGGGCGAGGTCTTCGGCTGGGACAAGGTCAGGGTGCGGGCCCTCGACCGCGACGCGCTGATCGGGGGCGACCTCGTCAGTGATGCCGTCGCCGCGGTCGGCCTGCCGCTGTCGGTGATCGAGGAGGCGCCGGCGGCGACTCGCGAGACCTTCAACGCGTCGCCTCCGTGGGAGGCGGTGGAGACGCTCCGGGCGATCTACGCGGCCATCGACGCCGCCGACCTCGACTGGGACCGCCTCGGTCGCAGCAACCGCGTGCAGCGCAAGACCTTCACGGAGCCCGGCGGCGAGCAGGGGGTCGTCTACAAGATCAACCGCCTCGAGGACGCCTGCGCCGAGGCGGCGGTGGCGGCGGGTGGCGGCGGACGTGTGCAGTACCTCACGCCGGAGCAGTGGTCGGCGCTGCGCGACCTTTACGTCTCGGAGATCGAGCGGCTGAACGTCCACCTCGAACAGCCGATCCACGTGCCGACCGAGCCGCCGCCCCCGCCGCGGCCCTTTCTGCCCGCGTTCGACACCATCCCCGTCGGCGTGCGGAGAGACCTCGCCGAGCGCCTGCGGATCCGTTCACCGGTGGCGTCGCTGCCGGCGCCCGTCGCCGAGATCGTGGACGCGGTGCTCGATCGCACGTGACGCACATCCCCTCGGCATCGCCCGGCGGAACCGCTCCGCCGGGAGCGGCGCGGTGTTCACATTCTTGTGACCGTCCAAATTGACGTTGGCATGGCAACCGCATATCCACCAGCAACGGTTAACGCCGGGGGAAAGGCAACAGGCAGGGCGGTCAGGCTGGCGTGTTTCATATCCACATCGGTGCGCACAAGGTCGGCAGCACGAGCCTGCAGCGCTTCTTCTCGCTCAACGCCGGCCTGCTCGAGGACCTCGGCGTCATCTATCCGCAGGTCGGTTACGGCACCTTCGCCCATCATCCGCTGGCGAAGGCGTTCACCGAGTCAAAACACGTACACGAGCGGGCGGAGCTCAAGGCGGGGCTCGCCCGGCTTGCGGCCGAGGCGCCCGACAAAACGTTCCTGCTGAGCTCGGAGGTCTTCGAGTTTGCCCGCCCGGAGGGCGTCCGCGAGCTCGCCCAGGCGATCGCACCGCATCGGGCGCAGATCCTGTTCTATGTGCGCGATTTCACCCGGATGATCCCGTCGAAGTACGCGCAGCGCACCAAGACCGGCGGCAATCACAAGAATTTCGACGATTTCCTCGACATCGCCCACGAGATGCGCTGGCTGAGCTTCACCCGCCTCGTTTCCACCTGGGCCAACCACTTCGGCTGGGATGCGATGCGCGTCCAGGTGCTGGACCGCGAGACGTTGGTCGACGGCGACCTTCTGCGGGACGCCTGGTCGGCGCTCGGACTACCGGCGGAGGCTTTCGAGCAGTGCGACCCGGCCTCGCTGGAGCCGGTCAACACCTCGCCAAACTGGGTGGCGCTCGAGGCGGTGCGCGAGGTCAACCGCCGGCTGACGGAGGCCGATCTCGGCCTGCCGACGGACGAGAAGACGAAGGGCCTACGGCGCACCAAGGCGCTGGAGGAGGCGCGCTTCGCGGTCGACGGGCTGCGCGTCGGCAAGCTCCTCGCCGTCTGCGAGCAGGCGAGCATCGAAGCCGGGCTCGCCGGCAGGCCAGGCCAGTACCTGACCGTCGAGCAGTGGACGACGCTGCACGGCCTCTTCTGCGACGAGATCGAGCGGTTGAACGGCCGATTGCCCGGCCAACCGATCAAGGCGCCTTCGGCGCGTCCGCCGCCGGAGCGGACCTTCCTGCCGCAGCTGTCCGAACTCAGCGAAGGAGAGCGGGTCCTTCTCGGTCAGCGGGTGCTGGCGGCGCGGCACTTGAACAAGTTGCCGCCGCGGGTGATCGAGACGATCGGATCGGCCTTTGGCATCGCCGCCCGTCCGTCACTGACGCTCAATCGCGACACATGGCATGCGAAGGCGCTGCGCCGGTTCCGCCGCACTCTCGGAATGTCCTCCGGCCAGACGCAGAAGCCGTCGCGCCGAAAGGAGCTCGAGGCGGCGCGGGCGGCGCATGCGGCGAAGAGGCAGTCTGTTGCGTCCGCAACGGCCGCGACCGCCCCGACGGTGACTGCCGACGCCGGAGACCGGGCCGCACGGCGGCCGACGCTGATGCGGCGTATCGAGCGACGCCTCGCCCGGTGGTCGCGCCGATTTCGCGGACAGCCGCGAGGACCGACCTCGACGTGAGGCGTCCGACCGGCGGCCGCGACGCGAGCCGGCCGCCGGGCGTTCGGGCCCTCAGAGGCTGGGGCCGACCTTGGTCGCGCCGCGCAGGATCTGGCCGATAAAGCCGTAGTCGGCGCCGCCGGACGGCGTCTTGCGCGACAGGAAGTCGAACACCTTGCCGTCCTGCAGTCCGTATTCCGCGACCTCGCTAACGCGGCCCTCCTCGTCGAAATAGATGGCGAGGACCCGCTGGTCGGTGATCTCGGGGTTCATGAAGGCGACGGGGCGGTTCGCCTTCTGGCTGATGTAGTAGAAGACCTCGCCGCCGAGGGTGCCGGTGGTGGAGGGCGAGCCGAGCGCCAGCAGCACCTGCTCGCGGCTGGAGCCGACCGGGATCTGCTCCAGCGTCTCCGGCGACAGCACGTAGCCCCGGTTGATCGTCTCACCGACACAGGCGCCCAGCGTCAGGCAGGCCGCCAGCGCGAGCACCGCCGGCGCCAGCGCGCGCGGGCGGCGCGGCGAGCCGGGGTTCGAGGGCTCGATTGGCAGCACGGCGTCGGTCGGTCGGCCCACCTTGGCATCCTCCGGCAAAAGCGTTAGTCGTCCGATCGGCCGGGCGGAATGGCCCTGACGACGGGGTGGCGAATCGCCTGCGTTCACAACCGCCGGAGCAGACGGCGGCCGGAACGGGGCGTCAACGGTTCCGGCCGTCGCGTCGGCCGGCAGAATGGACTTGGGCATCTGATGGTCTTGGGCATCTTCAGACGCGAGGATCGTCGGCCGTTCGCCCTCTATGGCGCGATCGTGGCACAGGCGCGGCAGCCGGCGTTCTACACCGACTTCGGCGTCGCCGACAGCCTCGACGGGCGCTTCGACATGGTCGTGCTGCACGTCGTCCTCGCGACCCGCCGGCTGCGGCGCGACGCGCCTACCGAACAGCAGGCGCTGTTCGACCTGTTCGTCTCCGACATGGACCGCTCGCTGCGCGAGATGGGTGTCGGCGACCTCACGGTGCCGAAGCGCATGAAGGTGATGGCGGCCGCCTTCTATGGCCGGCTCGAGGCCTACGGCTCGGCCCTCGACGCCGACGACACCGCCGGGCTCGCCGAGGCGATCGGGCGCAACGTCTACCCGGGGGGCGAGCCGGCCGGCGCGGCCGCCGCGCTCGCCGCCTATGCGGTCGCAGCGGCGGAGACGCTCGCCGCCGTGCCGCTCGAGGCCGTGCTCGAGGGCCGTCCGGCCTTTCCCGATCCCGCCGCCTTCGCGCCGGGGCGCGCGCCGTGACCGCGCCGCCGCTCTCGCGCCCGGTCGACGTCCGCCGGCTCGCCCGCGACGGCGATCTCGTGACGATCGACGCCGACGCCGGGGAGCGCGCCGCGCTCGCCCGCGAACTCGGCATCCCCGCCATCGAGCGCCTGCACGCCGAGGTCACGGTGACGCCGGCGCGCGGCGGCGCCCGGGTCCGCGGACACGTGTCGGCGACGGTGGTGCAGACCTGCGTCGTCAGCCTCGACCCGTTCGAGACGGCGATCGAGGAGGACATCGACCTGCGCTTCAAGCGCCATGCCACTGTCGCGCCGGGCGCCGAGATCGACCTCGACGCCCTCGGCGAGGACGGTCCGGAGCCGCTCGACGGCGACTTGATCGACGTCGGCGCGCTCGCTGCCGAGCACCTCGCGCTCGGGCTCGACCTCTATCCGCGCAAGCCCGGCGTGGCCTTCGACGACATCGTCGAGGCCCCCGAAGACGAGGCCAAGCAGTCGCCGTTCGCCGGCCTCGCCGGCCTCGTGCGCAAGCCCTGAGACCCCCATGCGGCGGCGGACAAAGCGGTTGTGCGCACATCGGAAACGGGTATGTTCCAGCCGCCGTGGGCAGGGCCGCTCGACGGTTGCGCAGGTGCCGACCGGCGCCGAGGGTGTTGAGCGATGACGAAGCCCGTCACCCTGTCTCTGGACGTCATGGGGGGCGACCGGGGGCCGGACATGGTGCTGCCGGGCGCCGAGATCGCGCTCGTCCGCTGCCCGTCCATCCGATTCATCCTGTTCGGCGACGAGGCGCGCATCGCGCCGCTGCTCGCGACACGCCCGCGGCTCGCCGCGGCGAGCGAGGTGCGGCACTGCGACGTCGCCGTGCGCAGGGACGACAAGCCGAGCCAGGCGCTGCGCTACGGCCGCTGGCGCTCGAGCATGTGGCGCGCCATCGAGGCGGTGAAGACCGGCGAGGCGGCGGCCGCCATCTCCGCCGGCAACACCGGCGCGCTGATGGCGATGGCGAAGTTCTGCCTGCGCACCATGGAGGGCATCGAGCGCCCGGCGATCGCGGCGATCTGGCCGACGGTGAAGGGCGAATCGATCGTCCTCGACGTCGGCGCGACGATCGGCGCCGATGCCAATCAGCTCGCCGATTTCGCCATCCTCGGCGGTGCGATGGCGCGCGCCGTGCTCGGCGTCGAGCGCCCGACGATCGGGCTCCTCAACGTCGGCGTCGAGGAAGTGAAGGGTCTCGAGGAAGTGAAGGCGGCGGCGCGCCTCTTGCGCGAGTCGGCGCCGGCGACGATCTCCTATCACGGCTTCGTCGAGGGCGACGACGTCGGCTTCGGCACCGTCGACGTGGTGGTGACCGAGGGCTTCGCCGGCAACATCGCGCTGAAGACGGCGGAGGGAACCGCCCGACAGATCGGTGCTTATCTGAAGGCCGCGATGAGCCGCTCGCTGATGTCGCGGCTCGGCTATCTGCTCGCCAAGCGGGCGTTCGACCAGCTCAGAGAGAAGATGGATCCCAGGACAGCGAACGGCGGCGTGTTTCTCGGTCTCAACGGCCTCGTCATCAAGAGCCACGGCGGCACCGACGCCGAGGGCTTCGCGAGCGCCGTCGAGCTCGCCTTCGACATGGCGCGCAACGACCTGCAGGTGAAGATCGCCGACGACATCCGCCGGTTCCGTGAGGACCGCGAGCGTGTCGCCGCGCCGGCCGCCGCGGTGGCCCCGTGAGCATCGTGCGCTCCGTCGTCATGGGCTCCGGCAGCGCGCTGCCGGCCGGCGTCGTCACCAACGAGGATCTGGCGCAGCGCGTCGACACCTCCGACGAATGGATCGTCCAGCGCACCGGCATCCGCGAGCGGCGGATCGCCGGGCCGGGCGAGTTCACCTCGACCCTCGGGCTGTCGGCCGCACGGCAGGCAATCGCCTCGGCAGGTCTCGTGCCCGCCGACATCGATCTCGTGCTGCTCGCCACCTCCACCCCCGACAACACCTTCCCGGCGTCGGCCGTCACCATCCAGGCCGAGCTCGGCATCACCCGCGGCGCCGCCTTCGACATGCAGGCGGTCTGCTCGGGATTCGTCTACGGCCTCGCCACGGCCGATGCCTACCTGCGCACCGGCCTCGCCGAGCGCGCCGTGGTGATCGGCTCGGAGACCTTCTCGCGCATCGTCGACTGGGAGGACCGCACCACCTGCGTGCTGTTCGCCGACGGCGCCGGCGCCGTGGTGCTCGAGGCCCAGACGAGCGAGGGCGGCAACGCCGACCGCGGCATCCTCGCCTCGAAGTTGCGCGCCGACGGGCGCCACCGCGACAAGCTCTATGTCGACGGCGGCCCGTCCTCGACCGGCACCGTCGGCCACCTGCGCATGCACGGTCGCGAGGTCTTCAAGCACGCGGTGGCGATGATCACCGACGTCATCGAGGACGTCTTTGCCCAGACCGGCCTGTCGGCCGCCGACGTCGACTGGTTCGTCCCGCACCAGGCGAACCGCCGCATCATCGACGCCAGCGCCCGCAAGCTCGGCATCGCCGACGAGAAGGTGGTGGTCACCGTCGACCGGCACGGCAACACCTCGGCCGCCTCGATCCCGCTCGCCCTCGACGTCGCCGTCCGCGACGGCCGCATCAAGCGCGGCGACCTCGTTCTGGTCGAGGCGATGGGCGGCGGCTTCACCTGGGGGGCAAGCCTCATCCGATGGTGATCGCGACCCGCGGTTGACCCCGCGGCGTCGAGACAATACCGTTCTGTACCAAGGCGATCGGCAGGACAGCTCGGTGTTTCCCCCCGCTGCCGGCGCGCGTTCGTCAGGCCTTCGAAACGCATTTCAGCGCGCCAGCGAGGACGAGCCATGTCGGGCAGGACCGTGACACGAGCCGACCTGTGTGAAGCCGTCTACCAGAAGGTCGGGCTGTCGCGGGCGGAGTCGTCCGAGCTCGTGGAGATGGTCCTGCAGGAGATCTCCGACTGCCTGGCGCGCGGCGAGGCGGTCAAGCTGTCCTCGTTCGGCTCCTTCCTGGTCCGCTCCAAGGGCCAGCGCATGGGCCGCAACCCGAAGACCGGCGAAGAGGTGCCGATCGAGCCGCGCCGCGTCATGGTGTTCAAGCCCTCGAACGTCCTCAAGGACCGCATCAACGAGGGGCTGCTCGGCAGCGGCTGAGGCGGGGCCCCGGCCGCCCGCGCAAACCATTGAGATGCCGGCGCGACTCTGACAGACAGGGCGGGACGGCGGCGGCACTGGATCAGGAGGCGGGCGGACGGCGGTGGACAAGGGGCCCGAGGCGTTCCGCACCATCAGCGAGGTCGCGGCGGAGCTCGATCTGCCGCAGCACGTGCTGCGCTTCTGGGAAACCAAGTTCGCCCAGGTCAAGCCGATCAAGCGCGCCGGCGGCCGCCGCTACTATCGCCCCGGCGACATCGAGCTCCTGCGCGGCATCCGCAGCCTTCTCTACGGCGAGGGCTACACCATCCGCGGCGTCCAGCGCATCCTGCGCGAGCAGGGCGCCCGCAAGGTGATCGGGCTCGCCCGCGGTGAGCCGCTGACCGACATTCCCGCCGACGATGCCGGGCCGCGCGACGAGCCGCGCTTCGATTTCGAGGACGACGACGCGCCGCCGGTGCGGCCCGGCCGCGCCGTGCTCGCCGCCCGCGCCGTCGATGCCGCCGAGGAGGCCGAGGCGGAGGAGGCGGACGACGACGACGAGCCGGTGGTGCGTCCGCGACGTCCGACGCCGGTGGCCGGCCGGGCGGTGTCCGCCCCGCCGCCGCGACGCGAGCTGTCGGTGGGCGACGCGGAACTCGGCGAGCCGGTGCCGCGCGACATCCGCACCGACGACGACGAGGGCGGTCACCGCAGCTCCGCGCTGCGCTTCTTCGATCGGCTGCGGGGCGATGTTGGGCGCGGCGACGGGGCGCTCAGCCGCGACGAGATCCGCAGCCTGCAGGCGACGCTGTTCGAGCTCCTGGAATGCAAGCGCCTGCTCGACCAAGCGCGCTGAGCCGCGGCGACGATCACCGGACAGCGGGGGGAACGGATGGCGGCCGAAGCGGGCACGAGGACGTCGGGCGTGGGCGCGGGCGGAAAAGCGGTTGGTCAAGCGGACCTGTACGAGCCGCTCGCCGGCATCGTCACCACCGACCTCGCCGCGATCACCCGCGGCCGCTTCGTGCCGGCGCGCCGCCTCGAGCGGATGGCCGAGACGGGCATCGGCTGGCTGCAGGCCGACCTGTCTCTGACGCCCTTCAACACCATCGTGCACCCGAACCCGTGGGGCTCGACCGGCGATCTCCGGCTGGTGCCGGATCTCGCCGCCCGCTTCCGCACGGCCTCGACCGGAACGGCGACGCCGTTCGACCTCGTCTCCGGCGATCTGGTCGAGCTCGACGGCACGCCGTGGTGCTGCTGCCCGCGCACGATGCTGCGCCGGGCGCTCGCCGACCTCGAGGCGGAGACCGGGCTCACGCTGGTGGCGGCCTTCGAGCACGAGTTCGGGCTCGCCGGCCCGAACCTGCCGCCGGCGCACGCGTTTGCGTTCGCGGCGCTGCGTCGCACCGATCCGTTCGCGCCGATGCTGATGGCGGCCCTCGACGAGGCCGGCGTCGACCCCGACGTGGTGATCGCCGAGTACGGCACCGACCAGTTCGAGATCACCCACCGGCCGTGCGCCGGCATGGCCGCCGCCGACCGGGCGGTGGCGATCCGCGAGATCACCCGTGAGGTGGCGCGCGGCTTCGGCTGGCAC
Organism: Pseudoxanthobacter soli DSM 19599; assembly: GCA_943372725.1. GTDB lineage: Bacteria > Pseudomonadota > Alphaproteobacteria > Rhizobiales > Segnochrobactraceae > CAMDHY01. Next base: position 8,291 of record CALRZT010000197.1, read on the forward strand.
GCGAGCTTCGCCCCGAAGCCCTCGCCCGAGGGTGTCGGCAACGGCGTCCACATCCACTTCAGCCTCGTCGGCGCCGACGGCCGGCCGGCCACCTACGACGCCGAGCAGCCCGGCGGGCTGTCGGCCGCGGCCGGCGCGTTCTGCGCCGGCATCCTCGCGCACCTGCCGGCGATCACCGTCTTCACGGCCTCGAGCGTGCCGTCCTATCTCCGGCTGAAGCCGCACACCTGGAGCGCCTCCTACACCTCGCTCGCCGTGCGCGACCGCGAGGCGACGCTGCGCATCTGCCCGGTGACGACGATCGGCGGCCGCGACCCGGCCGGCCAGTACAACATCGAGTTCCGCGCCGCCGACGCCACCGCCAATCCCTATCTGGCGCTCGCGGCGATCGTCCGCGCTGGCCTCGAGGGCCTGCGCCGCCGCGCCCCGTCGCCGCCGCTGATCGTCGGCGACCCCGAGGAGATGAGCGAGGACGATCGCCGGGCGCTCGGGCTCGTCCGTCTGCCGACAAGCCTCGGCGCGGCGCTCGATGCGCTGGAAGCCGACCCGGTGGTGACCGGCTGGTTCGCACCGGTCTTCCTCGAGTGCTTCACCGGCGTGAAGCGCGGTGAGATCGCCCACCTCGAAGGCCGCCACCCCGCCGACCTCTGTGCCCTCTACGGCGGCCTGTTCTGAGACGAGCCCTGCGCGCTCACTCCGCCGTCACTCCTGCGACGGGAAGAACCCCTGCAGGGCGATGCACGGGCGCAGGACGCGGGTCACCTTGGTGCCGTCTTCGCGTCGCTCCTCCGCCACCACCTGCTTGCGCAGGTGGGGCAGCTTGAAGTTGGTCTGGCCGTCGCCGCCGAAGCGGGTGCCGAGGAGCGAGAAGAGCGCCTGGTTCTGGCCGATCGGCAGCGACCGGCCATCGGCGTCAGCCCAGCCGCGCGGGCAGAAGCCGAAGGCGACGAACATGATCTCGCCGAGATAGGGCTCCGAGGCGGCGGCGGCGGGCGGGGCGGGGGCCGCCGCC
>CALRZT010000198.1:0-9276 GCA_943372725.1 Pseudoxanthobacter soli DSM 19599
GGCCTCGCCTCGCCGCAGGCGGCCGGGATGCCTCCGGTGAGCGCCCAGGTGCGCGGTGCCGTCGAGCCGACGCGCGTGACGGTGAACGGCACCGCCACCGCCGGCACCTCGACGCGCCTGACGTTCAACGGCGCGGTGCCGCTCGGCGCCGGCCAGATCGGCCTCACCGTCACCGGCAACACCGACCTCGCCCTGGTGCAGCTCTTCGGCCTGCCGCCGACGATGGACGTCGGCGGGCGGGCGACGCTCGACGCGCGCATCGCGGGGACGACGGCCGCGCCCGCCGTCACCGGCACGGTGCGCATCACCAGCGGCTCCTTCGCCGACATCGAGAACGACCTGCGCATCGAGGGGATCGCGAGCGAGATCCGGCTCGACACCCGCACGGCGCGCATCGCCTCGTTCTCCGGCCGCTTCGCCGACGGCGGCACGCTGACGGTAACCGGTACGATCGGCCTCGACGCCAGTGCCGGCTTCCCGGGCGACCTGCGCGTCGCCACCCAGCGCGCCGTCGTCCGCAACGAACCGATCGCCCGCGGCATCGTCGACGCCACCGTGACGATCACCGGTCCCCTCGCCCGCGCACCGGTGATCGGCGGCACGGTGCGGCTCGACCGCGTCGAGGTGACGATCCCCGACCGGCTGCCGGGCAGCGCCACCACCATCCCCGTGACGCACACCAACGTGCCGCCGGATCGCCGCCAGTTCTTCCCGCAGCCGAACCCGCGCGGCGCCACTGGCCGGGCCGCACCGCCGCCGCCGCCCTTCGACGCCCGGCTCGACCTGACGGTGACGGCGATCAACCAGATCGTCGTGCGCGGCTCCGGCATCAACGCCGACTTCGGCGGCAACTTCCGCATCACCGGCACGACGCGGGCGCCGGTCGTGAACGGCGGCCTGCGGCTCAGGCGCGGCATCGTCGACATCATCGGCCAGCGGCTGACGATCACCACCGGCACGATCTCCTTCGCCGATACCCTCGATCCGATCCTCGACCTCGCGGCGACGACGCGGTCCGGCAGCTACACGGCGATCGTCTCGATCACCGGCCGCGCCTCCGCCCCGGTGATCCGCTTCTCCTCGGTGCCGCAGCTGCCGGAGGACGAGGTGCTGTCGGTGATCCTGTTCGGGCAGTTGTCGGCGGGACTGAACGCCGGCCAGGCGATCGCGCTCGCCGAGGCCGTCGCCTCGCTGACTGGCGCGCGCAGCGGCGGCCTGCTCGCCGGGCTGCGCTCGCGCCTCGGCGTCGACCGGCTCGGCGTCGTCACCGACGCCAACAACCGGCCGGCGATCGAGATCGGCGGCTACGCCACCGATAACGTCTTCGTCGGCGTGCAGCAGGGCGCCGGCGCCGATTCGACACGGGTGAAGGTGCAGGTCGACATCACCGACAACCTCAACGTCCAGGGCCAGCTCGGCGCCGACGGCTCGTCGGCGCTGGGCGTGGGCGTCGAGGTGGATTACTGAGGCGTCTTCCTTCTCCCGCATTGCGGGAGAAGGGAGGCGTCGCGCCCTCGCCTCAGGCCATCGAGCCTCACGTCGCCCCTCCCCTCACCCGCGCCCGAACGCCCTCGCCCATGTCGGCCACGGGTCGCCGTCGGCAGCCGCCGCACTGAACACCCCCCGCGCCACCGCACGCGCCATCACGGCGGCGGCCGCCGCGCCGAGCTCGAGGAAGTCCGTCGCCGCGGTGCCGAGCGGGCGGCGGGCCGTCGAGAGGGCGAAGATGGTGTCGCCGTCATAGGGCGTGTGCGAGGGCCACAGCGCGCGGGCGAAGCCATCGTGGGCCATGACGGCGAGGCGGCGGGCTTCGGCCTTGGTCAGCGCCGCGTCGGTGGCGACGAGGCCGATCGTCGTGTTGGCGAGCGAGGAGACGGCGCCGAACTTGGTGCGGATCGCCCTCGCCGTGGCCGGGATCGGCGACGGCCAGCCGAGGCCGCCGAACTCGTCGCCCTCCTCGAAGGCGGCCGCCCAGAAGTGCGGGCCGTCGCCGATGGTGGCGGACCCGAGCGCGTTGACGGCGACGATGGCGCCGACGGTGATTCCGTTCGGCAGCACCGTCGAGGCCGAGCCGAGGCCGCCCTTCAGGGCGCCGCCGTTCGGGCCGGAGACGCTGGCCCCGGCGCCCGCTCCGATGGTGCCGAGGGGGAAGGCGCCGGGGGCAAGGTTCGTCGCCGCCGCGTAGCCGAGTTCGCGGTAGGGCGAGAAGCGGCCCCAGGCCTTGTCGCCGCCGTTCAAGAGATCGAACAGGATGGCGCCGGGGACGATCGGCACCACCGCCTTGCCGATCGCAAAGCCGCGTCCGATCTCGGCGAAGCGTGCCTGCACGCCGCCGGCGGCGTCGAGCCCGAAGGCCGAGCCGCCGGACAGCACGATGGCGTCGACTGCCGGCACCGTCTGGTCGGGGGCGAGGAGCTCGGTGTCGCGCGAGCCCGGCGCGCCGCCGAGCACCATCACGGACGCGACAGCGGGCTCGTCGGGGACGACGACGGTGACACCCGACTTCAGGCGGGCGTCGTCGGCGTGGCCGATCGCGAGGCCCGGCACGTCGGTGATCAGGTTGAGCGGTCCCGGTCTCAACGGCGGTCCTCCGATGGCGATTCCCGGGGCGCAGCCTCCCTCGCGGCCGTGGAAAAGAGAAGCCCCGGCGCGAGCGCCGGGGCTTCGGGTGGTTCTGGTCTCTGGCCGGGGCTTCCGCACCGCTTCCGCGGTGCGGCCCTCATCCGCCCCCTTCGGGGGCACCTTCTCCCGGCTGACCGGGAGAAGGGAAAGCGCGACCGCCCACGCCGATCGGGGGTGCCGATCAGGGCGTGTAGTAGTCGTACTTGCCGTCCTTCCACTCGTAGAAGACGTAGCCCGGCAGCGTCACGTCGCCCTTGTCGTTGAACTCGAGTTCGCCCAGCACGGTGAAGAACGAGCCGTCGTCGAGGGCCTTCGTCACCGCCTCGGTGTCGGTCGACTTGGCGTTCTTCACGGCCTCGGCCCACGCCTGGATGGCAGCGTAGGTGTAAAGGACGTAGCCTTCCGGCTCGATGCCCTTGGCGCGGAACTTCTCGACGATCGGGGCGGCGACTTCGTTCTTGCGCGGATCGGGCGAGAACGTCATCAGCGTGCCTTCGCCGGCCGGGCCGGTGATCGTCCAGAACTCGTCGGTGACGAGCGCGTCGCCGGAGATCAAGAGCGCGTTCAGACCCTGGTCGCGCATCTGGCGCAGGATCAGGCCGGCCTCGGTGTGGTAGCCGCCGATGTAGACGACATCGACGCCTTCCGACTTCAGCTTCGACACGATCGCGGTGTAGTCCTTCTCGCCGGCCGTGTAGGCCTCGTAGACGGCCTCGTTCAGGCCGGCTTCGTTCATGTACTTCTTCGTCTCGTCGGCGAGACCCTTGCCATAGGCCGACTTGTCGTGAAGGATCGCGACCTTCTTGCCCTTGAAGGTCTCGGCCATGAACTTGCCGGCGACCTGGCCCTGCTGGTCGTCACGACCGCAGACGCGGAAGATGCCGGGGCCGGCGCGCTCGTCGGTGAACTTCGGGTTGGTGGAGGCCGGCGAGATCTGGATGATGCCTTCCTCGGAATAGACGGCGCTGGCCGGGATCGACGAGCCCGAGCAGAAGTGGCCGGCCATCAGCTTGACGCCCTTCGACGCCATCTGGTTGGCGACGGCGACGGCCTGCTTCGGATCGCAGGCGTCGTCGCCGATCTCGAGGACGAGCTTCTCGCCATTGACGCCGCCGGCGGCGTTGATGTCCTCGACCGCCTGCTCGGCGCCCGCCTTCATCTGCGCGCCGAACGAGGCGTACTGCCCCGTCATCGGGCCAGCGGTGGCGATGGTGATGTCGGCGAACGCGGCCGAGGACATCGACGCGCCGAATGCGAGCGCGACGCTCGCCAAGAGAGCTTTCTTCATTGCTTACTCCTCCGGAAGTCTGGAAGTCGGACCGAAAACGGCCACGGGGTCGCCCCGCTTGGCCACATACTGCCCGCAATCCGGATGGAACGGTATCGCCATTTTGTCGGCCGTCGCCACCCCGGATGCCGGCACTCTCACGCCGCGCCCGGCTTGCGATCCCTCCACGAGACCGGGCCCGCGCGCTCATAGAGCCACGGATACTGCTTCACCATCTGGCCGGCGCGCGTCACGCGCATGCCGAGGTAGCCGATGACGAGCAGGATGATGAAGTCGACGATGAAGTAGTACGCCGACAGAAGTGTTCCGCCGAACAGCGCGAAGTCGAGGAAGCGCACGGCGAACGTGAGCAGGAAGAGATAGAAGAACAGCGACCACGCCGGCCGCCACGACCGCGCGATGGCGCGGCCGGTCATCCAGGCGGCACCGCCGCCGAGGACGAGCTGCAGGAGCAGGAAGACGCCGAAGGTCTCTTCAAAGAGAAAGCCCATTCCGTTTCCTCGTCGGCCCAGGTCGGCCGGTTGTCGTCGGGCACTTGGCGAGTGTCAGTGCCGTCCGCCCTCGAGATAGGCGGCGCGCACCTCCTCGCGGGCGAGAAGCTCACGCCCGGTGCCCTGCATGGTGATGACGCCGTTGACCATGACGTAGCCGCGGTGGGCGAGCTTCAGCGCATGATAGGCGTTCTGCTCGACCAGGAAGACCGTCAGGCCCTCGGCCTCGTTGAGCGCCTTGATGGCCTCGAAGATCTGCTTGACGATCAGCGGCGCGAGGCCGAGCGAGGGCTCGTCGAGAAGCAAGAGCTTCGGCCGGCTCATCAGGGCACGCGCGATCGCCAGCATCTGCTGTTCGCCGCCCGACAGCGTGCCGCCGCGCTGCGGCAGGCGCTCCTTGAGGCGGGGAAACAGCGTGAAGATGCGCTCGAGGTCGGCCGCGACGTGCTCGCCGCCGGTGACGGCGGCGCCCATCTGCAGATTCTCGTAGACGGTCATGCGCGGGAAAATGCGGCGGCCTTCCGGCGACTGGGCGATCTTCAGGCGGGCGATCTCGTGGGTGGCGAGGCCAGTGATGTCCTGGCCCTCGTAGGTGATCGTGCCCTCGCGCGCCCGCGGGTTGCCGAAGATCGTCATCATCAGCGTCGACTTGCCGGCGCCGTTGGCGCCGATCAGCGTGACGATCTCCCCGGGGTGGACGTCGACGTCGACGCCCTTCAGGGCGATGATCTTGCCGTAGTAGGTCTTGACCCCGCGCACGGAGAGCATCGGCTCGCCACGCGGAGCGGCCTTCGCCGTCGGCGCCGGGGCGGTGACGGTCTCGCTCATCGGGCGACCTCCCGCTCGACTTCCTCGACCTCGTGCTCGACCGCCTCGACCTCCTCGTCGTCGACGCCGAGATAGGCGGCGATGACCTTCGGGTCGTTGCGCACGGCTTCCGGCTCGCCGTCGGAGATCTTGACGCCGTAGTCGAGGACGACGACGTGGTCGGAGATCTCCATGACGACGCTCATGTCGTGCTCGATCAGCAGCAGCGAGGTCGCCTGCTCGCGGCGGATGTAGAGGAGGAGCTCGTTGAGCTCGGCGGATTCGCGCGGGTTGAGGCCGGCGGCGGGCTCGTCGAGACAGAGGAGCTCCGGGCCGGTGCACATGGCCCGCGCGATCTCGAGGCGGCGCTGGGCGCCGTAGGGGAGATCGGCGGCGGGGTCGTCGGCGCGCTCGAGCAGGCCGACGCGGTCGAGCCAGTAGCGCGCCTTGTCGATCGCCGCCCGCTCGGCCTTGAGATAGCTGCCGATGCCGAACAGCCCGCCGATGCCGAAGAGCGAGGCGCGCATCAGCGGGCCGTGCTGTGCCACCATGAGGTTTTCCAGAAGCGTCATGCCGCCGAACAGGCGGATGTTCTGGAAGGTGCGCGCCACCTTCGCCTCGCCGGAGATGGCGTGGTCGGGCATGCGCTCGAGGAGGTAGGTCTTGCCGTCGGCGTGGCGGGCCGTCAGGCGCCCCTCGGTCGGCTTGTAGAAGCCGGTGATGCAGTTGAAGACGGTGGTCTTGCCGGCGCCGTTCGGGCCGATGAGCGCGGTGATGTCGCCGCGCCCGGCCTGGAAGGTCAGGTCGTTGACGGCGACGAGGCCGCCGAAGCGCATGGTGAGGTGCTCAACGGTGAGCACCGGATCCTTCGTCCAGCGCGTCATCCCCGGCCCTCCCCGACGAGTTCGCCGCCGATCGCCTTCGCCTTGCCGAGCGCGATCGTCGGCTTGCGGGTGGAGATCAGGCCGCGCGGCCGCCAGACCATGATCAGCACCATCGCGAGACCGAACACCAGCATGCGGTACTCGGCGAAATCGCGGAAGATCTCGAAGCCGCCGATCAGCACGATCGCGGCGATGACGACGCCGATCTGGCTGCCGAGGCCGCCGAGGACGACGATCGCCAAGATCACCGCAGATTCGATGAAGGTGAAGGATTCCGGCGAGATGAAGCCCTGGCGGGTGGCGAAGAAGGAGCCGGCGAAGCCGCCGAACATCGCGCCCATGGCGAACGCCGTCAGCTTCGTCGTCGTCGTGTTGATGCCGAGCGAGCGACAGGCGATCTCGTCCTCGCGCAGCGCCTCCCAGGCGCGGCCGACGGGCAGTCTTCGGACGCGTACCGTGACGAAGGCGGTGAGCAGCGCCAGCGCCAGGATCAGGTAGTAGAGGAAGATGATGCGGTGGATGGCCGCGAACTCGAGGCCGAAGGTGGCGGCGAAGCCCTCCGGCGAGCGGTCGAACTCGAGGCCGAAGAAGCTCGGCCGCGGGATGTTGTTGAGGCCGTTCGGACCACCGGTGAACTCGTACCAGTTCAACAGCACGATGCGGATGATCTCGCCGAAGGCGAGCGTCACGATGGCGAGGTAGTCGCCCCTGAGGCGCAGCACCGGGAAGCCCAGCGTGATGCCCCACAGCCCCGCCAGCACGCCGGCGAGCGGCAGGCATAGCCAGAACGACCAGCCGAAGTTGAGGGCCAGCAGCGCGTAGGAATAGGCGCCGACGGCGTAGAAGGCGACGTAGCCGAGATCGAGCAGGCCGGCCATGCCGACGACGATGTTGAGGCCCCAGCCGAGCATCACGTAGGTGAGCACGAGGATGCCGAGGTCGATGTAGTAGCGGCTCTGGCTCGGCGCGCCGAAGAGGAGGATGAACGGCAGCGTCAGCGCGAGGCCGAGCATCAGCGGACCGAACACCGGGCCGATGCGGGCGAGCGCGCCGGCCGACAGTTTCATGCCCGAGAACCAGCCGGTGGCCGGCCGGTCCGTCTTGAAGACGAACAGGTTGAGCAGCAGCCGACCGACGAAGACGACGGCGACCGCCACCGCCACGTCGCCCCAGCGCTGCGACAGGAACAGGCCACCGGTGGTCACCTCGGTGCGCAGCCCGACGAGCGGGCCGAACAGCGCGAGCGCGATCACCGCGGCGATCGCGGCGTCCTTGAAGGAGGCCGCGACGGAATGCTCGGTACGAGCCGCCATGTCTGTCACACCTTCTCGACTTCGGGCCGCCCGAGCAGTCCGGAAGGCAGGAAGATCAGCACGATGGCAAGGATGGAGAAGGCGGCGACGTCCTTGTACTCGACCGAGAAGTAGCCGGACCAGAACGTCTCGATGAGGCCGAGCAGCAGCCCGCCGAGCATCGCGCCGGGCAGCGAGCCGATGCCGCCGAGGACGGCGGCGGTGAAGGCCTTCACGCCGGCGACGAAGCCGATGAAGAAGTCGATGACGCCGTAGTAGAGCAGGTACATCAGGCCGGCGACGGCGGCGAGCGCCGCCCCCATGACGAAGGTGAGCGAGATCGTCCGGTCGACGTCGATGCCGAGCAGCGAGGCCATCCGCCGGTCCTGCTCGCAGGCGCGCTGGGCGCGGCCAAGCGAGGTGCGCGAGATCAGGAGCGAGAAGGCCACCATCAGGATCACCGTCGTCATGACGATGAGGATCTGGATGTTGGACACCTGCACCGCGAAGCCGTTGCCGTCCATGACGGTGTAGCCGCCGGTGATGATCGGCTGCAGCGGCTTGACGCGCGCTCCCTGGGCGATCTGCACGAAGTTCTGCAGGATGATCGACATGCCGATGGCGGTGATCAGCGGCGCCAGGCGGAAGGAACCGCGCAGCGGCCGGTAGGCGATGCGCTCCACCGACCAGCCCCAGGCCGAGGTCAGCACCATCGCCAGCACCAGCACCAGCAGCAGAGAGAGGATGATCACCGCGATCGCCGATCCGGCGGTCAGCCCCAGCGCGATGATCATGATCAGCGCGATGAACGAGCCCACCATGAAGATGTCGCCGTGGGCGAAGTTGATCATGCCGATGATGCCGTAGACCATCGTGTAACCGATGGCGATGAGCCCATAGATCGAGCCCAGCGTGATTCCATTGATGAGCTGCTGGAGGAAATATTCCATATTGTCTTCGTTCGCCCCTGGAAGGACCGACCCGTTCGCGGCACCGCTCTGAGTGGCGGCCGGGCGAAGGGTGATTTTCATCACCTGTAGCAAGCCCCGGGGACGGAGACAATTCACCCTGTGTCGGATGGATGAACGAGGATGGTTTCCCCGTCGGGACACCATCCGCGGGAAGGACTTTTCCCCGCGGCAGATGCGGCGGGATCAGTTTCGCGCGCGACGCCGCTGCGGCTCGGACGGCTGCAGGCCCGGCACGACGGGCAGGAAACGGTTCGCCTCCTCCTTCAGGAAGGCGTGCAGGCGGCGCGCCGCCGGCAGGAAGCGCTTGCCGCGCATGCGCACCACGTACCACTGGCGGACGATCGGCAGCCCTGTCACATCGAGGATCGACAGCCGCCCGTCGGCGACCTCGGCGGCGACCGTGTGGGCGGAGATCAGCGAGATGCCGAGGCCGGCGATGACGGCCTGCTTGATGGTCTCGTTGGAGCCCATCTCGAGGGCGTAGCGCGGCCGCTCGTCGAGCGATTCGAACAGACGCTCGGTGAGCGCGCGGGTGCCGGAGCCGTCCTCGCGGGAGATCAGCCGCTCGCGGGCGATCTCCGCAGCCGGGATCGCCCGCCGGCCGGCGAGCCGATGGGCGGGATCGGCGACGACGACGTGCGGGTGCTCGCCGATCGCCTCCGCCTCGACGTCGAGCTGTTCCGGCGGGCGGCCCATGATGGCGACGTCGAGGTCGAGGCGCTCGAGGCCGGCGATGATCTCGGCGCGGTTGCCGACGACAAGCTTGAGATCGATGCGCGGGTTGGCGCGGGCGAAGGCGGCGAGCGCGTGCGGGGCGAAGTACTTCGCGGTGGAGACGACGCCGACGGCGACCTGGCCGGCGTCGAGGCTCTTTAGGGCGTCGAGGGCGCCGCCGCATTCGGCGAGCGCCTGCTCGATGCG
>CALRZT010000199.1:0-9230 GCA_943372725.1 Pseudoxanthobacter soli DSM 19599
TTCGCCGCCGCCTCGACCTCGAGACGAGCCGTCTCCTCGCGCAGACGCTTCGCCTCGGCGAGGCCGTCGCGGAAGACGCCGAGAACCTTCGACTGCTCGCCGAGCTCGTCGCCACGACCGGCGGAGGGGATCTCGGTCGCGAGCGCGCCCTGGCCGATCTTGTCCATCGCCCGCGTCATCGCCGACAGCGGACGGGCGATGCCGAAGATGGCGTAGAGGGCCGAGCCGATCAGCACGACGATCAGCACGCCGACCATGGCAAAGGTGACCATGGCGCCGGATTCCTCGGCCTCGAGGGCAGCGACCAGAGCTTCCTCGACGCGCTTGCTGGCGACGTCGATCGCCTCGCGGGTCAGCGTGACCGCCTCGGCGGCCGTGGGCAAGGTCCGCGTCTCGACGATCTGGTTCAGCTTCTCGGTGAGCGGGAGAGCCTCGTCGAGCTTGGCGACATAGGCGTCGAAGGTCTGCGCCAGCGCATCGACCTGGCCGATGGCGGAGGGAACGGTGGCGACACCGGCCCGCAGATCGGCGAAGGCCGCCTTGCCGCGCGCCGCCGCCTCGTGGATGGACGCCAGCAGCGCCGGATCGCGGCTCGCCGTGTAGCGCCACGAGGCGGAGCGCATGAACTGGAAGTCGTCGTCGATGCCGGCCAGCACTTCGTGCATGCGGGCGACGTCGGGAGCCGCCTCGAGGGCGCGCTCGACCGCTTCGGCCGGCTCGCCCCACTGCGCTGCCACCTCGTCGCGGGAGACGTGGCTGACCACCTCTTCCTTGCGGATCTGGGCGACCTCGAGCGACGCCACGGCGTAGGCGTCGAGGAGGCCGGCGATCTTGTGCAGGCGCTCCTTGTTGGCCGGCAGCGCGGCGAGATCGGCCGCCTGGCCGAGCAGCTTGGCGCCCTCGGCCCGATCGGCCGTCAGGCTCTCGGAAAGCTTCTCGACCTGCGCCGGGTCGAGCGTCAGGCGGACGTCCTTGGTGGCGGCCTGCATGCGGCGCAGCACGATGTTCGACTGCAGCGCCAGCTTCTCGATGGCCTGCTGCTTGCGGACCTGCGCGTCGCTCTCCTCGATGGACGCGCCGACGATGAGCTGGGTGGCGACGATGGTGGCCGCGAGGAGGATGCCGGCGGCGGCACTGATGCCGAGCTTGGCGCCGATCGTGAGACGTAACCGGGACATGGTGTCCAAACTTTCGATGAGAGGATCTGAGAGAACACCACTCCCTTTCGGCGGCTGCACCGGACACGGACGAACCGTGCAGACGTCGAAAGAGACCTAGGGTCCTAACGATCACTCTCCGACCGAAGGCTTGCGCCGGGCTGCCGCCCGGATGGACGCCGGCGCGCGGCCACGGCGGCCACCACAGACAGCGTCCAGAAGCAGGAAAGGCGCGGCGCGAGCGGCGGAAATCGCCGTTCGTGCCGCGCCTTCGGCGGGAAGGGACCGAGCCCCCTCTCCCGCGCGGGCCGCCACCCGGGTGGGGGCAGGGCGGCGGCCTCGTCTTTGCCGGGCCGCGAACGGCCCGGGGAATGCTCGCGTGTCCGGGCCTCAGGCGGCGCGGACGTGCTCGACGAACTTGCGCACTTCGCCGCGCAGCGTCTCCGACTGGCGGGCGAGCTCGCTCGCCGACGACAGCACCTGCGTCGCCGCCGACGACGACACTTCCGCCGCCTGCAGCACGGCTGCGATGTTGGTGGTCACCTCGTTGGTGCCCATCGCCGCCTGCTGCACGTTGCGGGCGACCGCCGCCGTCGTCGCGCCCTGCTCCTCGACAGCCGCGACGATCGCCGCCGCGATGCCGTTGATGTCGCCGATGGTGCGGCCGACGTTGGAGATCGCCATCACCGCGTCCTCCGTCGAGCCCTGCATCCCGCCGATCTGGGCGGAGATCTCCGCCGTCGCCTTCGAGGTCTGCTCGGCGAGGCTCTTCACCTCCTGCGCCACCACCGCGAAGCCCTTGCCGGCCTCGCCGGCACGCGCCGACTCGATCGTGGCATTGAGCGCCAGCAGGTTGGTCTGGGCGGCGATGTCGCCGATCAGGCCGACGATGGCGCCGATCTTGTCGGCGTCGGCGCGCAGGCTGGTCATGCGGGTGTTGGTCTCGCCCGCCTCGCCGACGGCGCGGGAGGCGACCGTCGTCGACTGGTTGACCTGCTGGCCGATCTCGCTCGCCGAGGCGGCGAGCTCCTCGACCGCGGCGGCCACCGTCTGCACGTTGGTCGCCGCCTCTTCCGCCGCCGCGGCGACGGCGGCCGCCTGGGCGGCCGTCTCCTCGGAGGTGGCCGTCAGGCTCTGGGCGGCCGCCTGCAGCTCGGTCGCGGCAGAGGACACCATCTCGACGATCTTGCCGACCGCCGCCTCGAACTGCTCGGCGAGCGCCAGCATGTCGGCCTTGCGCTTCGCCGCCGCCTCGACCTCGAGACGAGCCGTCTCCTCGCGCAGACGCTTCGCCTCGGCGAGGCCGTCGCGGAAGACGCCGAGAACCTTCGACTGCTCGCCGAGCTCGTCGCCACGACCGGCGGACGGGATCTCGGTCGCGAGCGCGCCCTGGCCGATCTTTTCCATCGCCCGCGTCATCGCCGCCAGCGGACGGGCGATGCCGAAGATCGCGTAGAAGGCCGAGCCGACCAGCACGACGATCAGCAGGCCGACCATGCCGTAGATGACGGCGTTGCCGAACGCCACGGCCGCGGCGGCGTCGGCCTTCGCCTGCGCCACCCGGGCGTTGGCGGCCGCGATCGCCTCACGCACGAGTTCGATCGCCTGGGTCGCCGCAGGAACGGACACATCGGCAACGAGCGCGTCGAGCTTCTCCGTCAGGGCCATGACCTCCTTGGTCTTGGCGACATAGGTGTCGAAGACCTGGGAGAGCTCGTTGACCGGCTGCAGGATGCCGGGCACCCCGCCGACGGCGGCGCGAAGCGAGGCGAAGGACGCGGCGCCGTGTTCCTCGGCACCTTCGATGCCCTTCAGGAGCGCCTCGTCGTGGCTCATCGCGTAGCGCCAGGAATTCGCGCGGATCATCTGGAAGTCGCGCTCGGCGTCGGCGAGGGCGAGGAGCAGGCGATCGACATCGCTGCTCGCGGCGAGGGCATTGCTCGCCTTCTCGGCGCGCCCGTTCCACTGTCCAGCGACCTCGTCGCGCTCGGCGTGGCCGGCGATTTCCTGCTTGTGGATCTCGGCGATCTGGAGCGTCGCCTTGCCATAGGTGGCGAAGAGTTCGCCGATCTTGTGGAGCCGCTCCTTGTTGGCCGGCAACGTCGCCAGATCGGCCGCCTGGTCGAGCTGCTTCTCGCCCTCGGCCATGTCCGCCTCGACGCTCTTGGCGAGCTTGTCGACCTGAACCGGATCAAGGGTCAGGCGGATGTCCTTGGTGAAGGCCTGCATGCGGCGCAGCGCGATGTTCGACTGCAGCGCCAGGATCTCGATGGACTGCTGGTCGCGGACGACCTGTTCGGCCTCCTGGACGCGCGAGCCGACCATGAGCTGGGCGACGATGATCGTTCCCGCGAGAAGGATGCCGGCGGCGGCGCTGATGCCGAGCTTGGCACCGATGGTGAGACGTAACCCAGACATGAGTGAGTGCACCTTCGATAGGGATGTTGCGCGAACAACACTCCCTTTCGGAGGCCGCCGAGGACGCAGGGGTCCATGCGGTCGTCGAAACGGAAGGTATGCCGCCGAAGCGGGACAATCGACGGCGAGGCTTGCGCCGGGCTGGTGCGCGAGGGCGGGGGCGCAGGAGGCGTGTGGAGGCCCGCGCCGGAACGCGGGTGCGCACGGCGACAGGCCGGCGCGAGCGGCGTCGCGGCGGGCGCCGTCGCTCAGTCGCGGGCGCGGCGCAGGGTGGCGACGTCGGCCGCGGCGACGTCGGGCGCGCGGCCGCCCCAGGTGGCGCGCAGGTAGTTCGACAGGTCGGCGATCTCGGCGTCGGAGAGGAGATCGGTGAAGCCCGGCATGTCCTGCAGGCGGTTGCCGTGCGGGAAGTCGCGCCACGGGATGCCGTCGGCGAGCACCGCCAGCAGGTTGGTCGGACGCGGCAGGCGCAGTTCGGCGTTCGTCGTCATCGCCGGCGTCATCGTCGGCGTGCCCTCGCCCTCGATGCCGTGGCAGCCGGCGCAGACGGCGACATAGAGGCGGCGGCCGTTCTCCGCCGTGTCCGGGGCGATCGGCGCGGCCGCGACGACGGGCACGGCCGGGGCCGGCTCGCCGGCGAGATAGGCCGCCATCGCGGCGGCATCCTCGTCCGTCAGGTACTGCGTCGAGTGGTGGACGACGTCGTACATGGCGAATCCCATGACGCCCTCGGGGCCCATGCCGGATCGCATGAAGTGGGCGAGCCGCTCCGGCGCGAAGCCGAGGCGGGCGAGGCCCTCCGGCGTGATGTCGGGGGCATCGACGCCCTCGATGACGGCGCCCTGGAGATAGCGCGACGACACCATGCCCATGGTGATGTCGCGCGGCGTGTGACACTCGCCGCAGTGGCCCAGCGCGTCGACGAGATAGCGCCCGCGGTTCCACTCGGCCGACTTCTGCGCCGCCGGCGCCGGCACGTCGCCGGGCAGGTTGAGGAGGTTCCAGAACGTCATGAACTGGCGGACATAGGGGAACGGCAGACTGTCCTGGCGGTCCGGCACCGCCATCGGCTCGCGGGTCAGCATGTAGGCCCAGACGGCGTCGACGTCGGCCTCGCTCATCTGCCGGTAGGAGACGTAGGGCATCGCCGGATAGAGGTGGCGGCCGCCCTTGGCGACGCCGTCGCGCAGCGCCCGGTGGAAGTCGGCACGGGTCCACGCGCCAATGCCGTAGGTCGGGTCCGGCGAGATGTTGGTGGCGTAGAGCGTGCCCATCGGCATCTCGAACGGCCGGCCACCCGCCCACGGCGCCCCGCCGACGGCGGTGTGGCAGGCCACGCAGTCGGCGGCCGTGGCGATGTAGCGGCCGCGCGGCGCGAGCTCGGCGATCTCCTCCGGCGTCAGCGGCGTGTCGACGGCAGCACTGACGACGCTCCGCTCGAAGGCGCCCGCGAGGACGGCGAGGGCGAAGCCGCCGCCGAGCACGACGATGACCGCGGCGGCGAGGAGGACCCGGTGCCAGACCTTGCGGATGATCATGGTGCGGCCTCCTACCCGACTACGAGGCCGGGCGTGTCGAGGATCACCGACCGCACAGCCTCGTAGTAGCGCACGTAGCCCGTGCAGCGGCAGACGTGCGGCGACAGGGCCGCCTCGATGGTGGTCTCGACGTCGGCCCGCGCGACGGGCTGGCGCTTCAGCTGCTCGATCAGCACGGTCGCGCCAGTGACGAAGCCCGGCGTGCAGTAGCCGCACTGGAACGAGAAGTGCTCGATGAAGGCCTGCTGCACCGGCGACAGCGCCACGACGGCGCCGTCGGCGTCGCGCTCGGCGTGGCCTTCGACGGTGCGGACGTGCCGGCCCTGGAAGAAGTGGGCGCCGGTGATGCAGGTGCGGATCTCGCGCGGCGGGGCGCCGTCGGTGTCGAGCAGCATCACCGTGCAGGCCCAGCAGACGCCCTGACCGCACGCCAGCCGGGAGCCGGTGAGGTTCAGGTACTCGTGCAGGAAGTCGACCATCATCAGGTTCTCCGGAACGTCGAGCGGGCCGACCTGGCGGCCGTTGACGACGAGGGAGAGCGGGCGGGTGGCGATCGTCACGGCAGCACCTCGCGAATGCGCGCCGGGGTGATCGGCGTCTCGCTGAAGCGGTGGCCGATGGCGTCGGCGACGGCGTTGATGATGGCGGGCACGACCGCGATCATCACCACCTCTGCCATGCCCTTCGGCGGATCGGTGTCGGAGAGCGGCGGCAGGATCTCGGACGTCTGCTTCCACACGGCGACGTCGGCGGCGTGGGGCAGGCGGTAGCGGTTCCAGTTCCAGGTGCCGTCGGAGGGGCCGCCCTCGTAGAGTGGCAGCTCCTCGTAGAGCGCGTGGCCGATGCCCATGGCGAGGCCGCCCTGCAGCTGGCCGGAGACGAGTTCCGGCACCACCTGGCCGCCGCACTCGAGGATCGAGTGGTGGTTGGTGACGCGCACCTCGCAGGTGGCGGTGTCGACGACCACCTCGGTGATGGTGCCGACCGTCGTGTAGTAGGTGACGCCGGCGTTGTTCAGCGCCGTCTCGGGATAGTCCACCGCCGTGCGCGGCAGGAAGTGGAAGCCGCCGGCGGTCATCAGCGCCTTCTGCTCGGGCGGCGCGCCGTCGCCGTACTGGACGGACAGCGCGTCGATCGGCAGCGTCGTCGGGCCGACGCCGGGCACGTCGAAGCTCGCCGTCGCCCATTTCCAGCGGTTGAAGGTGTGGACGCTGACGCCGGTGACGAGGCCGCGCTCGTGAGCGGTGGCGGCGAGGCGGTCGAGCGGCAGCGGCTCGAGACCGCCGCCGGCGAGCATTCCGTCGACGATGCGCACGTCGGCGAGCGTCACGGCGAGCGGTGCGATCTGGCCGCCGCCCGGCCCGCGCGACCACAGCGCCACCGCCGCCGGCCACAGCGACAGGGCGAGCAGGGCCTTCGCCGCCGTGCGGGTGGCGTGGCCGATGTAGTAGACGCTGTTGGAGGCGGTCATCGCCGACAGGTAGGACGGCGTCCAGTGCGGATCGGCGGCGAGCCGGTCCTGCTCCTCCTGGGTGATCGAGTAGGGGATCTCGTTGGAGACGAGCGGCATCTCCGGGAAGCGGGTAGCGCCGTAGTCGTAGAGGTCGGGGACGCGGCCGAGCACGGCCGCGACCATCATCGCCTGGGCGGTGGTGAGGCCGGTGCCCATCTCCATGCCCTGCTGGCGCATCGTCAGCCGGCCAGCGGCATCGAACGACAGGGTGGTGATCGCGGCCTCGGCGCCGCAGCCGTAGTCCTTCTGCACCTGGGCGTAGCCGACGCCGTAGCGCTTGCCGGGGTTTTGCGCCTCGAACGCCGCCTTCGCCGCGGCACGGTCGCGCCACAGCGGGTGGGCGGCCGCCCGGTCGAGGATCTCCTCGTTGCGCAGCGCCCCGCCGGGGACGGCGCCCTGGGTGTTCTTCATGCCGGAGCGGAAGAGGTTCTTCCGGCGCAGCGCGATCGGGTCGATGCCGAGCTCGGCCGCCGCGGCGTCGACGAGTACCTCCGTGGCCGTCATCGTCTGGACGGTGCCGTAGCCGCGCGTCGAGCCGGACTCGACCGCCCGTGAGGCAAAGGAGGCGACCGAGAGGTCGCTCTTCGGGAAGTAGTAGACCGACTGCGCCGCCGAGGTGCCGACGAGCGAGACCTCCGGCGAAAAGTTGCGCCGGCCGCCGCCGTCGGTGCGGTACGCGCCCTTCAGCACCCGGAAGGCACCGGTGGTGCGGTCGACGACGAGCGTCGACGTCATCCAGAACGGGTGCCGCTTCATCGCGGTGCGGAAGTGCTCGAAGCGGTCGAGCGCGAGCCGCACCGGCCGGCCCTCGCCATAGAGCCCGGCGACGACGGCGAAGAACGGGAAGACCGAGTGGTCCTTGGTGCCGTAGCCGACGGTGTAGCCGATCGAGAGATCGAACTTCGTCAGCCGGAAGCGCGACTTGTCGAACATCGAGACGGTCGAGGCGACGGTCTCGTAGGGCGACTGGGTTCCGAGAACGGCGCGCAGCGTCCCCGTCACGAGGTCGTACCAGACGAGGCCGTTATCGGCCTCCATCGCCGAGGCATCGATCGACTGCGAATAATGCTCGCGCGTCAGCACCAGCACGTCGTCGCCGGCGTCGGCGATCTCCTCGTCGAGGCGGGCGGCCGCCCACATCGCCCGCGCCGTGGCGTCGCCGGCCTCGTCGGCGGCCGGCCAGACCACCGTCTCGCCCTCGAAGCGGCCGTAGACAGTGGTGCCGCCGTCGAGGGGGGAATAGACGTCGCGGTCGTCCGGCCGGTCGCCGCCGATGCGGACGTAGCGGCCGGTGCCGTAGTTGCCCGGCGTGTTCGGGGCGGTGCGGGCGCCCCACTTCACGACCTCGGTATCGAAGCGGATGCGCCGCTTGGCGGCGTCGTAGCGGGCGAAGTCGTGGTAGATCAAAAGCGCCACCGGCTGGCCGAGGAAGCGCGGCGTCTCGCCGGCCGGCACCAGGAAGACGTCGCCGTAGAAGCCGTCCGGCAGGCCGTCGGTGTCGCTCGGTGGCCGCACGCCGTCGCGAACGAGGTCGGCGCCCATCACGACACGGTCGGGCAACAGGTTGTCGGCGTCCGCCGCCGCACCCAGCACCGACAGATCGATGCCTTCGAACGCGTGGTCCGCGCGGTCGCCGAAGACCATGAAGGCGTGGCTCTGCTCGCGCGGCCAGCCGGCCATGTCGACGGCGCGGAAATCACGCCCGAACGTCTTTTCGCCGGTGACCTTGGCGACGGCGTCGTAGCGGAAGCGGGCCTTGCCGTCGGGGCCGACCCAGGGCGGCACCCGGCTCGCCGGCGTCTCGACGAGATCCGCCCGCGCCGGCCCGGCGAGCATCGCGATTTTGTAGGCGACGCCGGAGACCAGCCCCGCCTTCAGAAATCCGCGGCGCGACAGCCCCTTCGCCATCCGCTCCCCCACTTGTCGTTATCCGGTTGCCCCCGCACCGTGTGTTGCACGACACCTAGCACGCCGCGAGACGGTTCGCGCCGTTCAAGGTTGCCCAGCGGCGCTCAAATTTTCCGGATATGCGGCTCAGCCCGCGGGAGCGCCGCGCGGTGGCAGCAGCGTCTCCAGGCAGTCGAAGAGACGCTCGCGCTCGGCGACGTCGAGGGATTCGAGCTCGAGCATCGAGGCGAGCCAGAGGCCGTCCACGGCGACGGTGAACAGCGCCGCGTGGCCGGCGCTCATCCCGTCCTGCTCGAGGGAGCGGCGCATGGCGCGGCGATGCACCACCGTTGCCGCGCGGACCTGCGGATGGATCGGCAGCGACGGCAGCACGGCGGCGGCGACGCGCGGGAAGTCGTTGCGCTCGAAGCGGGCGCGGGTGGCGGCGAGCGTCGCATGGGCGAAGGCGCCGGGGCCGTCGTCGTCGCCGGCCGCGGTGGCGATATCCTGGTAGAAGGTCTCGAACAGGCGGTCGACGACGGCCGCCTGCAGGCTTTCGAGCGTCGGGAAGACGCGGCGCACCTCGCCCGGATCGAGATCGGCGTGCGCCGCCGCCTCATCCAGGCTGACGGCCCGCGCCCCCGTTTCCGCCACCACGTACGCGATGGCGTCGAGCACCATCTCGCGCAGCGCCGGATCGTCCGACATCGCTCACCC
>CALRZT010000200.1:0-9201 GCA_943372725.1 Pseudoxanthobacter soli DSM 19599
ACGCGGGCGACTGGGGAGACCATCGACGAGGAGACGTGGCAGCGTCTCCGGGCCTTGAGCGCCGAACACGCCCGCCGGGAGGGTGACTATCAGGCCGACGAGCGGGCGCTCGCCGACGAGGCGCGCAAGATTCGCGCCGCCTACGGCGCCGGTGCCAGCCTGTCGATCGAGGCGGCGGGCGGGTAGGGGGCCGATCCGACCGGCGCCGGTCGGGCCCAGCCGTCACAGCTAAAGGAATAGTGATTTAAAGTCGGCATCTTCGGGTTGTAGTTCTGATCAGGCCGGTCGGCCTCTTCCGGTCGGCATCGGTGAGGGGGAACGCACATGGCGAAGACGATCAGGATCCTCGGCGTGCACGGGTTGGGCGACCACCGCACCTCGCCGTGGAAGGCGGAGTGGGAGACGGCGATCCGGTCGTGCTTCGACGCCGACACCGAGGTGACGCTGGAGTTCGCGTTCGTCGATTACGACAAGATCTTCGAAGAGACGGAGATCGACTTTCTCGACACCGTTAAGGCGCTCTGGAAGCTCGGGGCGAGCGGCCTCGGCGGCCTGACGCGCCGGCAGCGCGGGATGGGCTCTGTCTCGGACCGGGTGCGGTGGACGGCCGGCTACGTCGTCGCCTGGGTCGAGGACGCCGAGTTCCAGGAAAAGACGCGCACGCTGGTGCTCGACAAAGTGCGGGAGTTCAAGCCGGACGTCATCCTCGCCCACAGCCTCGGCTCGCTCGTCACCTACAACGCGTTCACCCACGCGGAGGCGGCGGGGGGTGTGGTGGCGAAGGTGCTGAAGTCCGCCCGCTACGTCACCTTCGGCTCGCAGATCGGCAATCCGTTCGTCGTCGGCAACCTGACGCACGGGCGCATCGGGATGCCGCCGGTCCACCACTGGCACCACCTCTACAACGAGCACGACGACGTCTTCACGGCGGAGATCCGCCTGCAGGGGGTGGCCGATTTCTCGCAGCTGCTGACGCCGTTCGACATCCCCGGCGTCGGCGACCACGCGGCGACGTCCTACCTGGCGCACAACGTCACGATCGGCTCGCTGTGGCGGCCGCTGGCGCTGGTCACCACGGGAGCGCGTGCGCTCGGCAAGACGGTCGACCCGTGGGCGCGCACGGTGCCCCGCAAGGCCGCCAAGCCCGGCCGGAAGGCTCTCCTGGTCGGCATCGACCAGTATCCCCGCGAGGCCGACCGGCTGGCCGGCTGCGTCAACGACGTCTTCACGATGAGCGCCGTGCTGCAGGAGTGCGGGTTCGCGCCGGAGGAGATCCGCACCTGCCTCGACGATCGCGCCACCGCGAGCGGCATCCTCTCGCGTCTGGCGTGGCTGCTCGACGATGCCCAGCCCGGCGACCAGCTGGTCTTCTACTACTCGGGCCACGGTGCCCGCGTGCCGGAGTACGGCGAGTTCGACGAGCCCGACCGGCTGACCGAGACGCTGGTGCCGTGGGACTTCGACTGGACGCCGGAGAAGTCGATCTCCGACGAGCAGATCTACGGGCTCTACAGCCAGCTCCCCTACGAGACGCAGCTCATGTTGCTGTTCGACTGCTGCCACGCCGGCAGCATGCACCGGCAGAGCGGCGCCAAGGCTCGCGGCATCTCTCCGCCGGACGACATCCGGCACCGCCAGCTGAAGTGGCATCTCGACACACAGATGTGGGTCGATCGCGACTTCGCGCCGCTGAACCCGGAGTTCAGCCCGGACAGCGACGCCAACGACCGCTTCTTCGGCGAGAATCGCGCCACCGTCCGCCTCGGGCGCGCGACGATGCTGAGGCGCGACAGCGAGAAGCAGTACCGCAGCCTCGCCGGGACGCGCGGCAAGAAGCCCGTCGGACCCTATCTCCCGCTGATCATCGAGGCGTGCGGCGAGAACGAGCTGTCCTACGAGTACCGGCACGGCGCGACGAGCTATGGCGCCTTCACCTTCTGCCTGGCGAGCGTGCTGCGCGAGGAGGCGAAGATCACCTTCAAGGATCTCGTCGCCAAGGTCCGGGAGCGCCTCAGCGAGCTCCAGTACGACCAGCGCCCGCAGATCCTCGGACCGACCATTCACATGAACGCCGAGGTTCCCTGGCGCACCGGCCAGGCGCGTCGGCGGCCGCGCCGGGGCAGCCCGGGCACCTCGACGCCACAGCTCTCGGGCTGAGCTGCGCCCGCACCCGTAGATGTGCTCGCGTGAGAAGCGACCTGCCCCGGCGCCCTCGTGGCGCCGGGTGAGGCGGGGCGTTGTGCCGTCGCCGGAATGTCGCTAGTGGCGGGTTAAGGCGGGCGCCTCGCCGGGGTGATGCCGCCGGGCCGGCGACGTGGGCGACGCGCTGTGCGGCGTCATCGTCCGCGGCGGGCCTCGCCAGTGATCTGCCCCGCCGTGGCACGGGGCTTGCGAGACGGGATGTGATGAACCGAGCTTCCGAGGACACCGTGCGCAAGTCTGCCGTCGATATCGCCGCCGTCGAGAGCGATCCCGACCAGCCGCTGAAGGACGACGTCCGGCTGCTCGGACAGATCCTCGGCGACACCATCCGCGAACAGGAAGGCGAGGCGACCTTCGAGCTGATCGAGGCGATCCGCCGGCTGTCGGTCTCCGACCAGCGCAAGGCTGACCTTGCCGCCCGCCGCGAGCTCGACCGGCTGCTGACGCGACTATCGCCCTCCGAGACGGTCTCGGTGATCCGCTCGTTCAGCTATTTCTCCCACCTCGCCAATCTCGCCGAGGACTGCCACCACCTGCAGCGGCGCAACCGCGAGGAGGCGCTCGAGGAGGCGAGCGAGGGCAGCCTCGCCAACTCCTTCGCCCGCCTGAAGGAGGCGGGCATCGGGTCCGACAAGGTGGCGCGGGCGCTGTCGCGCAGCTTCGTCTCCCCGGTGCTGACGGCCCACCCGACCGAGGTGCAGCGCAAGAGCACGCTCGATGCCGAGCGCGCCATCGGCGAGCTCCTGGCGGTGCGGCGCAGCTTGCGCGGGGGGCGGGCTCGGGCCGCCAACGACGCGCTCCTGAAGGCGCGCATCGTGCAGCTCTGGCAGACACGGCTGCTGCGCTACACGCGGCTCACCGTCCGCGACGAGATCGAGAACGCGCTCGGCTACTACCGCACCACGTTCCTCAAGCAGATCCCGCGCGTCTACGAGGAACTGGAGAGCCACGTCGGCCGGCCCGTCGCACCGTTCCTGCGCATGGGCAACTGGATCGGCGGCGACCGCGACGGCAACCCAAACGTCACCGCCGAGACGCTGACGATGGCGCTTCGCCGCCACGCCGAGATCGTGTTGCGGCACTATCTCGTCGAGGTGCACGAGCTCGGCGCCGAGCTGTCGATGTCGCGCCGCCTCGTCGACTGCACGGCGGACCTCGTCGCGCTTGCCGACCGCGGCGGCGACGACAACGGCCACCGCGAGGACGAGCCCTATCGCCGCGCACTGACGGGGATCTATGCCCGCCTTGCGGGTACGCTCCGGGCGCTCACCGGCACCGAGGCGCTGCGCCACGCGGTGGCGCCGGCGGTGCCTTATGGCGGGCCGGAGGAGTTCCTGACCGACCTCGGGGTGATCAAGGAATCGCTCGAGCGCCACCACGGCGGGCCGATGGTGGGGGTGCGGCTCGCGCCGCTCATCCGCGCCGTCGAGGTGTTCGGCTTCCACCTCGCCACCACCGACATCCGCCAGAGCTCCGACAAGCACGAGGCGGTGATCGCCGAGCTCCTCGCCGTCGCCCGCCTCGAGCCGGACTATTCGGCGCTTGTCGAGGAGGACAAGCGGGCGTTGCTGCTGCGGCTCCTGCAGGACCCGCGGCCGCTGCGCGTGCGCGGCGCCGAGTATTCGGAGCTCGCAGTGGGCGAGCTCGCGATCTTCGAGGCGGCGCGGACGCTGCGGCGCGAGTTCGGCCGCGAGGCGATCCGCCACTACATCATCAGCCACACCGAGAGCGTCAGCGACCTCCTCGAGGTGCTGCTGCTGCAGAAGGAGTGCGGGCTGATGGCGCGCACGCTGGCGCCGGCCGACGCCTCGCTCGCCACCGTGGACCTGATCGTCGTGCCGCTGTTCGAGACGATCGAGGACCTGCGCGCCGCCGAGCCGATCATGCGGGCCTTCTACGACCTGCCCGGCATCGAGACGCTGGTGCGCAATTCCGGCGCCGAGCAGGACATCATGCTCGGCTATTCCGACAGCAACAAGGACGGCGGCTACTTCACCTCGAACTGGGAACTCTACCGCGGCTCGACTGCGCTCGCCCGCCTGTTCGACGGCAAGCCCGGCCTGACGCTCCGGCTCTTCCACGGCCGCGGCGGCGCTGTCGGGCGCGGTGGCGGGCCGAGCTACCAGGCGATCCTCGCGCAGCCGCCCGGCACCGTGAAGGGCCAGATCCGCCTGACCGAGCAGGGCGAGGTGATCAACGCCAAGTACGCCAACCCCGAGATCGGCCGCCGCCACCTCGAGACGCTGACGGCGGCGACGCTCGAGGCGACGCTGCTCGCCCCCGCCGACACCGCCCCGGCGGAGTTCCTCGACGCGGCGGCGGCGCTGTCGGAGCTGTCGATGCGCGCCTATCGCGGCCTCGTCTACGAGACGGAGGGTTTCTCCGATTATTTCTTCGCGGCGACTCCGATCGCCGAGATCGCCGAGCTCAACATCGGCTCCCGCCCCGCCTCCAGGAAGGCGAACCGCCGCATCGAGGACCTCCGCGCCATCCCCTGGAGCTTCTCGTGGGGCCAGAGCCGGGTGGCGCTGCCGGGCTGGTACGGCTTCGGCTCGGCGGTGGAAGGGTTCCTCGCCGAAGATGCGGCGGAGCGGTTGCTGCTCCTGAAGCGGATGGGCGCGTCCTGGCCGTTCTTCCAGGCGCTGCTGTCCAACATGGACATGGTGCTGGCGAAGGCCGACCTCGGCGTCGCCCGCCGCTACGCCGACCTCGTCGCCGACAAGGGGCTGGCGGAGCGCATCTTCGCGGCGATCGAGGCCGAATTCGACCGCACCGTGAAGGCGCTCGACGCCATCACCGGCACCACCGAGCGCCTCGCCGACAACCCGACGCTCGCCCGCTCGATCGCCCACCGGTCCGCCTACATCGCGCCGCTCAACCATTTGCAGGTGGAACTGTTGCGGCGCTGGCGGGCGGGCCAAGTCGACGAGAAGGCGCAGCGCGGTATCCTGATCTCGATCAACGGCATCGCCGCCGGGCTGCGCAACACCGGCTGATGGGCCGACCCGGCCCGCCTCGGACGCCGATATTCTGGAACAGCTTGCAGTTTTGCGGCGAGACGCTATCTAAGCGACCCGGCCGACCGTGACCCGAGACAGGTTTCGGCCCGGTCCGCAAGAGGCCGTGAAAGGCCCGGGCTTCAATTGCCGGCGGCGTGCGGGGGCGGAGCGGGAGATCGAGGCGCGACGGGGCGGCGACGCCTCGGCGCATTTATTGTTTGGCGATCCTGCGTCGCCGACCTGTTCATTCGGCTCGTCCCGCCTCCGGGACGCCCCGCATGGCAGAGACTGGCGCGTCACCCTACCTATCGGTCGGGAATATGGCGCGAGGCTTGTGCGGCCGGGTCAGAGCGGCCGCCGACGGGACCGGTCGCCCCGGACCGCCGTGACGCATCGTAACGACGAAGACGACCTGGAGCAGAACATGGCAGCCAAGGCGACCGAAACCGAGGAAGCCCCGGAGCCCGCAGCCGAGACGTCTGACGGGCCGCTGCTCGATCTTTCGGACGCCGCCGTCAAGCGGATGATCAAGGCCGCCAAGAAGCGCGGCTACGTGACCTACGACGAGCTGAACGAGGTCCTCCCCTCCGAGGAGGTGACCTCCGAGCAGATCGAGGACACCATGGCGATGCTCAACGACATGGGCATCAACGTCATCGACGCCGAGGAGGCCGAGGAGGCCGAGGCGGCGGACGCGGGTGGCGAGGAGGAGGGCGGCGAGCTCGTCGAGGCGCAGCCGACCGCGGTCGCCCGCACCACGACGACGCGCGAGCCGTCCGAGCGCACCGACGATCCGGTGCGCATGTACCTGCGCGAGATGGGCTCGGTCGAGCTCCTGTCGCGCGAGGGCGAGATCGCCATCGCCAAGCGCATCGAGGCCGGCCGCGAGGCGATGATCGCCGGTCTGTGCGAGAGCCCGCTGACCTTCCAGGCGATCATCATCTGGCGCGACGAGCTGATCGAAGGGAAGATCCTGCTCCGCGACATCATCGACCTCGAGGCCTCCTATGCCGGGCCTGACGTCGAGGCGAAGGGCGACGGCGAGGTCGAGGGGGAGGACGGCGAAGCGCCGGTACCGACCCCGGAGGAGACCGACGACGGCGAGGACGACTACGAATCGAACGTCTCGCTCGCCGCCATGGAGACCGAGCTGAAGCCGAAGGTGCTCGCCACCTTCGACGTCATCGCCGAGAACTACAAGAAGCTGCGCCGCCTGCAGGACCAGAACGTCGAGCAGCGCCTGCAGAACAAGCTGCTGTCGCCGAGCCAGGAGCGCCGCTTCAAGAAGTTCCGCGACGACATCGTCGCCGAGCTAAAGGAGCTGTCGCTCAACCAGCACCGCATCGACGCGCTGGTCGAGCAGCTCTACGACATCAACCGTCGGCTGATGGGCCACGAGGGGCGGCTGCTGCGGCTTGCCGAATCCTATGGCGTGTCGCGCGACAGCTTCCTGCGCGAGTACCAGGGCTCCGAGCTCGATCCGAACTGGACGCGGCGAGTGGCGAACCTGTCGGGCCGAGGCTGGCGCGAGTTCGTCTCGCGCGAGGCGAACCGCATCCGCGAGCTGCGCCAGGAGATTCAGAACCAGGCGACCGAGACCGGCCTCGAGATCATCGAGTTCCGCCGCATCGTCCACATGGTGCAGAAGGGCGAGCGCGAGGCCCGGCAGGCGAAGAAGGAGATGGTGGAGGCGAACCTCCGGCTCGTCATCTCCATCGCCAAGAAGTACACGAACCGCGGCCTGCAGTTCCTGGACCTCATCCAGGAGGGCAACATCGGCCTGATGAAGGCGGTGGACAAATTCGAGTACCGCCGCGGCTACAAGTTCTCGACCTACGCGACGTGGTGGATCCGGCAGGCGATCACCCGCTCGATCGCCGACCAGGCCCGCACGATCCGCATCCCGGTGCACATGATCGAGACGATCAACAAGATCGTCCGCACCTCGCGCCAGATGCTGCACGAGATCGGTCGCGAGCCGACGCCCGAGGAGCTGGCCGAGAAGCTCGCGATGCCACTCGAGAAGGTGCGCAAGGTCCTGAAGATCGCCAAGGAGCCGATCTCGCTCGAGACGCCGATCGGCGACGAGGAGGATTCGCACCTCGGCGACTTCATCGAGGACAAGAACGCCATCCTGCCGATCGACGCGGCGATCCAGAGCAATCTGCGCGAGACGACGACGCGGGTGCTTGCCTCGCTCACCCCCCGCGAGGAGCGCGTGCTGCGCATGCGCTTCGGCATCGGCATGAACACCGACCACACGCTGGAAGAGGTCGGCCAGCAGTTCTCGGTGACGCGCGAGCGCATCCGCCAGATCGAGGCGAAGGCGCTCAGGAAGCTCAAGCACCCGAGCCGCTCGCGCAAGCTGCGCAGCTTCCTCGACAACTGAGCGGCCGCCCGCCTCGAGCGGGCGGCGCCACAGCGCCAGCGGAGCGACGATGTCCTTCCTGAAATCCCTGTTCGGGCTCGGGGCTAAGAGCGAGAGCGGCAGCGATCCGGCGGCGGCCAAGGCCGTCAAGGAGATCGAGCACAAGGGCTTCACCGTCCGCGCGGCGCCCTTCCAGGAGGGCGGCCAGTACCAGACGGCCGGCGCCATCGTGAAGGTGGTCGACGGGGTGGAGCGCGAGCACCGCTTCATCCGCGCCGACCGCTTCGGCTCGATCGACGCCGCCGCCGACGTGGCGCTCGCCAAGGGCCGCCAGATCATCGACGAGCAGGGCGAGAAGATCTTCACCCGCGAAGGGTGAGGGGGAGCCGGTCCTCGACTGGCCGCATCCGCGCTACCGGTGCGCGGCCTCCCGCCTTTGGGCGTCCTGCGCTATACTGGCAACATGAACGTCATCGCCGGTGTCTTCGAGACCGTCGGAGCGACGCCCGTCAGCCGGGCGGCGGAGGGGCTTGCGCGCCGCGCGTTCACGATCTCCGATCTCGAGAAGATGGTCGAGGCGGGACTGGTCGATCCCGACGAGCGGCTCGAACTGATCGGCGGGGAGATCGTGCCGATGTCGCCGAAGGGGAACCGGCACGAGGCGATCAAGGTCGCGTTCAACATGCATTGGGCCAGGCGCTGTCCGGACGACTATGCGTTCGCTCCGGAGACCGGTCTCTACCTGAGCAAAACGACCTACCTCGAGCCGGATTTCATCGTCTTCGACCGCAGCGTCGGCCTCGCCAACGTGCGCGGACCGGACGTGCTGCTCGCCGTCGAGGTCGCAGACAGCTCGCTAGACTATGACCTTGGCCGCAAGCCGCTGATCTACGCAGAGCACGGTGTTCGGGAGCTCTGGGTGATCAACGCTGCAGCCCGCACGATGCGCGTGCATATCGGCCCCGGCCCCGGCGGCTACGCCTTCGTACGTGAGTATCGCGCTTCGGACCGGCTGGAGCCTACGGCCGCGCCCCGCGCCCTCGCCTTCGCACTGGACGACCTGCCGGCCGTGTGAGGGCATGGCGGCTTGCACCGACGGCCTGGCTCTGGCATCGGCTGCGCCATGTCCGACGATCCCATCCCCGCCCGGCCGATCACCATCTTTGTCGACGCCGACGCCTGTCCGGTGAAGGCGGAGATCTACCGCGTCGCCGAGCGTCACCGGCTGCCGGTCACCGTGGTGGCGAACCAGCCGATCGCGGTGCCGCGGGAGGACTGGATCACCCGCATCCACGTCGGCGGCGGCCCGGACGTGGCCGACGACTGGATCGCCGAGCGGGCGGGGAAGGGCGACGTCGTCGTCACCGCCGATGTGCCGCTCGCCGACCGCTGCGTCAAAGCCGGCGCATCGGTGATCTCGCCGACCGGCCGCGCCTTCACCGAGGCCTCGATCGGCATGGCGCTCGCCACGCGCAACCTGCTGGACGACCTGCGCTCCGCCGGCGAGGTGACGGGCGGGCCGAAGCCGTTCTCGCCGCGCGACCGCTCCGCCTTCCTCTCCGCCCTCGACCTCGCGATCGTGCGGCTGAAGCGCGCCGGCTTCGGCGCCTGACGCTCAGCGGATCGTCTTGA
>CALRZT010000201.1:0-9150 GCA_943372725.1 Pseudoxanthobacter soli DSM 19599
ATTGCACTGGCGGTTCAGTCCGCGCAAATATTCACCAAGTAGAGTGCGGCGAACCAAAGTAGAATTGGTTCGTCGTCACGGTTCGCAGCAACCGCTTGCACACGGGCGGCCGACGCCCGCAAATGACGTCACGAACTCGTCGGCAAAGACGGGACGCACTGGGAGAGGAACGGCGATGGCGAAGACCGTCTTGAGCTTGCTGCAGGGAGCGCCGCCGGGCGCGACGGCGTTGACGGCGCCAGGCCGGCCGCCGCTCACCTTCGAGGCCCTGCGCGCGCTCGTGGCGAGGACGCACCGGCAGCTCGCCGCGCGCGGCATCGGCCCCGGTGACCGCGTGGCGATCGTGCTGCCGAACGGCCCGGAGATGGCCGCGGCCTTCCTCGCCGTCGCCTCCGGGCTGTCGGCGGCCCCGCTCAATCCCGGCTACAAGGACGCCGAGTTCGAGTTCTATCTCTCCGACCTGAAGCCGAAGCTCGTCCTCGTCGAGGCGGGTTCGGAGAACCCGGTGCGGGCCGTCGCGGCGCGCGTCGGCATCCCGGTGGAGGAGCTCACCGTCGCCGCCGACGCACCGGCCGGCGAGTTCACCCTCTGGCCCGATGAGGCGGAGGCGCGGGCGCCGGGGGAGGGTGACGAGGCGCTGGTGCTGCACACCTCCGGCACCACCTCGCGGCCGAAGGTGGTGCCGCTGTCGCAGGCGAACCTCCACGCCTCGGCGAACAACATCTCGCGGACGCTGGCGCTGACGCCCGAGGACCACTGCCTCAACGTCATGCCGCTCTTCCACATCCACGGCTTGATTGCGGTGGTGTTGTCCTCGGCTTCGGCCGGCGCCTCGGTCTGCTGCACGCCGGGCTTCAACGCCCTGAAGTTCTTCCACTGGGCCGCAGACGAGACGCCGACCTGGTACTCCGCCGTTCCGACGATGCACCAGGCGATCCTGCAGCGCGCCGAGCGCAATGCCGACCTGGTCGCCGCCCTGAAGCTGCGCTTCGTGCGCTCGTCGTCGGCCTCGCTGCCGCCCCCCGTGTTCATGGCCCTGCGCGAGACCTTCGGCTGCCCGGTGATCGAGGCCTACGGCATGACCGAGGCGACGCACCAGATGGCCTCGAACCCGCTGCCGCCAGGCCAGCAGAAACCGGGCTTCGTCGGTCTGCCCGCCGGCCCCGAGATCCGCATCCGCGCCGGCGACCACTGGGCGGCGACGGGCGAGGAGGGCGAGGTCTGCATCCGCGGCGAGAACGTCACGAGCGGCTACGAGAACAACCCGCAGGCGAACGCGACGGGGTTCATCGAGGGCTGGTTCCGCACCGGCGACCAGGGCTTCCTCGACGAGGACGGCTACCTGAAGATCACCGGCCGCATCAAGGAGATCATCAACCGTGGCGGCGAGAAGATCTCGCCGCTCGAGGTCGACGACGTGCTGCTCGAGCACCCGGCGGTGCAGCAGTGCGTCACCTTCGGCATCCCCCACAAGATCCTCGGCGAGGAGGTCGGCGCGGCGATCGTGCTGGCGGAGGGCCGGGAGCTCACGAGCGGCGAACTGCAAGCCTTCGCCGAGGCGAAACTCGCCCACTTCAAGGTACCGAAGAAGATCCTGTTCCTGCCCGAGATCCCGAAGGGCGCCACCGGCAAGATCCAGCGCATCGGCCTCGCCAAGACGCTCGGACTGGGAGACGCGTGACCATGGCGAAAGTCTGTGTATTCGGCGCCGGCGCGATCGGCGGATATATCGCCGCCTCCCTGGCGGAGGCAGGCGCCGAGGTGTCGCTGGTCGCCCGGGGCCCGCACCTTGCGGCGATCCAGGCGAAGGGCCTGACGCTGCAGAAGGACGGCGAGGCGAAGACCTACAAGCTGAAGGCGACGAGCGACCCGCGCGAGCTCGGGGCCCAGGACTACGTCATCGTCGGCATGAAGGCCCACAGCGTGCCGGCCGTGGTCGAGCAGTTTGGCCCGCTGCTCGGCCCGAAGACCGCCGTCGTGCCGGCGGTGAACGGCGTGCCGTGGTGGTATTTCCACGGCGCCAAGACGGGCACCTCCCTCGACGGGACGTGGCTCGAGACGGTCGATCCCGGCGGAGCCCAGTGGAAGTTCTTCGGTCCCGAGCGGGCGATCGGCTGCGTCGTCTATCCCGCCTGCGACATCCCCGAGCCCGGCGTCATCCATCACTCGAGCGGCGACCGCTTCACGCTCGGCGAGCCCGACGGCTCCGAGAGCGAGCGCGTCAAGGTACTGTCGGAGATGATGATCGCCGGCGGCCTGAAGGCACCGCGCAAGCCCCGCCTGCGCGACGAGATCTGGATCAAGCTCTGGGGCAACGCCTCGTTCAACCCGGTCTCGGCGCTGACCGGCGCCAGCCTCGACGTCATCGGTGCCGACCGGGCGACCCGGCAGCTGATCTACGACATGATGGTCGAGTGCAAGCGGGTCGGTGAGGCGGTCGGCGCCCGCTTCGCCGTCGGCATCGACCAGCGCATCAAGGGCGGCACTGACATCGTCGGCCACAAGCCCTCGACGCGCCACGACGTCGAGCTCGGCCGGCCGATGGAGATCGACCCGCTCGTGTCCTCGGTGCTGGAGATCGCCCGCCGGCTCGAGATCGACACGCCGATGCTCGACGCCGTGGCGGCGCTGCTGCGCATGCAGGGGCAGGTGCTCGGGCTCTATACGCGCAGCGCCGACGTCGAGGCGCGCATCCTGCCGACCGCCCCGAAGTAGCGCCGGATCCCGCGGCGGCCGACCGTCGAGGACGCTCCGCCACGGCGCGCGCCGTGGCGGATCAGCCCGGGGCGTCCGGCTTTGCTGCGGCGCCCCGGCCGGCACGCAGGGCCAGATGCATGCCCAACAGCATCATCGCCGCCGCAAGCCAGAAGACGGGCGTGGGGCGTTCGCCGAAAACCGCCATGCTCCACAGGATGCCGGCAGCGATCGCCAGATAGTTGAACAGCGAGAACCGGGCCGCGCCGATCTCCGCTACGAGCACGAAGAACAGCCAGAACACCACGGCGTTGATCGCCACCGACAGCAGCAGCGGGATGATCTGTTCCGGTCCGGTCTCCGCCGGCCAGAACCCGGCGCCGGTCGCCACCGCCACGAGGGTCGCGACGAGGGCGCCGCCGATCAGCGTTCCGGCGGCCATCGCCAGCGCCGGCGTCGACGGCGGGCGCAGCCAGACCGCGCAGTTATTGGTGACGGCGAACATCGTCGGTGCGACGAGCGCGAGCAGGAACCAACCCGCCCCGCCTTCTTCCACGACCCCGCTGTCGGGCCAGACGATCAGCACGATGCCGAGGGTGCCGAGGATCATGCCGAAGAAGATCCGTCGCTCGAAGCGCTCGGTGCCCGTCGCCGCGGCGAGCGTCAGCGTCAGGATCGGCGACAGGCACAGGACCAGCGTCAGCGTCGAGGCCGGCAGGTGCTGGGCCGCCGCAACGAGGATGCCGACGGGCAGGCCGATCCCCAGCCCGCCAATGACGAGATTGGCCGTCACCGTCCGACGCCCGAGCGACAGCGGCACGCCGCGGATGACGCAGAGCGCTGCCAAAGCGAGGCCAGCGAGCAGCGCGGGCACCAGAGCGAAGGCGAGGGCTGGCCATCCCGCCTGGGAGGCCAGCCGGTTGACGGGAAAGCTGCCGCCGTAGAGGAGGGCAGCAATGACGAGGAGCACGAAGGCGCGGGGACCCGACATCGGCTAGGCGCCGCCGCGCAAACTGGCGGTCTCCGCGGCATCCAGCACATGCACGCCCGGCTCGGCCGTTTCCGCCAGGGCGACGCGATAGGACCGGCGCGCCACGTCAGCGCTCAGCCATCCCCGATTGACCGCGCGCAGGACGCGATCCGGGTTCCGCTTGAGCGGCTCGCCGTAGCCGCCACCGCCGCAGGCGGTGAAGGCGATGCGGCTGCCGGCCGGAATCACCTCCTCGGAGAATGCCGGCAGCACCGCCTCGCTCCCGTCCGGATCGAGGCGCTTCGAGTAGCTCGCCTTCGCCGTCGTGCCGCCCAGCACGCCACGGGGCGGATTGGACGTGCCGTCGGCGGCGTAGATAATCGTCATGTCGTGGTCGAGCGGATAGAACACGCCGCCCATGCCCGGCGCGCCCTCGAACTCGCCGAGGCCCTGGCTGTCGCGCACGACGCCGCGCCGCTCGATGACGATCGGATACATCGACTCGTCCACCTCGACGGAATCGAGCTGGATCAAGCCCGCATTCGCCGGGCCGCAATAGGTCAGCCAGCCGTCGTGGCCGTGGTTGGCCGCGCCGCCGCCATAGCCGACGAAGATCTGGTTGACGTAGCCCTTGCCGCGCTTGAACGGGTCCGAGCCGGAGATGACGCCCACGCCCGCCGGCAGGTGCGAGGCGCCCTCCGCCTGTCCGTAGGGCGCCCCCATGCGCGAGAAGACGGCGTTGCCGGCGATCATCAGGCGGTCGTTGACGTTCGTCGTCGCGACCGAGGTGCCGACCGGATATTTCGGCGCGCCGATGGCGCAGCCCTCGCGCAGAAGCACCTTGATCTGCGACTTCGATCCCTCGTTGTGGGGAATCGTTTCGTCGAGATTGTTGAACACGCCGATGCGGCACGAGCCCGTGCAGGTGTTGGCAGAGAGGTTGAGGCCGCCCGGAACGTTGTCGATGTTGTCGCGCACGTCGACGACGATCTCGCCGGCTTCGGGGTCAACGGTGACCTTCACGTGCACCGGGATGCCATCGTCGGCGACGCCCGGCACCGGATCGTGGGTGGTCGTGTACTCGTAGGTGCCGGCCGGCAGCTTGGCGATGGCCGCCTTGGCACAGCGGCGCCCGTAGTCGAACCAGTCCTCGACGAAGTCGACGACGGTGTCGCGGCCATAGCGCCCGATCAGGTCGATGATGCGCCGCTCGGCCGTGCGGCAGGCGCCGCTCTGGGCGGCGACGTCGCCGAGCCAGAGGTCCGGCACCCGGTTGCGCATCGAGCCGATGCGCAGGATGTCCTTCTTCTCCTTGTAGTTCTCGGCGAGCCGCACGCACGGGAAATGCAGGCCCTCCTCGAAGATCGTCTTGGCGAACGGCAGGTAGGTCGAAGGGGCGGGGGCTCCCGTGTCGGCGTGGTGGGAAAGCGCGACCACCCAGAACAGCGGCTCGCCCTCGAAAAACACCGGCATCGACATGATCAGGTCGGCGTGGTGCGTCCCGCCCGTGAACGGGCAGTTGTTGATGTAGATGTCGCCCGGCTTGATGTCGTCGAAGAGCTGCGTCAGCGGGCGCGTCGCCATGTCCATCGACATGACGTGGATCGGCAGGGCGTCCTCGACCGAGACCAGGCGATGGTCGTAGGTGAGGATCGCGCAGCTGAAATCGCGGGCGTTCTTGATGACGGCGGAGCGGCTCGCCCGCATCACGACCAGCGTCATCTCGCGCACGATCGCCTCGAAGCGGCTCTTCAGCACCGACATCAGGAAGGGATCGATGCGGCGGCCCGCACCCTCGGCGGAAACGCCTTCGGCGGTGGCGGAAGCGTCGGGGAGTTTCATGGCGTCTGTCTCCTTCTTCCGCGTCAGGCGATGGTGACGTTGATGTTGCCGAACGCGTCCACCGATCCATCGTGCCCGGGCTTGAGGTAGGCGGTGAAGGTCGGTGACTCGACCAGGCACGGGCCCGCAAGGCGCGCCCCTTGGCCGAGGGCCGACAGCTCGTAGACCGGCACCTCGACCATGCTGCGGGCGGGCTGGTCGTAGACCCGGCGCGACGCCTTCGGCGTCACCGGCCCCGCTTGCGCCAGTAGAGTATGCAGCCGCCAGGCCTCCTGACCCGGCCGCTTGCCGATGGCGCGCAGCTTCCAGGCGGTGAATTCCACCACGTCGCCGTCGATGCGGATCGAATAGATGCGCTCGTGCATCCGGTGGAAGGCTTCGACCAGCACCGGCAGATCGGCGGCCGTCAGTCCGCCCTCCGGCAGGGTGAGCGGCACCTCGATCTCGAAAGACTGGAACTCGTAGCGGCCCATATAGGAGACCTCGAACTGGCGGTTCTCCGGTGCGACGCCGGCGTCCGCCAGGAACCCGTCGCCCGCCGTGTGCAGCTGTGCGAGCAGGGCATTGACGCCGTCGAGATCGAAGTCGACGTCGGACGTCAGCAGCACGCCGCTTTTCTCGTTGCGGATGTCCGAGATGAGCCCGCCGAAGGCACTGAGGCCCGCCATGAAGCGCGGCACCATGTAGCGCTTGAGGCCGAGGATATCGGCCATCTCGGCGATGTGGATCGCCGTCGCCCCGCCGCCGCAGACGAACACGCTGTCGCGCGGATTGATGCCCTCGCGGACCGTGATCTCCTCGATGGCCGCGACCATGTTGTGGTTGGACGTCGTGTAGATCGCGTAGGCCGCCTCCTCGAGGCCGATGCCGAGGGCGTCGGCGACCTGGCCGACCGCCCTTTCCGCGAGATCGCGGTGGAGCTTCATCTTGCCGCCGAGGAAGTAGTCGGGATCGACGAGGCCGAGCACCACGTTGGCATCCGTCACCGTCGGCCGCTCGCCGCCCGCGCCGTAGCAGGCGGGGCCCGGGCGTGCGCCGGCGGACTGCGGCCCGACCTTCAGCAGGCCGCCGGCGTCGACATGGGCGATCGAGCCGCCGCCCGCGCCGACCGAGCGCACGTCGACCTTGGGAATGCCGAGCGAGTCGTCGTGGATCATGCTGTCGGGCGTGATGATGATCTGGTGGTCGCGCAGCGCCGAGACATCGAAGGTGGTGCCGCCCATGTCGCCGACGATGATGTCGGGCTCGTCCGACAGAGCGAGCGCCGCCATGGGTGCGAGCGTCGGGCCCGACATCACCGAGTAGATCGGCTTCTTCAGCATCTCCGGCTGCGGCATCATCCCGCCGACGCAGTTCGCCAGCAGGAGTTCGCCCGCGAAGCCCGCCTCGTCGAGGGCAGACTGCAGACGCCCGATGTAGCGCGACACGATCGGGTGGATCGAGGCGTCGATCGCGGTGGCAATGATGCGCTGATACTCGCGCGGCATCGGGTTGATCTCGTGGGAGAGCGTGATCGGGATGTCGGGGAGCTCCTCGGTGAGGATCTCGCCCGCCCGCAGTTCGTGCGCCGGGTTCACCACCGACCAGAGCAGCCCGACGGCGACGGCCTCGACGCCGAGCGAGCGGAAGGCGGCAGCCGCGCTGCGCACTTCGTCTTCGTCGAGGGCCACCAGTTCGCGTCCGCGCGCGTCGATCCGGCCCGTCACGCCGCGCGTCAGATGGCGCGGCACGTAGGGGTCGGGATAGTCGAGCTTCCACTGGAAGGCGCCCTTGCGCGGTCCCTGCCGCAGCAAGAGCACGTCCTCGTGGCCCTCGTTGAGGATCAGGCCGACCTTGACGGTCTTTTTCTCGACGAGCGCGTTCGTCGACACGGTCGACCCGTGCACGATGAGCTCGATGTCCTTCAGGAAGGCGTCGGGGGTCAGGCCGTGGCCCTCGGCGGCGGCATGCAGGACGTTGATGAAGCCCTTCTCGAACTCTCCGGGCGTCGTCGGCGACTTGAAGATCGAAATCAGGCCGTCCCCGTCGGAGACCAGGCAATCCGTGAAGGTTCCGCCGATGTCGATGCAAACCTGGTAGCCCATTGGCACTGTACCCGAATTGGTCCGGTCAGCGGCGGAATGTGTCGCGGCTGAGGACGAGGCTGATGACGATGATGGCGCCGAGGCAGATCTGCTGGAGGTAGCCGTCGAGCTGAATGAGGTTCATGCCGTTCGACAGCACGGTGACGAAAAGCGCGCCGAGCAGGGCCGAGGCGACGCCGCCCTCGCCGCCGGAGAGCTTGGCACCGCCGACGACGGCCGCCGCGATCGCCTCGAGCGTCAGGTTGCCGCCGAGGTTCGGCTCGCCCGAGCCGGTGCGGGCGGTCAAGAGCAGCGCGCCCGTCGCGGTGACGAGCGAGCACAGGGTGTAGGCGAGGCCGAGCGTGCCGAACGTGTTGATGCCGGCCGCCACCGCGGCGCGCGGGTTGGCGCCGATGATATAGAGGCTGCGGCCGAAGCGCGTGACGGTGAGCAGCAGCCAGCCGGCGAGGAAGAGCACGCCGGCGATCCACACCGGCGCGGCGAGGCCGAGGAAGCTGCCCTGGGCGAAGGTCCCGGTGAAGGCGGCGGGGAGCCCTGAGACCGGAAAGCCGCCGCTGACGGTGGAGGCGAGGGCCATGACGATGTTCGCCATGCCGAGGGTGGTCACCAGCGGGTTGAGGCCGATGCCGCCGATCAGCAGGCCGTTCGCGGCGCCGACGAGCAGCCCGACGCCGAGCCCGGCCATGATGCCCACGAAGGGCGAGCCCGTCGCCACCATCGCCATCGCCGACAGCACGCTGACCAGGGACACCGTGAAGCCGAGGGAGAGATCGAAGCCGCGGGTCAGGATGACCAGGCACTGGGCGAGGGCGAAGACGGCGAGGTAGCTCGCCTGCACGGCGATGTTGCGCAGGTTCGCACCCGAGACGACGCGCGGTTCGACGGCGGCGAAGGCGAGCAGCATGACGAGGACGCCGATCGGCAGCCGCCAGGGGCCGAGCCGCTGCAGGACGAACCGCAGGCCGACGGTCGCGGAGGCGCTCGCGCTCATGAATCCCGGCTCCTCAGCAACAGGCGCTCCATGCCGAGAGCGAGGATGAGGACGACGCCTAGCACCAGCGTCTGGTACTTGCTGTCGAGCTGCAGGAGGTTCATGGCGTTGGCGATCACCGTCAGGAACAGGGCCGCCATCGCCACCAGCCCGGCCCGGCCGACGCCGCCGCGCAGCGACACGCCGCCGATCACGGCGGCGGCGATCGTCTCCAGCGCCAGCGTCCCGCCGATGGTTGCCTGCCCCGAGCCGATCCGCGCCGTCATCAGGAAGCCGGTGAAGGCGGCGAGCATCCCGGCCATGGCGTAGACGATGACCAGCACACGCCGCGTCGGCACGCCGGAGAGCCGCGCGCCCCGCTCGTCGCTGCCGACGGCGTAGATGTGCCGGCCGAGCACGGTGAAGCGCTGCAGGATCATGCACAGGGCGAGGATGACGAGGGCGATCGCCAGGATGACCGGGACGCCGGCGATCTGGCCGCGGCCAACGCCGGTGACGAAGCTCTCGGCGACGCCGTAGATCGGGATGCCCTGCGTGTAGTAGAGCGCCAGCCCCGTCAGGGCCGACAT
>CALRZT010000202.1:0-9125 GCA_943372725.1 Pseudoxanthobacter soli DSM 19599
TACTGATGCACTATCTCGACACGTCGCTGATCGTGGTGGCGCTCAGCAACGAGGCGGCCACACCGCGCGTCCAGCGCTGGTTGGAAGAGCAGGATCCGGCTCAACTCCTGATCAGCGACTGGACCATCACCGAGATGTCGTCGGCGCTGTCGATCAAGCTGCGGACCGGGCAGATCGGCCTCGATGCGCGCGCCGTCATCCTCGCGGCGTTCAACAGGATGGTCACAGACAACCTCACGGTCCTGCCGATCGAAAGCGGACATTTCCGGGCAGCGGCGCGGTACGCGGATCTTCATGACCTGTCGCTCCGGGCCGGCGACGCTCTGCATCTCGCCGTAGCGTCGGACCACGGGGCGACCCTCCAGACACTCGACAAGCGTCTCGCGGCGGCGGCCCAGTCGCTCGGCGTGCCGGCGCGCTTGGTCGCGTGACACCGCCCCTTCCGTGCTAGGTCCATAGCGCCTACATCTAAGTCTCAGGAACGTTCGAGCCCCGATGACCCATCCCGCCACACTTTCCGTCGCCTTCGCCGGCGCTGCGCTCGTCGCGGCGGCGGTGGGGCTGTGGGCGAGCTATGGCGAGGGGATCTATCTCGAGGCGCTACTGACCGGCCTCGCCGGGTGCTTCGGGTGAACGAAGCGGGCAGCGTCGAGGAAGACGATGAGGACGTCGCCACGGCATCCGCCGGTGGCGCGCAGCGGCTCGACATCGCGCTCGTGGCGCGCGGCCTCGTCGACAGCCGCTCCCGCGCCCGCGATCTCGTCCGCCGCGGCCGCGTCACCATCGACGGCAAGGTGGCCTCGAAGCCCTCGGCGACGGTGCCACCGGAGGCGACCCTGGCGCTCGCCGAGGACGCCGGACGGTTCGTCTCCCGTGCGGCCGAGAAGCTCATCGCCGGGCTCGACCATTTCGGCTTCGACCCGGCCGGCCGGTTGGCGCTCGACATCGGCGCGTCGACCGGCGGCTTCACCGACGTCCTGCTCGACCGCGGCGCGAAGGCCGTCGTGGCGATCGACGTCGGCCGCGGCCAGATGCACCCGCGCATCTTCGAGGACAGCCGCGTCACCGTCATCGAGGGGCTGAACGCCCGCGAGCTCTCCGACGAACACCTGCCGGGGCCGCCGGAGGCGGTGGTCGCCGACGTCAGCTTCATCTCGCTGCGGCTTGTGTTGCCGCCGGCGCTGGCGCTCGCCGCCCCCGGGGCGTGGGGCGTGTTCCTGGCGAAGCCGCAGTTCGAGGTCGGCCGCGACGGCATCGGCAAGGGCGGCATCGTCCGCGACATTGCCGCCGCCGAAGGTGCGGCGCGGGCCATCGCCGACTGGATCGAGGGCCGCGACGGCTGGCACGTCGCCGGCGTCATCGCCTCGCCGCTCGCCGGCGGCGACGGGAACCGCGAGTTCCTGATCGGCGCGACGCGGCAGACGACAGGCGGCCCGTCGTGAGCGGCGATTTCGCTCCCGTCGAGGACGTCGGCGGTCGTGAGGACGCCATCGTGCACGAGGCGGTCGTGATCGACCGTCTCGGCCACCTCGGCGATGGCATCGCCGAGACGCCGGAGGGGCCGCTCTACGTCGCCTTCGCGCTGCCCGGCGAGCGCGTCACGGTCGAGCGCCACGGCAGCCGCGGGGTTCTCGTCTCCGTCGACATCGCGTCGCCCGAGCGCGTCACGCCGCCGTGCCGGCATTTCGGCGTCTGCGGCGGCTGCGCGCTGCAGCATCTGGCGCCGGCCCCCTACACCGCCTTCAAGCACCGCCTCGTCGAGGACGCCGTCGCGGCCGAGCGGCTCGACGCGACCGTCGACCCAATCGTGCCTTTGCCGCCCGGCACGCGCCGGCGCGCCACCTTCACGGCGCGGCGCACCGAGACCGGCACGGCGCTCGGCTACAACGCCCGCGGCAGTCACCGGCTGGTGGCGATCGAGGAATGCCCGGTGATCGAGCCGGCGCTCGTCGCCGCCCTGCCGCGCCTCAACCGCCTCGCCGCGCGCCTCGTCCACCCGAAGGACGCGACGCGGATGATCGTGACCGCGACCGACAACGGCCTCGACGTGGCGCTCGTCGGCGCCCGGCGCATCGACGAGGCGGAGCGGATGCGGCTGCCGGCGGTCGCCGCCGAACTCGGCCTCGCGCGGCTGGCGGTCAACGACGAGCTGATCGCGATGATCCGCCCGCCGTCGCTCGACGTCGGCGGCACCGCCGTGGTGGCGCCACCCGGCGGCTTCGTGCAGGCCGTCGCCGGCGCCGAGGCGGCACTCGCCGAAATCGTGCAAGAGGCGGTCGGCAAGGCGCGGCGCGTCTGCGACCTCTACGCCGGCATCGGCACCTTCTCGCTGCGCCTCGCCCGCACCGCCACCGTGCATGCCATCGAGGGCGACGCCGCGGCGATCGCCGCCCTGGAGGCAGCCCGCCGCTTCGCGAAGGGCCTCAAGCCCGTGACGACGGAGCGGCGCGACCTCGTCCGCCGACCGTTGTCGGCGAAGGAGTTTTCCCGCTTCGACGCGGTCGTTCTCGACCCACCGCACGCCGGCGCCAAGCCGCAGGTGGAGTTGCTGGCGAAGTCCGCCGTGCCGCGCATCGCCTACGTGTCGTGCAATCCGTCGACGCTCGCCCGCGACCTCGCCATCCTCGTCGCCGGCGGCTACGCGATCGACCGGGTCGTGCCGGTCGACCAGTTCGTCTGGTCGACCGAGGTCGAGGCGGTGGCGGTGCTGTCGCGGCGGCGCTGACGGGGCAACTGGACTGCCCAGCGGACCAGTGACGGCGACCGCCCGCGTCGACGGCTCAAGTTGACGTCTCCCCGCCGGATGGTCCATCACGCCGCCAGCATTCGGGGGCGGTCCGGCCCCCGCGGAACACCGCCGATGTACCTCGTCCTGTTCGATTGCGACGGCACGCTGGTCGACAGCCAGGCGATGATCGTCACCGCCATGGACCACGCCTTCCGCGACACCGGGCTCGTGCCACCGTCGCGCGCGGCGACGCTGTCGATCGTCGGGCTGTCGCTGCCGGTGGCGATGACGGCACTGACCGCCGCGACACCTGGGGCGCCCGTGGCGACGCTGGTCGACGCCTACCGCGCCGCCTTCCACCGCCTGCGCAGCGAGCCGGTCGACCGCGAGCCGCCCTATCCCGGTGCGCTCGCCGCCATCGAGGCGCTGTCGGCGCGACCGGACGTGCTGCTCGGCGTCGTCACCGGCAAGTCGCGGCGCGGGCTCGACGGCATCCTCGCCCGCCACGCCATCGCCGACCGCTTCGTTACGCTCAAGACCGCCGACGACGCCCCCTCGAAGCCCGACCCGACGATGGTGCGCCTGGCCCTCGCCGAGGCCGGTGTTTCCGCGGAGCGGACCGTCGTCGTCGGCGACACCACCTTCGACATCGAGATGGCGCGCGCCGCCGGGGCGCTTTCGATCGGCGTCTCGTGGGGCTACCACCCGGTCGCGCAGTTGCAGGCGGCCGGCGCCCACCGCCTCGTCGACGACTTCCAGGCCCTGCCCGCCGCGATCACGGACGTGTTCGCCGAGGACGAGGCGCGGCGACTGGTGACGACATGAGCGACGAGCCCGACACCCCCTTCGACCTCGGCGCCCTGGCCCCGACCGAGCGGCCGTCCGATCCGACGCGCACGCCGGCCGCCAAGGTCGAGCTGCCGAAACGCTTCTACACGGACGTTGCCACCGTCGAAGGCCCCGAGGGCCACGAGCTTCGGCTCGACGGCAAGCCCGTGCGCACGCCGGCGCGCCACCTGCTGGCAGTGCCGACGGCGGGGCTCGCGGCGGTGCTCGCCGCCGAATGGGCGGCGCAGGGCGAACGCATCAACCCGGCCAAGATGCCGCTGACGCGGCTCGCAAACGCCGCCATCGACGGCGTCGCCGGCGAGATCGAGGCGGTCCGCGCCGATGTCGTCGCCTACGCCGGCAGCGACCTGCTCTGCTACCGCCCGGACGGGCCGGAGGGGCTGGTGGCGCGCACCAACGCCCTGTGGAACCCGGTGGTCGACTGGGCCGAGCGCGACCTCGGCGCCCGCATGGTGCTGGCCGAAGGCGTGATGCCGGTGGAGCAGGAGGCGGAGGCGATGGCGGCGATCGCCGCGGCGGTGCCCGCCGATCCGCCGCTGCTGGTGGCCGCGACCCACGTGCTGACGACGCTGACCGGTTCGGCGCTGCTGGCGCTCGCCGTCGTCCACGGCGCGATCGACTTCGAGACGGCCTGGATGTCGGCGAACGCCGACGAGGACTGGAACTGGTCGCTGTGGGGTGCCGACGAGGAGGCGGTCTCCCGCCGGCTGGCGCGCGAGGCCGACGCCCGCACCGCCGCCCTGGTGGTGGCCGAGCTCACCGGCCGGGGAGACGCAGCCGCGGCATGATCGTCTCGCACCGCCATCGCTTCATCTTCCTGAAGACGAAGAAGACGGCGAGCTCCAGCATCGAGCTGGCGCTGTCGGAGATCTGCGGGCCGGACGACATCATCACGCCGCTGATCCCGGCCGACGAGAAGCTCCGGCGCGGCCGGGCCCCGCAGAACTACGCGATCCCCCTCCTCCGGCGGCCCCTTGTGGCGCCGCTCAGGCGGATGATGGGTGCGACGCCGGCGCGCGCCGGCCTCGAGTTCTACAACCACATGCCCGCCCACAAGGCGAAGGCGGCGCTGCCGCGCGCCGTCTGGGAGGGCTATGCCAAGGTGGCGGTGGAGCGGAACCCGTGGGACCGCGAGGTGTCGCTCTACTTCTGGGAGATGCGGCAGCGGCCCGAGGCGGACCGGCCCTCGTTTGCCGACTTCGTGCTGAAGCGGCCGGCGGTGGAGCGGGTGAAGAACGTCCAGCTCTACTCGATCGACGGCAGGATCGTCGTCGACCGCTTCCTGCGCTACGAGAGCCTCGCCGACGATTTTTCCGCCTTTGTGGCCGATCTCGGCGTCGCGACGCCGCCGGTGCTGCCGCACGCCAAGAGCTCGCACAGGCCGGCCGCGCCCGGCGGTGACGGTCCCGCCTATCGCCGCTTCTACGACGAGGCGACGCGGGAGGCGGTGGCGCGCTACTACGCGCGCGAGATCGACTATTTCGGCTACACTTTCTGAAGCTTCCGCCGCCCGATTCCCGCCTCTGGACCCGCCCTTCCCGATGATCCTCTGCCACCGCCACCGCTTCATCTTCCTGAAGACCTGGAAGACCGGCTCGACCAGCATCGAGCTCGGGCTCGGCGGCGTCTGCGGGCCGGACGACGTCATCACCCCGGTCGGCCACGACGAGAAGCTGCGCGTCGGCCCGCCGCCGCAGAACCAGAACCTGCCGATGAAGCGCTGGCCGCTCACCGCCTATGCGCTGATGGCGGTCGGCCGCAGCCGGGCCGAGGCGGGGGTGAAGTTCTTCAACCACATGCGCGGCAGCCAAGTGAAGCGCATGGTGCCGGCCGCCGTCTGGCGCGACTATGTCAAGATCTCGATCGAGCGCAACCCGTGGGACCGCGAGGTCTCGCACTATTTCTGGCGCAATCG
This sequence comes from Pseudoxanthobacter soli DSM 19599, assembly GCA_943372725.1. Taxonomy (GTDB): domain Bacteria; phylum Pseudomonadota; class Alphaproteobacteria; order Rhizobiales; family Segnochrobactraceae; genus CAMDHY01. The sequence goes on from CALRZT010000202.1 coordinate 5,493, forward strand.
CGACCCGAACACGCGGCCGAGCTTCCGCGACTACGTGCTGAACGGCGATCGCAAGAAGATCAACAACTGGTCGATCTATACGATCGACGACAAGATCGTCGCCGACGTGATGCTGCACACCGAGACACTGTCGGAAGACTACGAAAGACTTTCCGAACGCCTCGGTGTCGACCTGCCGGCGCTGCCCTCGGCGAAGTCGAACTACCGCCGCGACCATCGCCCCTACCGCGAACTCTATGACGAGGAGACGCGGGCGGTGATCGAGAAGCGGTATGCCCGGGAGATCGAGGCCTTCGGGTACGATTTCTGAGGGCCCCGGAGCCAAAGTCGAAGCTGGGAGTCGTCATCCCGGACGCGACGCAACGCGGAGCGAGCCGGGACCCAGCGGAAAACTGGTCGCGCGGAACGCGCGACGCTTGAGCGGCGCCTTCGGCGCGGATTCTTCCGCTGGGTCCCGGATCGGCGCTCGGCTGCGCCTCGCTTGTCCGGGATGACGGCGGAGAGGATGGTGACCCGAAGGGTTATCTCAGCCCCCCCTCCGCCTTTCGCCGAGGTGCCACGCCCCCTCCCGCCATGCTATGAGCCGGCAACACGAACGGCAGGGCGGGACGGAGGGGGCATGCGCGATATCCTCGAGGAGCTCGAGCAGCGGCGGGCGGTGGCCCGGCTCGGTGGCGGCACCAAGCGCATCGATGCGCAGCACGCGCGCGGCAAGCTGACGGCGCGCGAGCGCATCGAGGTGCTGCTCGACGAGGGCTCCTTCGAGGAGTTCGACATGTTCGTCGAGCACCGCGCCACCGACTTCGGCATGGGCGAGACGAAGTATCCCGGCGACGGCGTCGTCACCGGCTGGGGCACCGTCAACGGCCGCACCATCTACCTGTTCGCCAAGGACTTCACGGTGTTCGGCGGCTCGCTGTCGGAGACGCACGCCCAGAAGATCCTGAAGGTCCAGGACATGGCGCTCAGGAACCGGGCGCCGATCATCGGCCTGTTCGATGCCGGCGGCGCCCGCATCCAGGAGGGCGTGGCGGCGCTCGGCGGCTACGGCGAGGTTTTCCAGAGGAACGTGCTGGCCTCCGGCGTCATCCCGCAGATCTCCGTGATCATGGGGCCGTGCGCCGGCGGCGACGTCTATTCGCCGGCGATGACCGACTTCATCTTCATGGTGCGCGACACCAGCTACATGTTCGTCACCGGTCCGGACGTGGTGAAGACGGTCACCAACGAGACGGTGACGGCGGAAGAGCTCGGCGGCGCCTCCGTCCACACGACGAAATCCTCGATCGCCGACGGCGGCTACGACGACGACGTGACGGCGCTCCTCGAGATGCGGCGCCTCATCGACTTCCTGCCCGCCAACAACCAGGCCGACGTGCCAGAGCTGTCGGTCTACGACGAGCCGGACCGGGTCGACCTGTCGCTCGACACGCTGATCCCCGACAACCCGAACAAGCCCTACGACATCAAGGAACTGATCCTGAAGACTGTCGACGAGGGCGACTTCTTCGAGATCCAGGAGGCCTACGCCCGCAACATCGTCATCGGCTTCGGCCGGATGGAGGGGCGCACCGTCGGCATCGTCGCCAACCAGCCGATGGTGCTCGCCGGCGTGCTGGACAGTGACGCCTCGCGCAAGGCGGCGCGGTTCGTGCGCTTCTGCGACTGCTTCGGCATCCCGCTCGTCACCTTCGTCGACGTGCCGGGCTTCCTGCCGGGCACGGCGCAGGAGTATGGCGGCCTGATCAAGCACGGCGCCAAGCTGCTGTTCGCCTATGCCGAGGCCACCGTGCCGAAGGTGACGATCATCACCCGCAAGGCCTATGGCGGCGCCTACGACGTGATGGCGTCAAAACACCTGCGCGGCGACCTCAACTATGCCTGGCCGACGGCCGAGATCGCCGTGATGGGGGCGAAGGGCGCGGTCGAGATCCTCTACCGCCCCGAGCTCGGCGACCCGGAGAAGATCGCCGCGCGCACGAAGGAATACGAGAGCCGCTTCGCCAACCCCTTCGTGGCGGCCGAGCGCGGCTACATCGACGAGGTGATCATGCCCCACTCGACGCGCCGCCGCGTCTGCCGGGGCTTGCGCATGCTGCGCAACAAGCACCTCGAGAACCCCTGGAAGAAGCACGACAACATCCCGCTCTGAGGGCGCTGCCAACGCGCGGCATGTGAATCCGATTCCGTCGCTTGCGGCGGGCGCGCGGGAAGCGTCATCTGCGGTTGAAGGATGGCCCTTCGGCCTCCTCCGGGGGGCCTTCCATGACTGTCATCACCTTGCCGAGGCGCGCCGTGCTCGCGGCCGCGGCGTTTCTCGCCGTGTCGCTCTCCACCGTCGCCGGCGGGCCCGGCCTCGCGGCCGCTGACGACGACAAGACCCCGATCGTCTTCGTGCACGGCAACGGCGACACGCCGGCCGCCTGGATGGTGACGATGTGGCGGTGGGAGACCAACGGCTGGCCGCGCGACCGGCTGTTCGCCGCGAACCTCTCCTACCCGACCGCGCCGTTCATGGAGGACCTGCCGCAGCCGGGCACCTCCACCACCGCGGAGCAGGAGCGGGCGCTGTCCGACTTCGTCGATGACGTGCTGAAAGAGACGGGGGCGAAGAAGATCGCCCTCGTCGGCAACTCGCGCGGCGCCAACACCATCCGCAACTTCGTCAAGAACGGCGGCGGTGCGAAGTCCGTCTCGCACGTCGTGCTCGGCGGCGGCGTCAACCACGGCGCCTTCAACTGGGGCAAGCTCATCGATTCGGCCGAGTTCAACGGCGGCGGCCGCTTCATGTCGCAGCTGAACGCGGGGCCGGACGAAGTCGTCGACGGCGTGAAGTTCCTGACCATGCGCTCCGACCGCTTCGACAAGTACGCCCAGCCGGACGGGCGCTTCCTCGTCAACGACAAGAGCCTGCCGACCTTCGTCACCAGCGACGCGCCGGCGCTGAAGGGAGCGAAGAACCTCGTCTTCCCCGGCGCCGACCACCGCGAATCGGCGATGAGCCCGAGGGCCTTCGCCGCCGCCTTCGAGTTCGTCTCGGGCGACGCACCGAAGGACGACCGCATCGAACGGCAGGCGCAGCCGCGCCTCGACGGCATCGTCACCGGGCTGACCGCCGGGCTCTACGACAACCGGCCGGTGAAGGGCGCGAAGCTCAAGATCTACAGGGTGAGGTCCGGGACCGGCGAGCGCATCGGTGCCCCGGTGCACCGGGCGACGACCGGCGGCGACGGGCGCTGGGGGCCGTTCGTCGCCGACGTCAAGACGAGCTACGAGTTCGAGGTGACGGTGGACGGGCAGCCGGTGACGCACATCTACCGGGCGCCGTTCCAGCGCGGCTCGGACTATGTCTACCTGCGGCCGGCCGAGGTGGTGGAACGCCCGGACGACGGCGGCGTCGTCATACTGAGCCGCCCGTCGGGCTATTTCGGCATCCAGGACACGGTGCTGTTCGACGGCGAGCGGCCGGCGTTCTCGACCGAGGAGGTGCCGAACATCGTGGCGATCACGGTGCGCACGCCGTTCGACAAGGCGGCGCACACCGCCCGCTTCCGCCAGCAGCAGATCGCCCTCTCCAGCTGGCCGAAGGGGCACGTGGCGATCGCGGAATTCAACGACTGAGCCGCCTTCCCC
>CALRZT010000203.1:0-9059 GCA_943372725.1 Pseudoxanthobacter soli DSM 19599
GATGTCGTCGAGCGTCACCTGGCCGCGGCGGTCGGCATAGGAGGCGACGACGTCCTCCGGCCGGCGGATCAGGAAGGCGCTGGTCACGCCCGCGAGCCACTCGCGCCCGAACTCCGGGATCATGTGGTGGGTCATGTGCTTCTGGTAGAAGACCAACGCCCCGCCGGGGATCGGGCCGACCAGCCAGTGGGCGACGCGGCGCGCGTCCCTCTCGCCGGCGGCGATGATCTCGTCGCGCATCGGGTGCGGCGTGCCGGTGGCGGCGAGCCAGGCGGCATAGAACGGCTCGTCGACGACGGCGGTGTCGGGCCGGTTCTCGAAGGCGCGCATCATCGCGGTCGAGATGTTGCGCGGTCCGGACCACATGGCGATGCGGACGGGATCGGTCATGGCCGGCGCCGCGGCCGCGCCGCCTCGCGGCGGGCGTACTGCTTGTAGAGTTCGCGCAGGCGCCGCGTCACCGGGCCGGCGCGGTCGCCGTCCTCCGGCGGCCTGCCGATCACCCGGCCGTCGACCTCGCGCACCGGCACGAGGCCGGCGAAGGTGCCGGTGACGAAGGCCTCGTCGGCGCCGTAGACGTCTACGAGCGAGAAGCGCTTCTCGCGCACCGGTACGCCGGCGTCGCCACACAGGCGGATGATGTTGGCCCGCGTGATGCCGCCGAGGCAGTAGAGGCCGTCGGACGTCCACACCTCGCCCTTGCGGACAATGAAGAAGTGGGTGGAGTTGCAGGTCGCCACCGCCCCGGCGTCGTCGAGCATCAGCGCCTCGTCGGCACCGGCCTCCGTCGCCTGGATGCAGGCGAGGATGCAGTTGAGCTTGGAGTGGCTGTTGAGCTTCTGGTCCTGCTCGGCCGGGCCGGTGCGGCGGATGTGGACGGTGAACAGCTTCAGGCCGCGCGCCGCGACCTCCGGCGACGGCGACTTGTATTCGGGGATGGCGACCACCGTCGCCTTGCCGATGGTCACACGCGGGTCCTGGTAGGGCGTGCGCTTGACGCCGCGCGTCACCATCAGGCGGATGTGCACGCCGTCGGTCATGCCGTTGGCATCGAGGCACCCGAACAGGCGCGCCGTCAGCTCTTCACGCGACAGGCCGATGTCGATCTTCAGGGCGTGGGCGCCCTCGTAGAGGCGGTCGAGATGGGCGTCGAGGAAGCAGATGCCGCCGTCGACGACACGCAGCCCCTCCCAGACGCCGTCGCCGAGCACGAAGCCCGAATCGAACACCGACACCACCGCCTGCGCCCGCGGCACCAGCGCGCCGTTGACGGAGATCAGCACGGTGTCGTTGCGCGGGTCGTCGACGTAGTCGTGGACGCCCTTGGCGAGCGGCAGGTCGGCGGTCGGTGTCGTCATGGCGTCGGGCTCCGGTCTCGCAGCCGATGTGTCACGGCCTCCCGGGCGGCACAACCCCGCGGCATCGCGGCGCGCCCCGTGGCGTTGGCGGGAGACGCCGCCCGGGGAGGCGCCGGCCTCGGCCGAACAGGTCACGGCAGGAGCCGCCGCCGGCCCACAACGTCAGAAGGGGAGCGGCGATGCCGCTCCCCTTCCTGTCTTCGCAAGTGCCGTCGCGGCCAAGTCCCGCCTCAACGGCCGAGGAACATGGCGGCCAACCGCTGCAACAGGCCCTTCGGCTGAGCCGGAGGCGGCTCCTGTGCAGGGTGGTGTCCGCTCTACGCCTTCGCAGCGAACGGATGGGCCGCGCTGGCGCGATTGGCCGTGACGGCGGCCGCCTTCGGCTCGCCGGCAACGGCGCGCTGAATGGACTCCTTCACCGCCTTGTAGTTGTATTCCTGGATTTTCGCGTCGTCCTCGGCATCCCAGTGGATGAACACGCCGACGCAGATGAACAGGTCGTCGGCCTCGTCCGCCGGAATCGTGCCGTCGGCGACGCTGTCCTGCACCGCCTTGGCGACGCCGTACTGCGCCGGGCCGAACATCTGCACCGCCTGCTTGGCGCCCTTGATCGTGACCTTGTTGAACATCACGGTGTTGGGCTTGCAGGGCATGTTCGGGGCGAGCACCGCGAGCAGCGAGGTGAAGCCGTCCTTGTTGTTCGTCAGCGAATTGCAGAACGCCATCTCGGCGGCGCTGCCGCGCGGCCCGATGATCAGGTCGATGTGGGCGACCTCGTTGCCGTCGCCAACCAGCGACTCGCCGACCATAACCTTCGTAATCTTAGCCATGATGTGGGCTCCCTCCCATCTAGGGTCATAAACCGGTTACCGATAAGAAGCCGCCCGATCACCCTCGCCGTCAGGCGATGGTTTCCGGCTATCCTTGTTGTCAGCGCTCGGCGCGTAGGCCGAACCGGTTGGCCAGATAGTGTCTCTGGTTCTGCGGCGCCGAGAACCTAATCCGATTTCGATGACAACGGCAAGGCGCGGGGGCGCCACGTCGGCCCCCCTCCGGCACACCCCGGAGGCTGGGGAACCGGGGCCGCGCACCCGAGAAATCCCGGCTGTCGCGACACCTCGTCTTGAAACCTTCACCATCGACACATTACTATAAGCAACGGCGGCGGATTCCGCCGTGACCACGCTGCGGCCGGCCAGTTCTCATGGACGCTCTCGCCGCGTGGGGGACAGAGCGCAAAGTCGACAGTCAAGTCGTTCGAGAGGAAGCTTCCCTGACCATCGCAATCGACGCCGAGGGTGCGGCTTTCAGCGCCCCTCCGGACACGGTCGGCGCCCTCCGTGACGCCGACACGTCCCTCGAAGCCGTTCTCGCGAGCCTGTCGGATTCGAAGGCCGAGGACATCACCACGATCGACATCGCCGACAAGTCGACGATCGGAGACCACATGGTGGTCGCCTCTGGCCGTTCGCACCGGCATGTCGGCGCGATCGCCGAGCATCTGCTGCAGAACCTGAAGGACCAGGGCTTCGGCAATGCCCGGGTCGAGGGCCTGCCGCAGTGCGACTGGGTGCTGATCGATGCCGGCGACGTCATCGTGCACGTCTTCCGCCCCGAGGTCCGCAGCTTCTACAATCTCGAGAAGATGTGGTCGGCGGAGCCGGCGCCGAAGGTACGGCTGACGGGCTGAGCGGACCCGCCCGGTCACCGCGATCCGCGAGCGGCGGGGCACCCGCGTGCAGATTCTCGTCGCCGCCGTCGGCCGCCTGAAGGCCGGCCCTGAACGCGAGCTCGCCGCCCGCTACCTCGACCGTGCCGCCAAGACCGGCCCGCGCATCGGCCTCACCGGCTTTCTGGTCCGGGAGGTGGTGGAGGGCCGCGGCGCATCGGTCGAGAGCCGCCGCAGCGAGGAAGCCGCCGCCCTCGCAGGCCTAATGCCGCCCGGAGCGGCGCGCGTGATCCTCGACGAACGGGGCCCCGCCCTCGCGAGCCGCGCCTTCGTCGATTTCCTCGCCCGCGAACGCGACGGCGGCCGCGGCGCCGTCGCCGTCGTCATCGGCGGCCCGGATGGGCACGATCCCGGCCTGCGCGACACGGCCGACCTGGTGCTGTCGTTCGGCGCGATGACGTGGCCGCACCAGCTCGTCCGGGTGATGCTGGCCGAGCAGCTCTACCGGGCGGTGACGCTGCTCTCCGGCCATCCCTATCACCGCGATTGAGCGCAGCGTCGCCGCGCGCGCACCGGCCGTCGCGGAACGCCCGCAGTCTCGGCATGAAGAAGACGCAATCCGCCCCTACCGAGATCGTGTCGGCGCCGGCTCGGCCGGAGGCGGCGTTGACACATCCTTTACCCTTTCGACGGTGGACTGATCGCGGTGGCCCGCGACCGGGCCGCGATCCGGAGGACAAGGCCACGACGCCGCCGTCACCGCTGCTTCGTTCGTCGCGCCTCGTGACGGCAGTTCTCGCCGTCACGACGGCTGCGCTATCGGTGCCCGCAGCGACGCCCGTGGCCGCCCAGGCCACCACGCCGACGAGCGACGCGTCCGAGCCCGCCCCGACCACCAACGATGCGCCGGCTCCGAACGCCGCCGCCTTCGAGCTCCTCGACGCCGCCCGGACGCCGGGAGAGAGCCGCCGGAAGCTGCGCGAGAGCGAGCTCGCCGCCCTGCGGGCCCGCATGGACGTCTCGACGGAGCGCCAGGCCGCCCTCGCCGCGGAGGTCGCCGCCCTCGACGCCGATCGCGCCAGCCTCAACACCGCCCTGATCGAGACGGCCCGCGAAATCGGCGAGCTCGAGCGCGCCCTGACGTCGGCGGAGGCCCGGCTCCTGCGGCTCGACGAGAGCCTCTCCGCCATCCGTCTCTCGCTCGACGAACGGCGCGCGGCGCTGATCGAGGTCCTGGCCGCCCTCGAGCGGCTCGGCCGCCATCCGCCGCCGGCCCTGCTCGTCGCGCCCTCCGACGCCCGCGACGCCGTGCGCGGCGCGCTGCTGCTCGGGGCGGTGACGCCGCAGATCCGGGTCGAGGCCGAGGCGCTGGCGGCCGACCTCGCGACGATGGCGCGCCTGAAGCAGGACACCGACGCCGAGCTGACGCGTTTCTCCGCCGACCTCGCCTCGATCGCGGAGGAGCGCCAGCGCGTCGAGCTGCTGCTCGCCGAGAAGCGGCGGCTCTATGAGCAGTCGTCCGCCGCCCTCGCCGAGGAACGCCAGCGCGCCGAGGCCCTCGCCGGCCAGGCGACGGGCCTGCAGGATCTCATCGGCCGCATGGAGGCGGAGGTCGAGGCGTCGCGCGAGGCCGCCACGGCGGCCCGCACCAACCGGCCGGAGGGCGACGCCGATCCCGGCCGCCTGTCGCCCGCCACCGCCTTCACCGCCACCCGCGGCGCCCTGCCCCTGCCGGTCAGCGGCGCGGTGACGGCGCGCTTCGGCGACACGGCCGCCGACGGGGCGCCCTCGCAGGGCTGGACGATCACCGCCTCGGCCGCCGCACGCGTCACCGCGCCGGCCGACGGCTGGGCCGTCTATGCCGGTCCGTTCCGCTCCTACGGCAAAATCTTGATCTTGAACGTCGGCGACGGCTATCATCTGCTGCTGGCGGGCCTTGACAGAATCGACGTGGACCTCGGGCAGTTCGTGCTCGCAGGGGAGCCAGTCGGAGTGATGGGCGGGCGGGAGCCTCCGCGTACGGACGGAACGGGTGTGTCGGGCGACGCACCTGTCGACAACGGTCCGGCGCTCTACGTAGAGTTTCGCAAGGACGGCTCGTCCATTGATCCGGCCCCGTGGTGGGCCGGCCGGGAAGACCAAGAGGTTCGCGGATGATGCGCAGACTTTCCCTCGTCGGCGTCGGTGTCCTGATCGGCATCGGCACAGCGGTCATCGCGACCGAGCCTCGCTTGCTCGGCCCCATGAGCGCCAACGCTGCCGTCAACGACATCTACCGGCAGCTCAACCTGTTCGGCGACGTGTTCGAGCGCATCCGCGCCGACTACGTCGAATCGCCCGACGACGCCAAGCTCATCGAGTCGGCGATCAACGGCATGCTGACCTCCCTCGACCCGCACTCGAGCTACCTGCCGCCGAAGGACTTCCGCGACATGCAGGTGCAGACCCGCGGCGAGTTCGGCGGGCTCGGCATCGAGGTCACGATGGAAGACGGCCTCGTCAAGGTCGTCACGCCGATCGACGACACGCCCGCCCAGAAGGCCGGCGTGCTGACGAACGACTTCATCACCCACATCGACGGCGAGCAGGTCCAGGGCCTGACCCTCAACGAGGCCGTCGAGAAGATGCGCGGCCCGGTCAACACCGAGATCAAGCTGACGATCCGGCGCGAAGGCTCGGAGGAGCCCGTCGAGCTGACGCTGTCGCGCGCCGTGATCCGCATCAAGTCGGTGCGCTCGCGCGTCGAGGGCGACGTCGGCTACGTGCGCATCTCGCAGTTCAACGAGCAGACCTTCGAGGGCCTGAAGGCCGCCGTCGAGGAGATCGAGAAGGAGGTCCCGGCCGACAAGCTGAAGGGCTTCGTCATCGACCTGCGCAACAATCCGGGCGGCCTGCTCGACCAGGCGATCTCCGTGTCCGACGCCTTCCTCGACCGCGGCGAGATCGTCTCGACCCGTGGCCGCCAGGCCGACGAGACGCAGCGCTTCAATGCCCGTGACGGCGACCTCACCGACGGCAAGCCGGTGATCATCCTCGTCAACGGCGGCTCCGCCTCGGCCTCCGAGATCGTCGCCGGCGCGCTGCAGGACCACCGCCGCGCGACGGTGCTCGGCACCCGCTCGTTCGGCAAGGGCTCGGTGCAGACGATCATCCCGCTCGGCGCCAACGGCGCGATCCGGCTCACCACCGCGCGCTACTACACGCCGGCCGGCCGCTCGATCCAGGCGAAGGGCATCGATCCCGATATCGAGATCCTGCAGGACCTGCCGGACGAGCTGAAGGGCAAGGCCGAGACCAAGGGCGAGGCGTCGCTGCGCGGCCACCTCGAGTCCCAGGACGGCGAGGAAGGCGGCGGCTCGCAGGCCTATGTGCCGCCGGATGCCAAGGACGACAAGCAGCTGAACTACGCGCTCGACCTGTTGCGCGGCATCCAGATCAACCAGGCCTTCCCGCCGAGCGCCGACAAGGCGGCGGCAGAGGCCGTGGTCCCGAACTGATCGCCGGTCATCCCCGGATGTGAAAAAGGGCGGCCCTCGGGCCGCCCTTTCTGCTTCTGACCTCGGATGTGACGACGGCGCGTCGCTACTTCCCCGCACCCGCTGCCATGTCGAGATCGCGGCAGGCCTGCAGGAACGACTGCGCCGAGCCCTTGATGCCGGGCAGCGGGCACTTCTTGTCGATGTCGCAATATTCCATGTAGGCCCAGTGGCTGATCTTCAGATCATCCGAGCCGGTGGTCATCTGCATCTCCATCGTCCACGCCTCGTCGAACTTCTGCATGAAGCCGACGCCCGTGGTGCTCGTGCCGCCGCCAAGCGGCGTGAAGGAGACGTTGAGGGTGCCCTCCGGCGTGATCGAGCCGACCATGCGCGCACACGTCGGGTCGCTGTCGGGCTCGACCGGCATCTGGTCGGACTTCGACCAGAACTGCACACGCTGGTAGCCCCAGATGTAGCCCTTCCAGTAGCGGTCGATCGAGTAGACGGTCTGGTCGTAGACCTCGAGGACCTCGTTCGTGTCCGGGCTCGAGACGATGGCGGGGAAGCCGGCCGGCGGCACGTACCAGATCGTCCCCTCGGTCCACTTCCACCGGCCGGGCTTCGGGTCCGCGGCCGCGGCGGGGCCCGCCGCCACCAGCGCGGAGGCCGCGGCTCCCGCCAGGAGCGCCACCATCCAAGTCGTCTCAGTCCGCATCGCCGAAACTCCCTCGCGCGACATCTGGCCGTCATTCTGCCGGCCGCACCGTTCTGCTAATGCTGCCTCTTCGGCCGCAGGATTGCTACGGCCCATCCATCCCTCATCCTTCGCGAGGCTTGCGTGAAGCACGGCAGATCCGGCCAGACCGCCGGCGACGACCCCCTCGCGGGCCTTCCCTACCGGCCGTGCGTCGGCATGATGATGCTGAACACCGAAAATCTCGTCTTCGTCGGCCGCCGCCGGGGCGGCCAGGAACACGTCGCGCCCGGTTTCGAGTGGCAGATGCCGCAGGGCGGCGTCGACGAGGGCGAGGACCCGCGCGCCGCCGCCGCCCGCGAGCTCTGGGAGGAGACCGGCGTCAAGGCCGTCAGCCTCCTCGCCGAGGCGCCGGAGTGGCTGCCCTACGACCTGCCGCCGGCGGTGGCGAAGTCTGCCTGGAAGGGGCGTTACCGCGGCCAGACCCAGAAGTGGTTCGCCTTCCGCTTCGAGGGCCGCGACGCCGACATCGACGTCCGCAACCCGCCGGACGGCCACAAGGCGGAGTTCCTCGAATGGCGCTGGGTGTCGATGCGCCAGCTACCGGAGCTCGTCATCCCGTTCAAGCGGCCGGTCTATGAGGAAGTGGTGCGGATTTTTGCGCCGCTGGTGGAGGGGCGGTAGGGGCCCCTAAAGCCTCAACTTCCCCCGCCGCATCTCGTAGAGCGCCACGGCGGTCGACACCGCGAGGTTGAGGCTGTCGGCCTTGCCGGCCATCGGGATCTTGACGAGGTGCGTGCAGGCGGCCGCCAGGCGCTCGGAGAGGCCGGACTGCTCGGTGCCCATCACGAGCATCGCCGGCTCCGCATAGGGCACGGTGCGGTAGTCGACGGCGCCGGAAAGATGGGTGCCAACGACCGGGCCCTTGAAGCCTCCGCGCCAGGCGAGGAAGGCGTCGAGGCTCGCCCGCGCCACGTGCACGTTGAAGATCGAGCCCATGCTGGCGCGCACGGCCTCCAGCCCAAACGGATCGGTCGTGTCGCCGACGAGGATGATGCCAGTGGCACCCGCCGCATCCGCTGTGCGCAGGATCGTGCCGAGGTTGCCGGGATCGCGGATGCCCTCGAGCACCACCCAGACGGTGGCGTCCGCCGGGTCGAGCGTGGCGAGGTCGGCAAGGCGCTGCACGAAGACGCCGACGACGGACTGCGGGTTCTCCCGCCGCGTCACCGATTCCATCACCGCGTTGTTGGCTTCGAGCACCAGCGCGCCGTGGGTGCGGGCGGTGGCGGCGACGCGGCCGGCGACCGGGTGGCGCATCATCTCGGCCGCCACCACCAGCGTCTCGACCTTCCAGCCGGCATCGACCGCATCGGCGACGAGCTTCAGGCCTTCGGCGAGAAAGAGGCCGGTCTCGGCGCGCCGCTTGCGCTGGGTGAGCGCGCGGATCTCCTTCACCGTCGGGTTGGAGACGCTCGTCACCGCCTTGACGATGCCCGGCCGACCGGCCTCCCCCCACGAACGATCATCGCCGGTCATCATGCAGCGCTCCAGCGCGAGAACAGCGAGGTCGGCAGCAGGCGGCCGCTGCCCTCCTCGGCAAGCGCCAGTTCCCCCGTCTCGAAGCGGCCGCCGAGATCGCCCAGCTCCTGCTGGACGAGGCGGTCGATGGCGAGGTGGGAGGCGCGGATGGCGTAGACGGTGGTGACGACGGCGAGCGGCTCGGGCGTCAACAGCTGGCGGACGAGCGACAGCATCTCCGGCAGGTGCTCGAACAGCTGCCACACCTCGCCGGCCGGACCGCGGCCGAAGCGCGGCGGATCGAGCACGACGGCGTCGTAGCGGCTGCCGCGGCGTAC
>CALRZT010000204.1:0-9014 GCA_943372725.1 Pseudoxanthobacter soli DSM 19599
GGATGTCGCGTCGCAGGTAGAACGGTTCGTCGGTGCCGAGGTGCGCGCGAGCATGGCCGAGGACGTCGGCGACGAGGACGCCGTCCGCCCGCAGATCCGTGAGCATCGCCGTGTAGCCCACCTCGGCGGCAGCAACGTCATAGCCCTGCGCCGCGGCCTCCGCCGCGATCAGGCGCGACCGGTCGGCGACGGGTCGCGGCGGCGGAACGACGAAGACGATCTCGGTCCCGCGCTCACGCAGGGCGGCGACGACCTTCAGGAGTTCCTTCTTCGGCCCGCTCTTCAGCGGACCGTAGTCGCGCATGTCGATGCGGCTGCGGAACAGGAAGCCGTCCGAACCGGGCACGAGCAGCGCAAGGCTCTTGCTGCGGTAGGCCGACAGGTCGCGCGCCTTCTGGCACACGAGCTCGACCATGTCCGGCTGCGGCCCGTCGGCGGCGCGCGCGCCGCCCGATCCCGGCCAGCCGGCGCCCGCGAAGATCACCAGACCGAGGATCGTGAGATGGGGACGGATACGGCGCGGTCCAGTCATCATCGCTCCCCGAGGCGGCCACAAACCGAAGGCACTCCCTAGACGCGGCCGGCGTCGAAAGCATGGCCGCGCCGTCGGCGACACGAGCGGTTTTCAGGCCCTTCCGGCCGGGGCATCATCGGCGCGGCGACAGTCCGACCGGGGGAGGAAGAACCGTGCGTGTGACGGCGACGAGCGAGCAGAAGACAGCGATCCTGGGCATCCTGAAGGGGATCGCGACCACCCACGGTGCCGGCCAGGCGACCGATGTCGATCGCACCACCATCGCGGCGGCGGCGACGATCATGCTCGATGCGCCGCAGCCCGACTACGACACCCTCCGCTCCCCCACGACCGCGGACGCCGCCGCCGTCCTGCCCCCCGGGTCCGAGGTCGCAAGCGAGGCGGTGCGTCTCGCCACGGTGATGGCGCTGGTCGATGGCGTGCTCGACCCACAGAAGCTCGAGGCGGTGGTGGGCCTCGCCGCCGCCCTCGACATCCACGAGGACTATGTCGCCGATCTCGCCGAGGCCGCGCACGGCCACCTGAAGGAGGCGATGGCGCACATGGTGCGCGAGAACATGGAAAGCGTCACCGGCAAGCCCTGGACGGGCGACACGACGGACGACGTCGGCGCCTGGGCCCTGCCCTATCGTGGCGATGGCGCCGATCCGGCGCTCGCGGCGCGGTTCCTAGCGCTCGAGCACCTGCCGGAGACGACCTTCGGCCATTGCTTCTTCACGCACTTCCGGGAGAACGGCTACGACTTTCCGGGCGAGCCGAACGGGCTCAACGCCGAGTTCAGCGTTCCCCACGATTCGGCCCACGTGCTGGCGGGCTACGACACGAAGCCGGCCGGCGAGATCCTGACCTCGACCTTCACGGCGTCGATGCATCCGCGCAACGCCATGGCCGCCCACGTGCTGCCGGTGATCTTCAGCTGGCATCTCAACATCAAGTTCAACGACGTTGCGAAATCAGCGATCGGCGGCCTGCATCCGGCACCGTTCTTCGACGCCTGGCAGCGGGGGGCCGCGATCAACGTCGACCTGTTCGCGCCGGGTTGGGATTTCTGGGCGGCGGCGCCGGTCGATCTCAACGAATTGCGCCGGCGCTACGCGATCCCGCCCATCGCGGTGCCCTTGACCTGAAGCCACGAGGGGCGGCGCGCCGGGCGGTATCGCGCGGACCCGTAAGCCTTTATGCAGGCGAACCGGCGCCCGCGGAAGCCTCCCATGTCCGAACACGACGCCCCCTTCGTTGAGCCCGAGACGGACCTGCCGGTGCGCGACGCCGAGGGCGGGCTCGATCCGCGATTCGTCGCTGCCGTCGAGGACGCGATCGAGGCGTCCGACGTCGAGCGGCTGCGCGACCTCGCCGGCGACCTGCACGAGGCCGACCTCGGCGAACTGCTGGGCGTGCTGTCGCCGGAGGAGCAGCCGCAGCTCGTCCGGCTGCTCGGCGACGATTTCGACTTCACGGCGCTCACCGAGATCGACGAGACGGTGCGCGTGCGCCTGCTCGAGGCGCTGTCGCCGCAGGTCGTCGCCGACGGCGTGCGCGACCTCGATTCGGACGATGCCGTCTACCTGCTCGAGGACCTCGACGAAGAGGACAAGCAGGCGATCCTCGAACAGATGTCGGTGCCGGAACGGCTCCGCCTCGCCCGCGCGCTGGATTATCCGGAGGAGTCCGCCGGCCGGCGCATGCAGACCGACTTCGTCGCCGTGCCGCCGTTCTGGACGGTCGGCCAGACGATCGACTTCCTGCGCGAGGACGACGACCTGCCGGAGACCTTCTACGAAATCTTCGTGGTCGACCCGACGTTCCGGCTGATCGGAACCGTGCCCCTCGATCGCCTGCTGAAGGCGAAGCGGCCGACGAAGATCTCCGAGGTGATGCACGAGGAGCAGCAGATCGTTCGGGCGACCGACGACCAGGAGGACGTCGCGCGGCTGTTCAAGCGCTACAACCTCGTGTCGGTGGCGGTGGTCGACGAAGCCGAACGGCTCGTCGGCATGCTGACGGTCGACGACATCGTCGACGTCATCGAGGAGGAGGCGGAGGAAGACATCCGCGCCATGGCCGGTGTCGGCGACGAGGAACTCTCCGATACCGTCGCCTATACCGCCCGCAGCCGGCTGCCCTGGCTGATGGTGAACACCGTCACGGCGTTCCTGGCCGCGTCCGTCATCGGCATCTTCGACGGCACCATCGAGCAGATGGTGGCACTCGCCGTGCTGATGCCGATCGTCGCCTCGATGGGCGGCAACGCCGGCACGCAGGCGATGACGGTCACCGTGCGCGCGCTCGCCACCCGCGAGATCAGCCGCCGCAACGCCGGGCGGATCATTCGCCGCGAGCTTCTCGTCGGCCTCCTCAACGGCGTTGTCCTGGCGGCGCTGGTCGGCAGCGTCGCCGGCGCCTGGTTTCTCAATTGGGAGCTCGGCTGCGTCATCGCCGCCGCCCTCGTCGGCAACATCGTCGTCGCCGGCCTGTTCGGCGTGCTCATTCCGCTGACGCTGAACGCCCGCAAGATCGACCCTGCCGTGGCCTCTGGCGTGTTTCTGACGACGGTGACCGACGTCGTCGGCTTCTCGCTGTTCCTCGGCACCGCCGCCTGGTGGTTCGGCCTCTGGTAGCGTCTCAGACGTGGATGGCGTCGAGGGCGGCGCGCAGCGCCTCGGGCAGAGGCACCGGACGCCGCGTGGCACGGTCGACGTAGACATGGACGAAGTGGCCGTCGGCGGCCGCCGCGTCGGCGCCGCCCTGCCGGAACACGCCGACCTCGTAGCGCACCGAGGATGTGCCGATACGGGCGACGCGGATGCCGACCTCGAGAATGTCCGGGAAAGCGAGCGGTGCGTGGTAGCGGCACTGCGTCTCCACCACGAGGCCGATGACGGCGCCGGCCTCGATGTCGAGGGCTCCGGCCTCGATCAGGTAGCGGTTCACCGCCGTGTCGAAGAACGAGTAGTAGACGACGTTGTTGACGTGGCCATAGACGTCGTTGTCCTCCCACCGCGTCTGGATGGTGGCGAAGCGGCGGAAGGCGTCGCGGTCGGGGCGGGACGGCCGGCTCACGCCGCCTTCTCCCAGCGGCCGGACGACGACTGCTTCCAGTAGGTCACCGCATGGCCCTCGGTCTTCGCCTGTTTCCAGCGCAGCCGCGCCTCCGCCAGCGCCTCCTGGTCGCCGCCGTCGAACAGGTAGACGACCCGCTCGAAGGGGGCGAAGTCGCCGGGCTCGGCGCCGTCGACCAGGAAGCGCACGGTGGCGCCGTTCGGAGTGTCGTGCCCGTCCGTCAGGAACACCGGCTGCAGGTCGCCCGGCCCGTCGCGGTCCGTGCCGTGCGGCAGGAAGGCGTCGTCGGCATAGGTCCACAGGTGCGCATCGAGCGCGTCGCGGCGCTCGACGGAGCCCGCCTGCACGACCGTGCGCCAGCCCCGCTCGAGACATTTCTCGAGGAGGGCCGGCAGCACCCGTTCCAGCGGCTGCCGCTCGAGATGGTAGAACAGCACCTCGGTCACGGACGCCTCCGTCCTCTCCGCTCAGGGCTTCTGCGGCGGGCCGAGCAGCGGCGTCTTCACCGGCGCCGCGGCGCCGATCAGGGCGACCAGGCCGTCGCCGCCGGCGATCGGATCGAGCGTCTTCCAGTTGTTGGCGACCCACAGGTTGCCCGAGGGATCGACCGAGACGCCGGTCAGATGCTGGAACGCCTCGCTGCGGTAGCCGCCCTTCGGCGAGATGATGTCGCCCATCTTCGATCCGGGCGGGCAGGTCTCGGTGTTGCGGCCGCAGATGAGGTTCAGCCGCTTCAGGAGAAAGCTGACGACCCAGACGTTCTCGTTGCCGTCGAGGGCGAGGCCCCAGGCGCCGTCGAGGCTCGACACCGAGATCGGGTTGTCGAAGACGAAGTCGCCCTTCCTGTCGAGGACCCAGACGCCGTCGCGCAGGAAGTCGGCGACCCAGACGTTGCCGCCGCGGTCGACGGCGATGCCCTTCGGCGACGACTTGGTGCCGAACTTGAAGGGCGAGGCGCCGAGGGCGGTGCCGTTCGGGCTGATCTTGGAGACGCTGCCCTGCTTGCCGGCGTTGGCGATCCACAGGTTGCCGTCGAGATCGACGACGATCGCGAACGGCTTCTCGATGCCGCCGGCGCTCACCACCTTCGTCTTGGTGCGGTCGCCGCCCTTGAAGCGGACGACGTGGTCTTCCTTGTTGCTCGAGGCCCAGACGTTGCCCTCGAAATCGACGGTGACGCCCTGCGTGCCGTCGAGGACGTCGGTAGCGAACGCGGTCTTCGACAGCGGCTTGCCGAGGCGGTTGAACAGCGACATCGAGCCGCCGGCATAGTTGCCGACCCAGACCTTGCCGTCCTGGGCGACCGCGATGCCCCAGCCCGAACCGTCGACGCCGCCGCCGACGACCGGACTGCCGAACATCGGCCGGCCGATGGGGTCGAGGACGGTCAACTGCTTGCCCGCCGTGGTGTCCGGCGGCATGAAGTTGTTGGTCACCCAGACGTTGGCGTCGGCGTCGAACGCCATCGCGCCCGGGCCGTCGAAACCGCCGGCGGTGAACTTCAGGGCGATCGTCCAGGCGACCGGCGCCTGGGTGAGGATGGGCTTGTAGGGCGTCTTGGCGGGCACGAGCGCGAAGACGTCGGCGGCTGCGGCGCCGGGCGACAGCGCGATCGCCTGCGCCGCCGAAAGCGTGTCCGTCGGCTCGTCCGCACCCGGCCGTGTCGCCGCCTCGAAGAGGGCGTCGCAGTCGGCGGCGTCGCGGACGCAGCCGGAGAGGATGTCCGCCAGCGAGTTCAGCGTGGCGAGCGCCTCGGTCTTCGAGCCGTTCGGCGCCATCGCGATGGTGCCGGCCGGCTTGCCCTCGGACGTGGCGAGGTTGAAGAACATCGCCCCGGCGTTCGGCAGCCCGGGGGCCGGTCCGGAGACCTTCTTGCCGTCGAGGAACTGCGCGAAGACGTAGGCCGTCGCGACGGTGGAAAGTTCGTTGACCTCGAGGAAGCGCGGCGGACCGGCGACGACGCTGGCGAGCCGGATGGCGCCGTTGTTCGCCGCGCCCGCCACCGAGCCGCCGTCGGCGACGACGTAGACGACGCTCGGCGCGCCGGGCGACTCGTACTGCAGGCGGAAGTTGCCCACCGCATTGGAGGAGCCGGAGGCGAGCAGCGTCGGCGAGCCCTTGCCGGCGGCGTAGACCTTCACCGTCGAGCCGGTGATCGCCACGTCGCCGGAGGCGACGCGGCCGAACAGCGTCACTTTCGCAGCCGCAGCGGGTGCCGCCCCCAGCTGAGTGGCAAACGCCGCCGTGGCGGCGAACGCCGCAAGCTTCCAGACCTGCATGAACATGACCCCCGGTCGTTTCCGTCACCGCCCCCGGCGAATATAGCCCGGCGGGGCGGTGACGCGGAAGCGAGCCAAACCCTTAGGGTGCTAGCCCTCGTAGTGATCGGCGACGAGGCGGTCGAGCAGCCGGACGCCGAAGCCCGAGCTCCACGACCGGTTGATCTCCGTCTGCGGCGAGCCCATCGCGGTGCCGGCGATGTCGAGATGCGCCCACGGCGTCTCGCCGACGAAGCGCTTCAGGAACTGCGCCGCCGTGATCGAGCCGCCGTAGCGGCCGCCGGTGTTCTTGATGTCGGCCACCTTCGATTCGATCAGCTTGTCGTAGTCGGGCCCGAGCGGCATGCGCCAGACGAGCTCACCCGTCGCCTGCCCTGCCGCCGAAAGCTGCGCCGACAGCGCATCGTCGTTGGAGAAGAGGCCGGCGTGGTGGTTGCCGAGCGCGACGATGATGGCGCCCGTGAGCGTCGCGAGGTCGACGACGAAGCGCGGCTCGAAGCGCTCGATCGCGTAGTGGAGCGCGTCGGCGAGAACGAGCCGCCCCTCGGCGTCCGTGTTGATGATCTCGATCGTCGTGCCGTTGCGAGCGGCGACGATGTCACCGGGACGCTGGGCATTGCCGTCCGGCATGTTCTCGACGAGGCCGAGGATGCCGACGGCGTTCACCTTCGCCTTGCGGCCGGCGAGCGCCGCCATGACACCGACGACGGCGGCGGCACCGGCCATGTCGCCCTTCATGTCTTCCATGCCGGCAGCCGGCTTGATCGAGATGCCGCCGGTGTCGAAGACGACGCCCTTGCCGACGAACATCACCGGCTTGGCGCCCTCGTCGCCGCCGTTCCACTTCAGGATGACGAGGCGGGGCGGCCGCGGCGAGCCCTGGGCGACGCCGAGGAGCGCCCGCATGCCGAGCGCCGCCATCTCCGGTTCGCCGAGCACTTCCACGCCGACGCCGAGATCGGCGAGTTGACCGGCGCGATCCGCGAACTCGACGGGGCCGAGCACGTTCGCCGGCTCGTTGACGAGGTCGCGGGCGAGCTTGACGCCGTCGGCGATCGCCTTGCGCGACGCCCACGCCGCCTTGGCCTTGGCGTCGTCGCCGACCATCACGGTCAGCGCGATGTCCTTGCCGGCGTCGTCGTCGTCGGCCTTCTTCGACTTGTAGCGGTCGAAGGAATAGGAGCGCAGCATCATGCCGAGGGCGACGTCGGCGGCCTGATCGGCGGCGACGGCGCCCTGGGGCAGCTCGAGGACGACGGTGGCGGCATCGGCCTTGCCCTCGGCCAGGCGTCCCATGACGGCGCCGCCGAGGCGGACCCAGTCGCTCTCCTTCAGTTCGCCCGCCGCGCCGAGGCCGACGAGGGACAGGCGATCGAGGTCGAGCCCGGACGGGGCGACGAGATCGAGGCCGCTGAACAGCTTGCCCTTGAAGCGGGCGGCGGCGACGGCGCGGCGGATAATGCCGGCACCGGCCTTGTCGAGCGTGTCACCCGCCGTTCCGAGGGCCCCGTCGGCCCCGGTCACGAGAACCGCGGATCGGGTCGTCGGGGTCGCCGGCGCTGTGAAGTCGAAGCTGAGCGACGTCATCGAATCTCCTTGGGAAGCGGCGTGCGAGGCATGGGGCACCTCGAAGGTCGGTCAGAGGATGGCGCGCCGGCCCCGCCGCAGCAAGGGCGGCGGGGCGCGACCGATACCATCCCTTAACCAAGACGCGACATCTGCGCCACGCCGGGCCGCCGATCGAGTCCCGCGAGCCTCTCGCGCCGCCGGGGTGCGTTGCCGCCCCCGACACGACGGAGTATCTGTCGTCTGCCCAAGGATGGTCTGATGGGACTGATCGAGCGCTACATCTTCCGGCGCGCCCTGGTGGCCTTCCTGGCGACGCTCACGGTTCTGACCGGCGTCGTCTGGGTGACCCAGGCGCTGCGTCAGCTGGACCTCGTGACGGCGAAGGGCCAGGCGATCGGCGCGTTTCTCGCCATCACCGGGCTCGCGCTGCCCTTCCTCGTGTTGCTGATCGCGCCGTTCGCCGTCGTCATCGCGGCGATCGTCACGCTCGCCTCGCTGAATGCCGACAGCGAACTCGTCGTCATGCAGGCCTCGGGCGCCTCGCGCTGGCGGACGCTGAAGCCGATTCTCGCGATCGGCGTCGCCGTCGGCGCGCTCGCCGCCTTCCTGACGTTCTGGGCGGCGCCGGTCGGATTGAAGCAGGTCCGCGAGGCGCTGACGCAGGTTCGCATCGACCTCGTAGCCTCGATCATCCGGCCGGGGCGGTTCATCGAGATCGACGACGGTCTGACCTTCCACATCCGCGACCGCGGCGCCGACGGCGGCGTCAGCGGCATCGTGCTCGACGACGAGCGCGACCCGGACCGGTCGATGACCTATCTCGCGAACGGCGGCCACATCGTCGAGGCGCTCGACCGGACGCTGCTCGTCATGTCTAACGGCACCATCCAGCGGCGCATCCGCAAGGACGGCAGCCTGTCGATCGTCCGCTTCGACGCCTATGCCTTCGACCTGTCGAACCTGATGCCGGAGGAGAGCGCCCCGGTGTACCGACCGAGCGAGCGCACCATCTTCGAGCTTCTGTCGCTCGACCAGACCGACCCCTACGTCCAGCAGAACCGCGGCCGCTTCCATGCGGAGCTGCACGACCGCCTGTCGCAGCCGCTCTATCCGATCGCCTTCGCCCTCCTGGTGTTCCTGTTCCTCGGCGAGCCGCGGACCTCGCGGCAGGGACGGTCGATGGCGATCCTCGGCGCCATCGCCGCCGTGGTGCTGGTGCGGCTCGCGGGCTTCGGAGCGGGCACGCTGGCCGTGCGCTTCCCGGTGGCGGCGGTGGGGGTCTATGCGGTGCCGCTGGTGGCGATCGCCGGCTCGCTCGCGATCCTGCTGTCGGACCGCCGGGTGGCGCTGCCGGCCCCCCTCGCCCGCCTCGTCGATGCCGTCGGTGACCTCGTCGACGGGCTGGTGCGGCGCCTTCCGCGCCTGCCGAAGGGGGCGTGACGGTGGTCGGCCGCACCCTCTCCGGCTACCTCGCGGGACGCTTCGCCCGCTGGATCCTCGGCGTGCTGGTGGTCGGCGCGCTCCTCATCTTCGTCGTCGACTTCTTCGAACTCGTGCGACGCGCCGGTGAA
>CALRZT010000205.1:0-8968 GCA_943372725.1 Pseudoxanthobacter soli DSM 19599
GACGACCTCGTCCAGGTCTGAGCTAACGGGAGTCCGACGCCGCGCGGCCCAAGGGCTCGCACCGGCCGAAGGTTCATGCCGCGAGTTGCAGGCTCGGATGCTCCGGCGCCGGTGCAAGCGCGGCGGCGACGAGCGGGCCGCGGACGGCGGCGCGCACGGCCGCGTGGGCGGCGACCGAGGCGGGCGGGCAGTCGCCGCGCTCGAAGGCGAACACGGCGGCGGCGGCGTGCGGCGCGGCGGCGGCGAGCAGATCGGGCCGCGCCATCGGATCGAGCACGATAACGACGCGCTCGTAGGTCTGCTGCAGTGCCTCGAGCACGGCGTCGAAGCGCTCGCGGCTGCCGTCTTCCTCGATGAGGGGGGTGAGCGGCGCGTCATCGAGACGGTGCGCATAGGATCCAGGCCGGCGGACGATCGCCTCGCCGAACGAGGCCTTGCCGGCGAGCAGGGCGCCGAAGCCGGCGGCGGCGGCGGTCGCCACCGTCAGGTCGATCAGGATCGTCTGTTCCGCCGCCTCGCCGGCCTCGGCGACAAGGGCGGCAATGGTGCGGGCGGCGGCCGGCTCGCCGGCGACGAGCAGGCAGTGCGGCCCGGCGGACGGCATCGCCAGCGTCGCCGCGATCTGGTGCGCGGCGGCGGCGTCGCCGCGGCCGGCGACACGGACGTCGATCGGGACGGTGCCGGCGACTGGCGGCAGCGCGTTGGAGACTGGGGAGGCACGACGACGGCGGAGGTCGGCGGCGAACAGCCCGAGACCGGCGGCAGAACCGGCGGCGAGAGCCGAGAGGATGGCGGCGAACAGCCCGGTCGAGCGCTTCGGCGTGCCGCGGACGAACAGCCGCGCGGCGCCGCCGCCGACTTCGGCATCGAGCGCGACATAGCGGGCGGCGACGGCCTCGGCGACCTCAGCCGCGAGATCGGCATCGGCGGCGGAAACGCGCAGCGACAGCACCGACTTGCCGGGGGCGGCGCGCACCGTCAGCGCATCGGCCAGCGCCGCGACGCGGCCGGTCTCGGGCACGGCGGCGCTGGCGCTCGGCAGCGACGGCACGAGGGCGGCGAGGCGCCCGCCGACGGAGGCGGCGCGCAGGTCCGTGCGCAGCCGCTCGGCCGTCGCATCGGGCAACTGGTGGACGACGGAGCGCAGGAAGTCCGGCGCCGCGACGAGGCGGGCCGCGGCGGCGACGTCGCTCGCCCCGGTATCGGCGATGACGAGCACGCGCACGTCGGCGCTCGGCGCGTCGACGATGCGGGCGGAGAACGGGAAGGCGAGCGCGGCGACGAGCACGCCCGCCGCGACCGGCAGCGTCAGCCGCGAGCCGCGCACGGCGGCGGCGCACCGCGAGGCCCACGCCAGGCGCGGCACGGCTCCGGTGCCCTCTGCGAAGATCGACAGGTCGACCATGACGATGCGAATCCCTTTTCGCGCACCGACACATTCGCCCGTTCAAGGTAAGCAGATGGTTAACGCCGCCGAAGCGGCCGCACGGTTGGCCGGGAGTGAGCCTTGCGCGGCGACCGCAGCCGGGCGGCCCGGGCGCCGCTCAGCCGCCCTTCGCCGCCACGTAGCCGCGGGCGATGCGGGCGACGTCGCCGCGGCCGAGCACGCGGCCGTGGCCGGAATAGGCGAGCGGCGGATCGAGGTCCGCCAGTCGCCGCATCGTCTCGACATAGACGGCGATGTCGGAGTGGGCCAGGTCGTCGACGAGGCCGCCCTCGTAGACGGCGTCGCCGGCGAACAGCGTGCCGGTGCGCTCGTCATAGAGCGCGGCCGAGCCCGGCGAGTGGCCGGGCAGGTGCAGCACCGTCCACACCGAGCCGCCGCCGAGGTCGACCGTGTCGCCCTCCGTGACCACGCGCGTCAGCGGCGCCGGGCGCATGTGGACGGTCGACGGCGCCGGGGCCGCCGCCGGGGCGCCGGGCTCGTAGACGCTCTGTCGGAGATAGGGGGCCAGCGTGTCGGCGTCGTCGACGCGGGCGAAGCCGCCCTCCTCCGCCGCGTGGCCGATGCGGGTGGCGAACTCGTGCAGCCCGCCGACGTGGTCGACATGGGCGTGGCTGGCGAAGACGATCAGCGGCCGCTCCGGCCGGCGCAGCGCGTCGATGACGGGGGCGAGGGCCGCGACGCCGTTGCCGGTGTCGACGACGAGGTCCGCCTCCGGCCCCGAATAAAGCCACAGGTTCGCCCGCACGAACGGGTGGAGGAACGGCTCCGTTAGCCGGATGACGCCCGGTGCGACGGTTTCACGTGAAAACCAGCCCTCGACCGCGGCGAGCGGCGGCGCCGCCACCGGACTCGCGCTCATGCCGCCACCGGCAGCTTGAGCTCGGCGGCGAGTGCCGCGAGCGCGTCGCCGAGGATGCCGGCGATCTCGTCGACGTCGGCCTCCGTGACGATCAGCGGCGGGCAGACGAGGACGTGGTCGCCGAGGCGGCCGCCGCGGGTGCGCCGGGAATAGACGATCAGGCCGCGGTCATAGGCGAGGTCGACGAGGCGCTGGTGAGCGTTCAGCCCCGGCGGCAGCGATTCCATCGTCTCCCGGTCAGCGACGAGCTCGGCGGCAAGTAGCAGCCCCTTGCCGCGGACGTCGCCGATGAACGGGAAGCGCGCCATCAGCTCTTCGAGCCGCGTCGTCATCCGCGCGCCCATCCGCGCGGCGTTGTCGACGAGGCCGAGGCGGTCGATCTCTTCCATCACGGCAAGCCCCGTGGCGCAGGCGAGCGGGTTGCCGGCATAGGTGTGGCCGTGCTGGAAGCCGCCGCTCTCCACCACCGGCTCGACCATCCAGGCCGGCGCGATCATCGCGCCGAGCGGCGCATAGCCGGAGGCGAAGCCCTTCGACATGGCGACCAAGTCCGGCCGGCAGCCCCAGTGGTCGCCGCCGAGGAAGCGCCCCGTCCGCCCCGCCCCGCTCATCACCTCGTCGTGGATGAGGAGGACGCCGTGGCGGTCGCAGATCTCGCGGATGTGCGGATAGTAGCTGTCGGGCGCCACCAGCGCGCCGGTGGAGGCGCCGCCGACCGGCTCCATGATGAAGGCGAGCACCGTCTCCGCCCCCTCGCGCCGGATCTGCTCGTCGAGCATGTCGGCATAGCGCAGGCCCCGCTCTTCCATCGTCAGCCCGTCGCGGTCGAGATAGGCGGTGGGGGCCGGGATCTTCGGCATCTCGCGCATCATCGCCGAGAACGGCGCCGTCAGCGGCGTGTAGCCGGTGACCGACAGCGCGCCCAGCGTCGAGCCGTGATAGCTCGGAAACCGGCCGATCACCTTGTAGCGCCCGGCCTGCCCCGTCGCGACGGCCCACTGGCGGGCGAGCTTCAGGCAGGATTCGGTCGCCTCCGAGCCGCCGGAGACGAAGAAGACGCGGTCGAGACCCGCCGGCATCTTCTCGCAGAGCCGGGCGGCGAGCGTCTCGGCCGGCTCGTTCTCGAAGTGCAGGCGGTAGGCGAAGGTGACGCGGGCAAGCTGCGCCCGCATGGCGGCGAGCACAGTCTCGTTGGAATGGCCGATGTTGACCACCATCGCCCCCGACGAGCCGTCGATCTGCCGGCGGCCGTCCTCGTCCCACATGTGGATGCCCTCGGCCCGGTCGATGCGCGGGCGGCGGGCGCCGGTCTGGTAGAAGAGGTGCGAGGGCGGCCGGTTGGAGCCGGGAACGGCGGTCATGGTCGGGTCACTCAGGCTCGAGGAAGGCGGACGGGCGCGCATCGACGCAACGATGCGGCACGGCGTCAAGCGGCGGCGGCACCCCGGCCGGGCGTGCCGGCGAGGGCCTTGAGGTCGAAGCTCTCGTCGGCGGCCTCGTCCGGCGAGGGCGACAGGCCGCCGGCGAGCAGGCGGCGGGCGATCATGTGGTCGGCCGGCCGGTTGACGCTTTCGACCGCCAAAAGCCGCTCGCCCCGATAGACGAAGGCCGAGAAGCGGCCGCTCTCCGGGTCGCCCCGCACCACCGCCCGGTCGGCGCCGATGGCGAGCCCCGCGGTCTGCAGCTTGTCGGGCCCCTGGTCGCTCCAGAACCACGGCACGGCCGTGTAGGGCGAAGGCTTGCCGACGAGGCGGGCGGCGACGCATTTGCCCTGGTCGATGGCGTTCTGCACGGATTCGATGCGCACCGGCCCGTCGCACCAGCGGCTCGGGTGCAGCGCGCAGTCGCCGACGGCGGAGATGGCGGGGTCGCTGGTCGACAGCCACGCGTCGACCTCGACCCCGTTCGCCACCGGCAGCTCGGCGGCGGCGGCGAGCTCGGCGTTGGCGAGCACGCCGATGCCGACGACGACGAGCTCGGCCGGGAGGCGCTCGCCGTCGGCGAGCTCCACCCCCGCCACGCGGCCGTCGTCGCCGAGTATGCGGGCGACGCCGGCGCGGAAGCGGAGCGACGTGCCGGCGCGCGCGTGGGCGGCGGTGAAGTGGGCGGAGATCGGCGGCGAGACGACGCGCGCCATCGGCCGGTCGACGGCCTCGACCACCGAGACGCGGCGGCCGAGCTTGGCGGCGACAGACGCGAACTCCAGCCCGATGAAGCCGGCGCCGATCACCACCACTTGGCTGACGTCGGCGAGGCGCGCCTTCAGCGCCGCGGCGTCCGCCAGCGTGCGCAGCGACACGACGCCGTCGAGGTCGGCGCCCGGCACCGGCAGCGGCCGGTTGCGGGCGCCGGTGGCGAGCACGAGGTGGTCGTAGGCAAGGCGCGTGCCGGAGGAAGGGCTTGCGCCGGGGCCGAGCGTCACCGTGCGGGCGGCGCGGTCGATGTCGGCCACCGTCTCGCCGGCGAGGAGGTCGATGCGCTGGTCGGCGAAGAAGCTGGGCGCTTTAAGCGCTAGGTCGGCGGCGGTGGACGCGCCGAGCATGTAGGCCTTCGACAGCGGCGGCCGCTGGTAGGGCACGCCCGGCTCGTCGCCGACGAGGACGATCTCGCCCTCGAAGCCGTCCTGGCGCAGCGAGGCCGCCACCTGCAGCCCCCCCTGCCCCGCCCCGACGATCACCACCCGCGCCGGCATCGCCGACCTCCGCACCGCATGAGACGGGGAGGGTCTAGCACGGGGGATGGGGTGGTGGGAGGGGGAGGAAATGTGAGCAAAGGCACCGTTCACATTAGGCTGCCCGCGCTTCATATACGGATTGGAATGGCGAAGGTACGTTTTCCGGACCGCTGGGCAATCGCCGACTGGACGTTCTCCAGGCAGTGAGGGCATCAGCGCCCCGAACAGGGAGCACTTACATGCGAGCCATTGTTTTGAGTGTTCGACCGAAATGGGCAAGCTTGATTCGATCTGGAAGAAAAACTATTGAAGTACGGCGACAGTTTCCTATACTCCTTTCTGGATTTCATGCATACGTCTACGAAACTTCCCCAACGTGTGCTTTGACAGACATCGTCAAGCTGGGCGCTGTACACAAGCTTCCGACAAATGCACTTTGGCGAGACTTTGGGACAGCAGCCTGTCTGGATGAACCCACCTTTGCAGCCTACTTCCAGAATCGCAGCGTCGGCTTCGGCATTGAAATTTCACGCTGCTTCACATTAGCTGAAAACTGGAGCCTTTATCGCTTGCGCGACACTTTTGGCTTTACTGCCCCTCAGTCATGGGCTTACGCATCGTCGCAGTTGGTCAGCCAGGTTGGCGTGCCTCTATGAAAATATTCGTCGCTGGCCTCTCTAGGTCGGGGAAGACCACCCGCTCGTTGAATGCAGCGGAGCAAGTCCCAGAAGTTGAGTATGTCAGCGTCAGCCGCCTTCTTCGCGCCGAAGGCGGCAAAATGCCGGTCCATACGCTTGCTGAAGGGCTCACTAACCAGCGTACTGCTGTGCGGGCGCTCCGCGCCCACCCGTTGTCGAGGCGACATCAGATCGTTGATGGCCACGCCATGATCGAGACGCTGGAGGGGCCCTTACTGGTACCGGACTGGTTCTTCGATGACGTAAAGCCAGATTTCCTCATATACGTCTGCGATCGGCCAGATCGGATCCTTGCGCGCAGGCTGCCTAGTGAAGCGTCAAAATCTATACTGGAAATTGCAGCTCTCGACTCTTTGGAACGGGCGGCCTGCAAGAGAATTTCCGTGAAACTCAATATCCCCCTATTAGCCCTGCAAGCTCCTACGTTGGACAAATTTCGTAGAGCCGTGGAACAGGCGCTTTTTCTTGATCAGTGAACGCCAACACGAATAGGTCCATTGTAGACGTACTCAGCCTTTTCCGTCCGATAAAGGTCCTGATAAATAACCGGCGCAGAGAAATTCCACGACCGGACTAGCTGGCCAAACTCTGGGGTCTTCTCTTCAGGGACAGTGAACAGCGGCTGATCGGTTTCAAGCCAATTGAAAGCACGCCGGGCGAGTGCTCCTGCCACACCGCGTTCGCGCATTTCGCGCTGAACCCAAAGGGTACAAAGCTTGCGCTCATTCACGCTGCGCTTGCATATTGCAACTCCCGCTAGTGCACCTTTTATATCGGCCACAACTATAAATCGCTCCGAAGTCTCGAGCCCGGGCGCTACCTTTCCAAAGAACCACGAGCGAAAATCGGGGTACAGTAGAGGCACTCCCGCCTCCTGCAGCGACGCATAAATCGCCATAAGATCACATGACCTTAATGGGCGGAATTGTGGCCGAGAGAGTGCGTGCGCGATCGTCAACACCTCCACCATCGGCATTCTCCCAACTGATTCGTTAACAGCGACGGCCAATTGGCGGCAGGATAGCACGCCTGATAGGGCCTGGCGACCTTCAGCGGTTCAGCCGCACCTTGATAACAAGATAGAGGAGGAGGACCAAGCAGAGTATAACCGCTACCTGCGTATCCGATGGATTCGTCAAGATTGCCTGAAGCGCGCTTCCCATCGCGCCAAGCAAAATTACTACAACAGCATACAAGGTGAGAGGCCCGGTATAATATGCTCGAAATGTTGCTAGCGCAGTGAAGCTTTCGACTGATGATTGCGGCTTAGCATGGGAATCCCAGTGATATATAATCATGTTCTTTGCAACAATTTGCCGCTCATCGCGCAGATAGTTATCCCATATTCCGGGCTCCAGTCGCCTCATTTTCTTAAAACTGGTGTGCGACTGCGTCATTTCAGCGGTCATATCTCGAATCAGAAAATAGTGAACCGCAGATATATCAATTAAATCTGCGTTTCCGCTCAACTTCTCTCTTATAACTGTAGAAAAATTTCTCCTCTCGTTCAAACGAAATTCAACAATCTCTTTTGCGGAGATCGTACTAAGGAATGCTGAGTCTTTCGGGTGTACATCTGAAATAAAGCTATTCTCTTCATCGAAGGGAACTCGTACCCGAAGACGGAAATAGTGGTCACCAACCTTTTGCCTCAGCCTGTCGAACAATCTATCGCTCACCATGATGATTGAGTTTTTTTCATTATTCGACTCAGAAGTCGCTAGACTGCGATCCGCTTCCGAACAGCTAGAGACGTAAAATTGAACCTTTTGCCTTTCATCAAGCGCAGCAAATATTTGACCACCATCTCTAAATTCTCCGGCAGACAACGTTTCATTGAAAATGGCAGACAAGGTTGAACTGTCATGCATTGTGCTGAATAAATCCACTATCTGATTCTTTTGAATCACGAAAGGAAGGCTAATCGATAGTGTTTGGAGCGATCTAATTTCTTTGAATCGAAAGCCAATGTCAAACAGATGAAAGCGCTGGCTGATATTGCGCCGGTCGCCTTTCCAAATATTGACATGTATTTCTACTCTCGGTGCGTAACCGTTCGCTCCGTCGTCTCGGGCGTCGTGCCAGATCGCTATACTACCACGCATACCGTTCTCCCAATGCACTCAACAACGGAATTACGTGCAACCCAGCTTCATTCATGCCTGCCCCCTTCAATTCATAACACTTTTCGCGACGATGCAAGCACGACGTACCGTCAGTTCCTTTCAAATCGCTAACAGGCTGTTGAAATAGGAATATGGGGGTGGGAGCCGAGCGAAAATCGATCCTCTTCCGAGGCCGCCAGCAGGATCTTGAGTCAAAAGATTGTAGGTTTCGCGTCGCGGTTCGCGCGAACGGCCTCGACGATCCGGCCAAGTCCGACTTTTCATCAGCCTGCTAACCAATGCGCTCTCTCGCCGCTGCGCCACCCCCTCCCCCCTCCCCCCACCGTCACCAAACCGCATAACCTTCGCGCTACGTCCGGGAATCGGCAGGAGGGGAGTGCGATGGCGGAACCCATGAACGACGGCGAGACGCGCAGCTGGCTCGAGATCGAGCTCGAGGACGATCTGGACGAGGAGCTCGAGCAGGCGATCGACGACGCCCGCGTGCCGCCGGAGCTGCGCGCGCTGCTCGCCAACCGCAAGAAGAGCACCCTCGACCGCAACACCTATTTCAGCGAGCTGATGCGCCTGCAGAGCGAGCTCGTGAAGCTGCAGGACTGGGTGCAGCACAAGGGGCTGAAGCTCGTCGTGCTGTTCGAGGGGCGCGACAGCGCCGGCAAGGGCGGCGCCATCAAGCGCATCACCCAGCGCGTCAACCCGCGCACCTGCCGGGTGGTGGCGCTGCCGGCGCCCTCCGACCGCGAGCGGACGCAGTGGTATTTCCAGCGCTACGTGCCGCATCTGCCGGCCGCCGGCGAGATCGTGCTGTTCGACCGCAGCTGGTACAACCGCGCCGGCGTCGAGCGCGTCATGGGCTTTGCCAGCGAGGCCCAGGTGGAGGACTTCTTCCGCGACGTGCCGGAGTTCGAGCGGATGCTGGTCCGCTCCGGCGTCATCCTGGTCAAGTACTGGTTCTCGATCACCGACGAGGAGCAGCAGCTGCGCTTCCTGATGCGCATCCACGACCCGATCAAGCAGTGGAAGCTGTCGCCGATGGACCTGCAGTCGCGCGTCCGCTGGGAGCACTACACCAAGGCGAAGGAGGAGATGTTCGAGCGCACCAACATCCCCGAGGCGCCCTGGCACATCGTCGAGGGCAACGACAAGAAGCGGGCGCGGCTGAAC
>CALRZT010000206.1:0-8957 GCA_943372725.1 Pseudoxanthobacter soli DSM 19599
GACGCCGGTGACACGGCCGCCCTCGATGACCAGCCGCGTCGCACGGGCCTCGGTCTCGACCCGCAAATTCGCGCGTGAGCGGACGGGATGCAGATAGGCGGTCGCCGCCGATTCACGGCGGCCATTGCGGGTGGTGATCTGGTAGAGGCCGGCGCATTCGGCCTTGTCGCCGTTGACATCGCGCACGATCGGGATGCCAGCCTGCGCGCAGGCGGCGAGATAGACGGCGCAGAGCGGATGGCTGTCGCGCTGGATATGGACGACATTGAGCGGTCCCTCGGTGCCGTGCAGGTCGCTGGCGCCAAGGTCGTTGGTTTCCATCTTGCGGAAATAGGGCAGCAGGTCGGCCCAGCCCCAGCCCGGATTGCCGGCCGCCGCCCAGTCGTCGAAATCGCCGGGCTGGCCGCGGACGTAGACCATCGCGTTGATCGACGACGATCCGCCCAGCACCTTGCCGCGCGGCCAGTAGCTCGACCGGCCGGCAATGCCGGGATCGGGCTCGGTCTCATACATCCAGTTGACCGAGGGGTCGTAGAAGATGCGGCCGTAGCCGATCGGCGTGCGGATCCAGAATCGCTCGTCGCTGCCGCCGGCTTCCAGCAGCAGAACGCGGTGGCGGCCGCTTTCGGTCAGCCGGTTCGCCAGCACGCAGCCGGCCGAGCCGGCGCCGACGATGATGTAGTCGAACTCCGCCATGAATCGTTCGTCCGGTTCGAATCGTCCGCGAGGGTCGGGGGATACGTTGGGGCGGCCGCGTTCAGCTCTCGACGTCGGCGCGCTTCGGTTCGCGCTGGACGAGCACGCTGATCAGGGCCAGCGCGCCGGAGCCGATGATCAAGAGCACCGAGACGGCGTTCAGCACCGGCGTCGAGCCGACCTTGGCGATGCGGTCGTACATGGTGATGGTCAGCGGCGAGTCGGAGCCGACCAGCATCAGGGTGGTGTTGAAGTTCTCGAAGGAGACGAGGAAGGCGACGACGCCGGCGGCGATCATCGCCGGCCGCAGAAACGGCAGCGTCACGGTGAAGAGGACGCGCGCCCTGCTGGCGCCGAGGTTCAGCGCCGCTTCCTCGAGCGTGGTGTCGAACTTCCGGAGCCGCGCGGCGATGACGAGCGTGGTGATCGTCGCCAGGAACGAGAACTGCCCGAGGATGACGAGGAACAGCCCCGGCCGCAGGAAGTTGATCCGGATGTCCATCGTCGCGCGCGCCTCGTTGGCGATGAAGCTCGCGAAGACCAGGATGGAGATGCCGAGGATGACGCCGGGGATGACGAGCGGCACGATCATCAGGACGTAGAGCACCTGCTTGCCCGGAAACTCGTGGCGCTCGAACAGGAAGGCGTTGGTGGTGCCGACCGCGACCGACAGTGCCGAGACGATGATGCCGATGTAGAACGAGTTGCCGAGGCCCTGTAGCAGCCGGCGATCGTGGAAGAGGCCGAGCATCGGCTCGGTGTCAGAGAAGAACCAGTCGAGGGTGAAGCCGTTCCACGGCAGCGCCGGGAACATCGAGGCGTTGAAGGCGAAGACGCACGCGGCGGCGAGCGGTGCGGCGAGATAGAGGAAGAACAGCGTCACGTAGGCCCGGTAGGCGAAGCGCAGGGCCGGCGTCTGGGGGGCGGCGACGTTCATGCTCTCAGGTCCCGCATCGGTTCACCCCTTCGCCACGGTGTTGGCGAGGTTCTGGCCGGTGAGCTTCAGCCCGAGCCAGACGACGAAGGACGTGAAGGCGAGCAGCACGACGCCGAAGGTCGCCCCGGACTCCCAGTTGTAGCGGGTGATGAACTGGTCGTAGATCTGCTCGGTGAACCACATCGAGTTCTTGCCGCCGAGCAGGATCGGCGTCAGGTAACTGCCCGCCGTCAGCATGAAGACGACGATGCAGCCGGCGACGATGCCGGGCATCGCATAGGGGATGACGATGCGGCGCAGCACCGTCCAGCGGCTGCCGCCGAGATTGTAGCCGGCTTCGATGAGGGCATCGTCCATGCCGTCCAGCGTCGAGACGATCGGCACGATCATGAACAGCACGACGGTGTAGATCAGCCCGATGACGACGGCGGCGTCGTTGTAGAGGAACTCCACCGGTCCGGAGACGAGACCCGTCCACTGCAGGAAGCCGGAGACGACGCCGGTCTCGCGCAGGAGCACGATCCAGCCGAAGGCGCGCACGAGGTCGCTCACCCAGAGCGGGATCAGGCAGAGCAGGAACAGCCCGGCGCGGCTGCGCCGACCCGCCACCTTGGCGATGTAGTAGGCGACTGGGAAGCCGATGAAGAGGGTGAGGACCGTGACGAGCACCGACATCGTCGCGGTGCGCAACAGCGTGTTCCAGTAGATCGGCTCGGAGATGAAGTCGATGTAGTTTCCGGGGCCGAACTCGTACTGCCGGGGGCCGATCTTCTCGCGGATGGAGAGGTAGCCGATGCCGAGGTGCGGCAGCACGATGAGGAGCAGGATCCACAGCGCAAACGGCATCAAGAGCAGGAAGAGCGCGAGCCGCCGGGCGTCCTTCTGGACCATGGCAGTCAGGCCTTCTTCGCAAAACAGAGCGTGTCGGCGGGCGTGAAGGTCAGCGCCACCGCCTCGCCGGGGGCGAGGTTCTCGCTCGAGCCTGGGCGGGGATAGCCGACCTCAATCATGCGGCCGTCGCCGGTGCGCACCAGGGCGCGGCTCTGGGCGCCGTTGAAGAGGTGGCTGTCGAGAACGCCGTCGATGCGGTTGCCAGCCGCGCCGGAGAGCTCGGCCGGGCGGCGGGCGGCGATGGCGTCGGGGCGGACGAAGACGTCGACGGCAGTCCCTGCGGGCAGCGCGGCGCCGGTGCGGGGCGCAGCCGTGATGCGCTCGCCGGTCTCGAGCACGATCGCGCCGCCCGCCTCCAGGCGGCCGGCGAAGCGGCTGCTGTCGCCGACGAAGCCGGCGACGAAGGCGGTCGCCGGGGCGTGGTAGAGCTCCTGCGGCGTGCCGATCTGCTCGAAGCGGCCGGCGTTCATCACCGCCACCCGGTCGGACATGACGAGCGCCTCGGACTGGTCGTGGGTGATGTAGACGAAGGTGGTGTCGAACTGGTGCTGCAGCAGCTTCAGTTCGATCTTCATGCGCTCGCGGAGCTTGAGATCCAGCGCGCCGAGCGGCTCGTCGAGGAGCAGCACGTCGGGCTCCAGCACCATGCAGCGGGCAATCGCGATGCGCTGCTTCTGGCCGCCGGAGAGCTGGTGGATCTGTTTCGTCTCGACGCCCGGCAGGCCGATGCGCTCGAGCACGTCGCCGACGCGGCGGGTGATCTCGGCCTTGTCGGCGCCGCGGCAGCGCAGGCCGTAGGCGATGTTCTCGGCGACGTTCATCATCGGGAACAGCGCGAGGTGCTGGAACACCATCTTGACGTTGCGCCGGTTCGGCGGCGTGCCGACCACCGACTTGCCCTTGATGCGGATGTCGCCCGAGGCCGGCTCCTCGAAGCCGGCGATCATCCGCATGAGCGTGGTCTTGCCGCAGCCCGACGGCCCGAGGATCGAGAAGAACGAGCCGCTCGGGATCTCGAAGGAGACGTCGTCGACGGCGGTGAAGGCCCCGAAGCGCTTGGAGAGCTGCACGCACTCGAGGTCGAAGGTCCGGCTGTCGGTCATGGGCTGCCATGCGAGGGGGAGGGAGCCCGGAGGCTCCCTCCCGGTCGACGATACCAGCGCAGGGGGCTGCGCCGCGAAGAAAAGGTGCGTTCAGCCGCCCGTCGCCGCCTTGATCTTCTCGAGCGTCTTGCCCTCCATGTCCTCCACCCCCGGCGGGATGTTGGCGAAGAACTTGAGGTTGTCGATGTCGGCCGGCGTGAAGGCGGCGGCCACCGCGGCCTTCGCCTCTTCCGGCAGCAGGTCGCCGCCGTTCTTCACCGCCGCAATCGCCCCGGTGCTCGCCGACATCATCGTGACGATCTCGGGCTGCATGACGAAGTTGATCCACTTGTAGGCGGCATCGTCGGCCTCGCCGCCGGACGGGATCGCGAAGGTGTCGATCCAGGCGAGAGCGCCGGTCTCCGGCGGCACGAAGACGATGTTGTTGTTCTGGTTGTAGAGCTTGAAGGCGGTCGAATCCCAGGTCTCGGAGGCGACGATCTCGCCCGAGAGCATCAGGTTCGCGAGGTCGTCGCCGCCCTGCCAGTAGACCTTGATGTTGTCCTTGCAGGCGATCAGCTTGTCGGCGACCTTGTCGAGCAGCGCCTGGTACTTGGCGAGGTCGGAATAGGCCTCGAAGGGGTTCTCGCCCATGGCGAAGGCGGTGCCGAGCAGGATCGTGCGGCGGAGCCGCATCGAGGTCTTGCCCTTGTACTTGGGATCGCAGAGGTCGGCCCAGCTCTTGATGTCCGGCGCCTTCGACTTGTCGGCCATCAGGCCCGACGTGCCCCACTGGTGCGGCACGGCATAGACGGCGCCGTCGATGGTGGTGTTCGCCTTGACGCCGTCGAGCAGCTTCTCGCTCATCACCGACGTGTCGATCTTCGACAGGTCGAGCGGCTTGTAGATGCCGTATTCCTTCTGCACCGCATAGATGCGGTCGTGGCTCGGCTGGGCGAGATCGTAGCCGGCGCCGCCGGTGGCGCGCAGCTTGGAGATCATCTCCTCGTTGTTCGACAGCGTCACCTCGACGTCGATGTCGGGATACTTCTGCTCGAAGAGCTCGATCACCTTGTCGGGCGCGTAGCCGCCCCAGGTGAGCAGGCGCAGCGTCTCGGCCTGAGCGGCCGTGAAGCCGCCTGACAGCACGAGGCCGAGGGCGGTGGTGGCGATCAGCGTGGCGCGAACGGTCGTCATGGTGTCGGAACCTCCCCTGCGAAAGGCGCGACGGGCGCGCCGGGAACCCAGGCCGCGGGCGGCCACGGGCACACGCGCCCGCTCCCCCGTCCCCTGGGAAACGCGCGCCATTTCGCCATCAGAGAGGGCAAGTGGTCGGCGCGGTAGGTCCATTCTAGAGAATGTCGGATACCAATTCGGTGACGGTCCGGTAACGGCGACCGGGCCTCGTCAGCCCTGCAGCGCCGCCCACATCGCCCGGTCGCGCTCGGCGGTCCAGATGCGCGGGGTGTCGATGCCGAGCGCCTCGTCATAGGCGCGGGCGACGTTGAAGGGCAGGCAGTGCTCGTAGATGGCGTAGTCGGAAAATTTCGGGTCGCAGGCGGCGCGGCAGGCGTCCCACGCCTCCTTCAGCGAGCCGCCGCGGGCGGCGACCTTGGCCACGGGCTCGTAAGTGGAGGCGAGGAAGTCGCGGGTCAGCGCGATCGCTTCGGCCACCTTCGCCTCGCCCACCAGCGCGTCGCCGCGGCCAGGCGAGAGGGCTGTCGGGCGCATCGCGGCGATGGCGTCGAGCGTGCCCGGCCAGTCGCCGAAGTGGCCGTCGCCGCAATAGCAGGCGGAGCGGTACTCGACGATGTCGCCGGAGAACATCACGGCGGCATCAGGCACCCAGGCGACGATGTCGCCGGCGGTGTGGGCACGGCCCAAGTGGAGGAGGTCGACGCGGCGCTTGCCGAGATAGAGCGTCATGCGGCCGGAGAAGGTCAGCGTCGGCCAGGTGAGGCCCGGGATCGTCTCGGCCGCCTGGAACAGCCGCGGAAAGCGGCCGAACTCGGAATCCCAGTCCTCCTGGCCGCGCTCGTGGATCATCGCCCGACAGGTGTCGGAGGCGACGATCTCGCTCGCGCCATAGGCCGAGGCGCCGAGCACGCGCACCGCGTGGTAGTGCGACAGCACCACGTACTTCACCGGCTTGTCGGTGATTGTGCGGATCTTCTCGATGACGCGGTTGGCCATCGCCGGCGTCGCCTGGGCGTCCACCACCATGACGGCGTCGTCACCGATGATGACGCCGGTGTTGGGGTCGCCCTCCGCCGTGTAGGCGTAGAGGCCGGGGCCCACCTCGGTGAAGGAGACGGTCTTCTCCGCCATGTCGCCGGTCGACGCGAACGCCTTGGCCATCGGTGTGTGCTCCTATCGGGCGGGCGCGCGAGGAACTTCGCACCGCTTGCGCGGTGCGCCTCATCCGGCCCTTCGGGCCACCTTCTCCCGCCTCGGCGGGAGAAGGAAGGGCTTAAACCGCCGCGCCGAGATAGGCATCGCGGACGAGGGGGGTGGCGCGGACCTCGTCGAACGACCCCTCGATCGCGATGCGGCCGCGCAGCATGAAGGCGCAGGGGGCGGCGAGTTCGGCGACGAAGGCCATGTCGTGCTCGATGACGATCGCCGCGACGCCGGTCTCGGCGTGCAGGTCGCGGATCAGCGCCACCGTGGCGCGCGTTTCCGCCGCGGTCATGCCGGTGGTCGGCTCGTCGAGCAGCATCAGCCGCGGGCCGGCGGCGGCGACCATGGCGATCTCCAGCCACTGCCGCTCGCCGTGGGGTAGGTCGGAGGCGAGGACGGCGCGGCGGTGGGAGAGGCGGACGAGGTCGAGGAGGGCGGCGGGGGCCATGCGTGCATCCGCTTCGCCGACGCCGCGCAGCCTCCTCGAGTGCGCGGCGATGCGCAGGTTCTCGGCGACGGAGAGGTCGGCGTAGACGCCGGGGATCTGGAACTTGCGGAGGATGCCGCGGCGGGCGACCTCAAACGGCTTCAGCCCGTCGATGCGGTCGCCGGCGAAGCGGATCGCGCCGGAGGTCGGCGCCAGTTCGCCGGTGATCAGGTTGAACAGCGTGGTCTTGCCGCAGCCGTTCGGCCCGATCAGGCAGAGCAGCGCCCCCTCTTCGAGCGCGAGGTCGACGCCGTCGACGGCCGCGAGCCCGCCGAAGCGGCGGGTGACGGCGGAGAGCTGCAGCAGCGGCGGTCGCCCGTCGGCGGGCACGGTGGCCTTCACCCCTCCGGCAGGATCAGGCGATCCGCCAGCACCGCCCCGCGCGAGGCCATGAAGTAGAGGCCCATGTAGTGGGTGACGTCCTGCGGGTGGGCGGCGTGGCCGGGCAGGCCGATCTCCAGCGCCACGTCCTTCGGCAGGTGGTAGGTCGAGCAGCCGTCGGCGTGGACGATGATGTCCTCGAGATGCGTGAACAGGCGATGGTTGCGCGCTGACAGGGCGGTGAGCACCAGGTCCATGACGCAGATGTCGGTGCAGATGCCGACGACGACGATCTCCTGCAGCTTGTGGACATTGATCCACTCGACGAAGGCGTTCGAGCCGTCCGGCCGGATCGAGCCGACGAAGTTGTTGATGCAGTCCTTGCGGATCATCGTCGCGTGCGGCTCGAAGTTGAGCCACTCGAGCTCCGGCACGAGGTTCTCGTCGCCCGAGCCGCGGATGCAGTGCGGCGGGTAGGGCGGCTCCGGGCGGTCCGGCTCGTGGGTGTCGAGGAAGCAGAGGATCGGCCAGCCGCGCGCGGAGTACTGGCGCGCCAACTGGTCGGTCTCGGTGATCATCTGCGTCACTTGGCTGTTCTCCACCGGCGGCGCGAGCGGGCCGCGGCCGACGGTGGCGAAGCCGTTGACCTCGTCGACGATGACGAGGCCGGTGCGGCGGTGGCCGATCGCCACGTCGCCGATGGCGATCGGCAGCATGTCGCGGAGCTGGTCGATCAGCCCCTTCTCGCCGACGCGGTCGAGCATGGTGGGTCTCCCGTGGTTCAGGAGCCTGTCCCGGTCGGATCAAGTCGATCCGGGCGGAGGGGACAGGCTCGAGCCTTCGACGTCCAAGTCCGCCCTTACTGCGGGCAGCCGGGCTCCGGAGCGATCTCGCCCAGCGCCTCGACGGTGACGAGGCCGTCGCCCTCGGTCTTGGCGAGGAACATGTTCATCGTCACGTGGTGGTCCTTGCCGATCGTCACCGGCCCGGTCGGACTGTCGAGGACGAGGCCCTCCATCGCGTCGATCATCTTCTCCTTGTCGACGGCGCCCGCCTTCTCGATCGCCGCCTTCATCGCCATCAGGGCGTTGTAGTGGGTGAAGACATAGTGCGAGACGGTGGTGCCGCCGGACGCCTTGATCTTGTCGACGAAGGCCTTGACCTTCGGGTCGTCGGAGCCTGCCACCATCGGCACGGCGACGAACATGTTCTGGCCCTTGCCCTCACCGAAGGCGCCGAGATAGGTCTCGGCGAAACCGAGGAAGGCCACCGTGGTGTCCTTCAGGAGGCCGAAGTCCTCGGCCTGCTTGATGAAGGTGATGCCGTCGCCGCCCGGCAGCGCGAACACGAGCACCTTCGCCTTCGTATCGGCGATGCGGCGCACGACGGGGGCGAACTCCTTGACCCCCCAGGGCGTGAACTCCTCGCCGAGCGTCTCGCCACCCAGCCCCGAGACGATGCCCTTCGCCGTCTCGAACATCTTCTGCGGCCAGACATAGTCGGCGCCGAACATGAAGTAGGTCGAGCCGAACTCCTTGTTCATGTAGGGCAG
This sequence comes from Pseudoxanthobacter soli DSM 19599, assembly GCA_943372725.1. Lineage (GTDB taxonomy): Bacteria > Pseudomonadota > Alphaproteobacteria > Rhizobiales > Segnochrobactraceae > CAMDHY01. The sequence goes on from CALRZT010000206.1 coordinate 8,367, forward strand.
GAGTTTCGCGAGCTCCTGGTTCGGCACGGTGTTGAAGGAGAAGATGTAGCGGCTGCAGGCGCCGCCCTCGTAGTTGGTGGCGTAGAGGAGCGGCGTCTTCGCGCGCTCCAGCGTCGGTGCCATGGCGTCGCGGTTGTTGGAGGTGATCGGGCCGACGAGGGCCAGCACGTCGTCGCGCTGGATCAGCTTGCGGGTGGCCTCGACGGCGGCCTTCGGGTCGGTCTTGTCGTCCTCGTAGAGGATCTCGACGGGGTGGCCGAGGATGCCGCCGGCCGCATTGATCTCGGCGGCGGCGAGGTCGAGCCCGAGCTTCGCCTGCCCGCCGAACAGCTCGAGACCGCCGGAGAACGGCAGCACCGCGCCGACCTTGATCGGGTCGGCGGCGAGCGCCGGGAGGGCGAGGGTGGTGGCGAGGCTGGTCGCGAGCGCGGCGGCGAGGGCGAGGCGGTGGATCGGCATCGAAGGGGTCCCCCGGGTGTGCCCGCGCGGGCGGGCGAAAGGCGCGGACGGTCATCCCGGCCCGGCGCGCGGCGTCGTCGCGCTGGCCGCGATAACGGTCGAGACGAGCTTCCCTCGCTTCCGCGTGCACTG
>CALRZT010000207.1:0-8897 GCA_943372725.1 Pseudoxanthobacter soli DSM 19599
GCGCCGGGCGCGACAGCACGAGGCCGAGGCGCTTGCGGTCCTCCGGCGCCAGCATGATGCCGTGGCCGATCGCCTCCCGGACGGACCGCGGCCAGGCGACGGGGCGGCCGTCGAGGGTCATGCGGCCGCTCGAGGCGGGGTCGTCGCCGGCGATCGCCCTGAGCGTCTCGGTGCGCCCGGCGCCGACGAGGCCGGCGATGCCGAGGACCTCGCCGGCTGCCAGCGAGAACGTGATGTCGGAGACCACGCCCGGCACGGTGAGCCCCTGCACCCCTAGGATCTCGGCGGTGGCCGGTGGCGTGCGCCGGCGGCCCGGCAGCACCTCGACGTCGCCCAGCATCGCCTGGACGAGGGACGCCTTGTCCCAACCCGCAGCCTTGCGGGTGTCGATGCGCTGGCCGTCGCGCATAACCGAGACGCGATCACAGAGCCGCAGCACCTCGTCGAGGTCGTGCGAGATGAAGATGATCGAGACGCCGTTCTGCTTGAGCCGTCCGATCAGCTCATAGAGGCGCGTGCGCTCGTAGGGGCCGAGCGGCGCCGTCGGCTCGTCCATGATGAGGACGTTCTGATCGGCCTGCACCGCCCGCATGATCTCCAGCATCTGCTGGCTGGCGACCGACAGCGTGCCCGCCCGCGCGTCTGGGGCGATCGACAGCCCCATCCAGCGGGAGAGCTCGTCGAAGCGCCGGCGCATTGCCCGACGGTCGGTCATGCCGAAGCGGCTCGGCACGACGCCGAGGAAGACATTCGACAGCGCCGACATCTCCGGGATGATCGTCAGTTCCTGGTAGATCGCCGCGATGCCCGCGCCGCGCCGCATGCGCGGGTCGTCGAAGGCGATCGGCGCGCCTTCGATCTCGATCTCGCCGCTATCAGGCACAGCCGCGCCGGCGAGCATGCGGATGAGCGTCGACTTGCCGGCGCCGTTCGCCCCGACGAGGCCGTGCACCTCGCCGGTGGCGAGCTCGAAATCGACGCCGCGCAGGGCGCGCACGCCCGGGTAGGACTTCGAGACGTTGCGGACCCGCACGGCGACCGTGGACTTCGCTTCGCGGCGCTTGAGGATCGGCTGGTCGGTCATCGGCGACGGGCACTCGGCTCTGGCGTGGCCAGCGGATCTGGAAAAGACAGCGGGCGGCGGCCCGTAGGGGCCCACCGCCCGGACGCACCCATCAGAAGTTCGGGTGATATTTGTCGGCGTTCTCCTTGGTGATGAACACCGTGCCGGTCGTCTCGGTGATCTCCGGCAGCAGAGCCTCGTCGATGTGGGCGTTGATCGGCTTGCCCTCGAGCGCCATCATCAGAGCGACGGCGCCATAATAGGATTCCTGGTAGGGCAGGTAGGCCATGGTGAACTCCCACTTGCCTTCCTTGACCTTGCTGACGCCGAGCTTCGTGCCACCGCCGGAGAAGATCTTGACGTCCTTGGCGGGCTCGAGCCCGGCCGCGATCACCGCCTGCTCGACGCCGCGGGTCATGTCGTCCCACGACGAGATGATCATGGTGATGTCGGGATGGGCGAGCAGCGCGTCCTGAATCTTCCTGAGCGCGATGCGCGGATCGAAGTCCGACGGCTCGTCGACGACGACCTCGACGTTCGGATACTTCGCGGCCGCCTTGTCGATGGCGCCCTCCCAGTAGCCGAACAGGTCGGAGCCGACATAACCGCCGACGGCCGCGACCTTGCAGGTGCCCACGCAGGAGGAGAATGCCTTGTCGAGCATGTTGTCGAAGTGCATCGGGCCCTGCATCGTCACCGTTGCGGCGAGGCCGGGCGTGTAGTCGGGGTCGCCGCACATGGCGATGTCGATCAGCACCACCGGCTTGCCGGTCGGCTTGAGCAGGCGGTTCCACAGGCCGCAGCCGGGCTGCGCCGCGGCCGGGCCGAACAGGTAGCCGTCGAAGTCCTCGGCGACGGCGAGTTCGACCACCTTCGCCTGCTGGGCAGGGCTGAAGTTCGCATCGAAGATCTTGAACTCGAAGCCGTACTTGGCCGCCGCCGCCTTCAGCCCGTCGAGGCGGGCGAGGCAGTACGGGTTGTCGACGCACTCGGTCAGATAGCCGATGCGGTACTTCTTCGCCGGCACGACGCCCGACTTGTCGTAATCGACGACCGCGGTAACGGCGGCCGAAGGTTCGGCCGCCGTGGCGCGGCCGACACCGAGGGCGGCGAGGAGACCGGTGACGAGGACGCCGCAGAGAAATCCGCTCAGGCGGCGGACGGCGATGCGGTGGGGGGCATTCGGCATGATTTCAGGCCTCTTCGAGTTCAGGACGTCGATAGGGACGGTTGGCCGTGCAGCGACGAGGGCCGGGGACAAGGACGCCCTGACCGGCGGCGCGGGCCGGCGGCAATTCGGCCGATGAGACCTTCGGGTGCGCAGCACCGTCAGCGGCGCGCTCCACAACCCCGCCGACATGACGTTGCCTTGCGAGTGATCTTCAACGCGACGCCAACAAGTCAGACGAGTGGCAGATTGCGCATACTCCTTCGCCCGCAGCGACAGCAGTGCTGCAGCGGTGGAAACAGTAAAAATCCTATGTATGTTCGGATCGAAGTGTCTCGTCGCAGTGCACAATTGTCAATTCGCAAATCGTGAATTATGATATCTGAAAATCAGAAATCATTTTGACTATCAAATAGGCAGAAATGCAGAATTTGCATTATGAATAGGCTGAATCCCATCGGTCGCGTGACGGGTGCGCCCAATCCGAATGCGGAGCGTTTCGTCTCGGCCCTCACCCTCCGGCAGGTCCGCTACTTCATCGCCGTCGCCGAGACGGGAAAGGTGAGCGCGGCCGCCTCGATGGTCGGCATCTCGCCCTCGGCCGTCACCGAGGCGGTCGGCGAACTCGAGACGCTCTCGGGCATGAAGCTGTTCCAGCGGCACTCGCGCGGCCTGACGCTGACCTACGAGGGCCACCGCCTGCTCTCCCACTGCCGCAACATCCTGTCGGCGGTGGAGGGCGCTAGCACCGCCCTGACGCAGCCCGACAGCGATGCCCAGGGCACCGTGACGCTGGCGACGACGATCACCATCGCGAGCTACTTCCTGGCGCCATTGCTCGTCCGCTTCCGGCGGATGTTCCCGAACATCGAGATCGCGGTGGTCGAGGCGAAGCGGCTCGAGGTCGAGGCGGGGCTGGTGGCGGGCGACTTCGACCTCGCCCTGATGCTGGTCTCGAACCTGTCGAACCGCGCGGCGCTACTCAGCCACACCCTCGTTCATTCCATGCGGCGGCTCTGGCTGCCGCCGAAACACCGGCTGCTGCGCCAGGACGTGGTCACCCTCGCCGACGTGGCGCAGGAGCCCTACGTGCAGCTTCTCATCGACGACGCGGAGGCCACCACCAGCGCCTACTGGGCGGCGCACCGGCTGAAGCCGAACATCACCTTCCGCACGGAATCGGTGGAGGCGGTGCGCAGCATGGTGGCCTCGCGCAGCGGCGTCACCATCCTGTCCGACATGATGTACCGGCCATGGTCGCTGGAGGGTGACCGCATCGAGGTACGCGAGGTCGCCGCCGACATCCCGACGATGAACACCGGCGTCGTCTGGCCGCGGGCGACGCCGCTCTCGGCCGGCGCAAGCACGTTCCTGCGGTTCTGCCAGTACGATTACGACACCGGCGGTCTCGACGCCCGCCGGCGGATGCCGGTCGGGTAGCCGGGACCGTCGAGGCTGCCGGGGGCTGGCACGCCGCTTGCTGCCGTCGGCTCCAAACAGAGGAGACCGACATGTCCAGTGCGAAAGCAGCATCTCTGAGCCCTGCGGCGGACGCCGCCCCGGCGGCGGCCCGCCTGGGCGACGGCGCCTATGCCTGGACGGTTGATCCCGTCCACGTCGACCTGTCGATGGAAGCGGCGGCGCCGCGAAAGGCGACCATCGCCGCCGAGCCGCAGGCGATCACCGTCGACCTGGCCCGTTCGGCGATCATCATCGTCGACATGCAGAACGACTTCTGCGCCCCCGGCGGCTGGGTCGACTGGCTCGGTGCCGACCTGTCGCCCGAGCGGGCGCCGATCGGGCCGCTGCAGGCGCTGCTGCCGGTGCTGCGCAGGGCCAAGGTGCCGGTGATCTGGCTCAACTGGGGCAACCGCCCCGACCGCAAGAACCTGCCGCCGACGACGCTCTACGTGTTCAACCGCGACGGCCAGGGCATCGGCATCGGCGGCGAACTGCCCGGCAATGGCGCGAAGCTCCTCGAGAAGGACAGCTGGTCGGCCGCTGTCGTCGACGAGCTCGAGCAACTGCCGGAAGACATCAAGGTCGACAAGTACCGGATCAGCGGCTTCTGGGACACGCCGCTCGACAGCATCCTGCGCAATCTCGACGTCAAGACGGTGTTCTTCGCCGGCGTCAACACCGACCAGTGCGTGCTGCACTCGCTGACCGACGCGCACTTCCTCGGCTACAATTGCGTCCTCCTGGAGGACTGCTGCGGCACGACCTCGCCCGACTTCTGCCGGGAGGCGACGCTCTGGAACGTCAAGTTCTGCTTCGGCTTCGTTACCGGATCGGAGGCGGTCGTCTCTGCCCTCGAGGGTGGCGTGCAAGCGCGCAGCTGACCTGCGCCCCGGGCCGGGGCGAACACGTGGCGGGGTTTCTCGATGCAGCCTGCATCGCCGTGTCGGAGACGGTCTGCGATCGCATGACCGCCGCGGCCAGGCGGCAGCGGGCCGTGGTCGTCCGCGGCCGAGGAAGCAGGCTATCCCGCCAGCAGCGGAAAGGTCACGCCGATCGCCCAGGCGAAGGCGACCGCGTTGGCGACACCCGCCACGAACGGGTGCCCGGTCCGCCCGTAGACCCAGGTGCTGAACAACCCATAGACGAGGAAGAACAGCACGATGACGGGGATGATGATGATCAGGAAGAACAGCCTCTCGAAATCTAGCGCGACGGCGATCGCAAGCGAGATCAGGAAGGCGAGCTTGGCCGCGGCATAGGCGCCACGGGCGGCCCTTTCGCCACGGGTCAGCCATTCGTCGCTGAGGAAGAAGAGGAGGGTGCCCGCCAGCATGGCGAGGACGAGAGTGACGCGCCCTGGACCGGGAACGAACGACGTCACAAAGTGGTCGATCGGCCAGACCAGCGCGATGAAGCGGAAGGCGACGACCGCCGCGGCCGCCGCGATGAACGCCGCGGGCGAGGTCGCCGCCGGTGCGCGGACGCCGTCCGCCCCCCGCCGGAGCCACACGAGACAGGCCGCCGTGATCGCGCCGTACGTGGCGAAATGGGCGGCGAGATAGTCGCCGACCAGCACCGGCAGGAAGTGCGTCGGCAGGATGCGCAGCAACAGCGGCGTGGCGATCATCGGCCCCAGCAGGGCCGGCCAGATCCGGTGCCATCCGAGCCCCGCTCCGACGGCCGGCACGGCGACGCGCGGCAGCAGCGCCGACAGCGGCCAGGCGAGCGCCACGACGCCGGCGACGAGGAGCAGGATCCACGGTCCACGGCTGTCGAGCACCGGGCCCGCCGGCCGGGCGATCCCGAACGTCTGATCGAGCCAGCCCACCGCCTCGCGCAGGCTCGCCTGGCTATAGAGCACGCTCGCGTGCTCGACATGCGGGCTGAACGCGGCCCGGCGCCCAGTTCCCTGGGCCACGTCGCCATAGGTGACGCCGGCCTGCGGCTGCGCGGGAGCGACGGCGAGCCCGACGGCCCGCAGCGCCTCCTGCTTCAGCATCCCCTCCCAGTCGCCGACGACGACGAGCAGGTTGGCCGGCGTCGTCGCGGTGACGACGGGCGAGAACATCGAGACGGCGATGGTCGCGGCGACATCGGGAGAGGACTGGGCGAAGCGCACCACGATGTCGGACGCCATCGAATGGCCAAGCACGGCCAGTCGGCCGTCGCCGAGCCCGCGGGCGACCGCGGCGACGCGGGCCGTCTCGGCCACCAGGGCCCGCGTGGCGCCCTGTTCCTCGGTGATGCTGCCGCCGAGCGGCTCGGGGTTGCGGCCATGGCCGAGGAAGTCGAACGTCACCGCGACGTAGCCGTTGCGCGCGAAGGTCAGGGCGAACGAGCGCATCAGTTGCTGCGAGCCGGCGAAGCCGTGGGCAATGACGGCAACGGGCCCGAGCGCCTCGTCGGCGGGGCGGAAGACCGTCGCCGGCGTGCCGTCGACGTCGATCGTCGTGACCGTGACGCCGACCCCGGCAGCGTTGAGCCGCCACAGCGCCGAAGCGATGGCGATCAGCGCGACGAGCGCCACCAGCCCCCGCAGCAGCATCGGTGGCGACGGCCGGGTCACGCGGGGCCGGGGCCTTCGGTCGGCCGCTCACCGGCCGGCCGCGCCGGCAGTTCGCTGTCGTTCGGGCGCAAGCCGTAGGGCTCCACCAACGCCCAGACGTGGGCGGGCACCATGGTGCGGAGTCGCCGGGGCAGGGCGCGCCGGAGGTGGAGCACCGTCTCCACCGCCTTCATCTCGACCCGCGCCCGCGCAAACTCGAGGCCGCGCGGGCCGATGCGCGGCATCAGCCAGCCGACGATCGGGCGCAGCCAGTCGGGCATGGCGCGCAACGGCAAGCCGCCAGCGGCGCGCTCGACATTCGCCAGGAAGCCCTTCACGGCGCCCTGACGCTTCCCGGCGCTGCCGGGTTCGGCGGTGCGGACCTCGTCGCCGAGCAGGCCGAGCAGTTCCTCGCCACGCTCGTTGCGCACCAGCAGCCACTGTTCCCCCTGGCCGGCCATGTAGCCGACCGTGATGTCGGCGAGCGCGTTCGTATAGTCGACGCACGTGCGGCACGTCAGCGGGAAGAAGTCGGACGGCAGCTTCGATATGGGCAGCTGTAGGAACGGAATTTCCTTCACCCGGCCGTCCGAGAAGCGCAGCTCGACGTGGTAGTCGGCGCGAAACTCGAGGTAGGTGATCGTGTCGGGATCGTCCGAGAGTAGCGCCAGGAAGTCGTGGAAGCGCTCCGTCGTGGTGTTGTCGGAGCAGGGGGTGCCGATGACGTACAGGCGGTCGAGCCCGAGTTCGTCCTCCAGAGCGCGCAGTGCGTAGACCTGGCAGGGGATGCCGACGATCGCCAGCCGCTTGAAGCCGAGCGCGCGCGCTGGCTCGACCAGCGCGAGCAGCGGCGCGTAGCCCATCCGCATGCCGCGGCAGCCCGCCATGCCGTCCGGCCGTGTGACGAGGACGGGCACCGGTCGCCAGCGGTCCTCGGGATCCGGCGCCATGGTGAGGACCGCGTCGACCGCCCCGGTTTCCAGTAGTCGCTCGGCGAGCCGCGTCGCGATCCCCGTCCACTGGGCATCGGCGAGCGGCCGCACGAGCGAGGCGCGCAGCATCCGCCGGAACGGTCCGAAGAAGACTTCGTCGGGCCGCGCCGGGTCGCGCGCCCGCCCGTGTACCTTCGCCTCGAGCCCCGCATAGTCCGGCTTGATGAACTGGCAGGCGCGGCCGCAACGGTCCGGCTCGGCGGTCCGCGAAACGCCGCAGTCGGTGCACAGTGACCTGTAAGGGGCGTCCCCGACAGGCGGCGCAAGGTGCAGGAGCGGGCTCGCAACGGGACGGGTATCGACTGATGAGGGCACGTGCGTTGCTCGGCCGATGCTCATTCAAACGCCGCAGCGGTCGGCGGGCGAGGGGCGGCCGGATTGGTCCCGGCGGCAGCACGGCGCCAGACTGTCATATCGTCTGGACACTTCCAAGTGGGTGATGAGCGGGTTCGAGCAGCGGGTCCGCGGCGAGCGGACAGCCGAGTTCGGACAGCACGACCGTGTCCTGCCGGCGATCGCCTCGGACAGGCGCAGGCCGACATAGTCCTTGGTCATCGACGGACCTCCGCCCGCGGTGGCGGTGCGGAGGACGTCGGCGCGAAGGCCCCAACCGATCCGCACCGTGCGGGCACCGAGCCGGCCCTGTTCGAGCATCGGGGGCCGGCCGGAGGACAGCAGTATCGTTACCGCGTGCCCGACGGCCTCGATGCCGAGGGCGAGGCGGCGGCTTCGTCGCCGGTCGGCAATGGCCGACGCCTCAAACACGGAGAATACGATGGACGTCGCTCTTCAGGACGACAGTCCGGTCGGCCGACCGGCCGCGCCGCAGGATCCGGTGATGTTCGAGCGCCGCGATCCCGTCACCAGTGCGGTGGCGAGCCGCGCCATCGCGGGCCGCATGGCGGACGCCGACCGTGCGGTGGAGGCGGCCGCCAGCGCCTTCGTCACCCGGTCGCGGACTGGACCGAACGAGCGCGGTCATCACCGCCGACACGCCCGGTACGCTGGCTCTGGCGGTCCGTCAGCCGGAGTCGAGCGCCGGGAATTCCGTGTTGTTGTGCAAAGGCATGCAGGTCTTCCGTTGGGCTCACGCCTGTGACGAGCGGTTGATCGCGGTCGTCATGGTGGTGCACGGCGTCGACCGGTCTTGAAATCTCAGCGCAACCTTTTGCCCTGGGCATCGACCACGGGCTCCCCGTCCTCCTTGGAGAAAGCGCCCCGTTGAGGTGCCGGCAGGATGGCGAGCACGTCCTCGGACGGGCGGCAGAGCCGCGTGCCGAACTCGGTCGTCACAAACGGCCGGTTGATCAGGATCGGATGCGCCATCATCGCCTCGATCAGCGCCTCGTCCGACAGTGATGGGTCACCGAGGCCGAGGTCGGCATAGGGCGTGCCCTTCTCGCGCAGCGCTTCGCGAACGCTCAGGCCGGCGGCGGCGATCGTGCGCACGAGGTCTTCGCGCGACGGCGGCGTCTTCAGGGATTCGATGACGGTCGGCTCGAGGCCGGCGTTGCGGATCAGCCCGAGGACGTTGCGCGAGGTGCCGCAGGCGGGATTGTGCCAGATCGTGACGATAGCCTCTTCGCTCATCGGCGGGTCCCGTGGATGTCGGCGGCTGGGCGCAGCGAAGCGGCGGTGCGGCGCACCGCCGGCGAGGCCTCGTACCAG
>CALRZT010000208.1:0-8887 GCA_943372725.1 Pseudoxanthobacter soli DSM 19599
AGGCGAGGATCAGGGGCAGGCCTTGTCGATATCGCCGACCGAGGCGGAGATGCCCGAGAGCGAGAAGGTGTAGCCGGTCGGGTTGCCGCGGCCGGACGTCCCGGCGACGCTCATCGTCTTGCCCTTCTTCATCGCCGCGACCAGCGGCGCCTCCTGGGCGGCGTTCTCGACCCAGGCGCCGTCACCCTTGGTGAACAGCGTGAACTTCTGGCCGTCGATATCGACGGTGACGCGCGAGCCGTCCTGGAACGGATAGCCGACGAGGATGCTCGGCTCGTTGCGCACGCCCTCGCCGGGACGGTTCGAGACGAAGAAGAACACGTCGCCGTGGTTGAGATTCGGCGGCGTCTTCGCCTTCGGCGTGGTCATCGCGAAGCAGACCTTGCCGGGACCTTCGCCGTGCGAGAAGGACGACCAGTCGTTGGTCTGCTTGATGAGCGCGGGCTCTCGGCCGGTCGTGGCCTGTGCGAAGACCGGGCCCACCGCGGCGAGGCTCGCGAGCACCGTGAAGGTCAACGTACGTAAGTGCATCGTCTCCTGCCGCTCAGTGTTCCTGCCCGCCGCCGGGTCCACTCTGTGTTCCGGCGGCGTCACGCTTGATAAAGCACCGCGTAGCGTTACGGAACCGTTGACGGTCCGGATTCCGCGACCATCGTGAGGTCCCGCCGCCCGGGCGCTTTCGGTGCGCGACAGGCCGGCGTATAGGTGCCGCATCCGTCCGATCGTTCCGGCGAGCCGGTCTTTCGTCGTCCCCGAAAGTGGTCGAACGCTGGCGGGAAAATGTGGGCGAGAGTGTGACAGCGGCACGCCGCAGCGGGCGCGGTCTCGTGCCGGAAATCCGCTGTCGCCTCCCGTCCGTATGTCCGGCCTTGCGTATCGGCCTGCTTTCGGATTGCCTTCGGATTCGCCGGCACGCGTGTGGAGCCGGTTTGGCTTGGAACGGACGGCGAAGAACAGTGGCGTACGTTTCCGGCTCGGCCGGTGGCTCCGATGGGGATCGCTTCGCGAGTTTGGTGGAGCGGGTAGCGGTGCATCGCGACCGCGCCGCCTTCGTCGAGCTGTTCGATCACTTCGCGCCGCGCCTCAACGCCCACCTCCGGCGGATGGGGGCCGACGCCGCCGTGGCCGAGGAGATCGCCCAGGAGGTGATGGTCGTGCTGTGGCGCAAGGCCGCCCTGTTCGACCGCACCAAGTCCTCCGTCGCCACCTGGCTCTACCGGATCGCCCGCAACCGCCGCATCGACCTCTTGCGCCGCGACCGCAGCGCCCTCATCGACGCCGAAGATCCTGCGCTGCAGCCGGCGGGGGTGCCGGCGCCCGACGACGGCATCGACGCCCGCACCCGCGAGGACAAGGTCCGCGTCGCCATGGCGCTGCTGCCGCCCGACCAACTGGCACTGGTGCGGCTCGCCTTCTTCGACGGCCTCTCCCACAGCGAGATCGCCACCCGCGAGGGCCTGCCGCTCGGCACCGTCAAGTCCCGCATCCGCCTCGCCTTCGGCCGCCTGCGCAAACAGCTCGAAACCGACGCGGCGATCGACGTCGACTGAGGAGGCCGGCGGCCCCTCACCGGCCCGTGCAGGCGGGGTCGATCTTCGAGCGGGCGATCGTCTCGAACTCCGTCCACGGGCAGGCGCCGCCAGCCATCGTGCAGCCTGGGATCGCCATCACCGAGGAGGCCGGCGGGTCGTCGGCCCCGAGCGGCCGCGCCTCGCGCAGCTGCTCGATCGTCTGGGCGATGTAGACCGTCCGCACCATCGCGGTGCCGTCGGCCGTCCGCCAGAGCTCGAAGGCGACGACGCCGCCCGGCGGGATCTGGTGCGGGTTGTAGCTCTCGAGCTGCCAGTCGAGCCCGAGCATCCCGGCGAGATGCAGGATGAGGCGGTCGTGGCTCACATAGGCGACGACGCGTGCCCGCGCCGCCTCCGGGCGCGTCGCGAGCTCCGCGAGCGAGCCGAGCACGAGGTGGAGCGACTTCGAGCCGGGCCTGGTGCCGATCGCGGGCGGCATGTTGACGGCGGCGAAGGCGAGGGCGTGGACCTTGTTCACCTCGGTGACGGCGCTGCCGAGCGGCAGTCCGGCGGCCGCTGCGAGGCGGCCCCAGCCGACCTCCGCCTCGGGATAGCCGGCGGCATATTCGAACAGGATCTGCTCGGCCGGGGCGCTCGCCATCGCCGGCGCCTTCGGCGGTTCGGCGGTGGCGAGCGAGCAGCCGGGGGCAAGTCCGTAGCGGGCGCAGCCGCCGGCTTGGAAGTGCCCCAGCACCTCGTTCAGCACCGCGAGCGGCCGGGCGAGATCGCCGTCCGTGCGGGCGGCCCACGAGCCGCCGACGAAGGCGAGCGCCGCCGCCGGCACCGCCTTCGGATCGACGGCGCAGGCGGGGCCGGCCGAGTAGGTCGCCGCGTCCGGGTGCAGGTCGAGGGCGCAGCCGGGGACGAGCCCGTCGGCGAGGGCGCCGGCCGTCATCGTCGTGCGCTCGTCGTCGGCGTGCATCACCGCGGCCGTCTTCGTGGCCGGGCAGCCGTCCGGCGGAAGCAGGGCATGCTGGGCATAGCGGCCGCGAAGATAGGCGCCGAGGGCGCGGACACGCGGATAGGCCTCCGGCAGGAGGTTGCCGGCGGCCACGCCGAAGTTCGGCCACGGCCGTGCCGCGAGGTTGTCGAAGCACGCGCGGTCGTCGGCGCCCCGGCACGGTACCGGCTCGGCGGGCGAGCGCAGGCTGTGGCGGCCGAACAGGACCACGCCCTCGAGCGTCCAGCCGTCGGGGACGGGGGTCTCGGCGCGCGGAGAGGGAGAGGACGCCGTCGCCGCCAGGATCATGAGGGCGACGAACACGGCGGCCGGCACTTTCGACATCGTCGCGAACCCCCCCGGTCTGTCGCGACAGAGGGTGCGACGGCGCATGGCTGGCGGCAAGGGGCGCGACGTCGCCGCTGTGGCGAGACGGGCCGGGCGATGTCGGCTAGCTTCGCAGCGTCGCGACGGCGACGCCGCGGCGGATTGCGGACACGGGGAGGATCGATGCGGGCCGTTCTCAGTCGCGAGCCGGGGCCTCCGGCGAGCCTCGTCGTCGAGGAGATCGACGATCCCGTGGCCGGCCCGGGCGAGGTCGTCGTGGCGGTGGCGGCCGTCGGACTCAACTTCCTCGACACCCTGATCATCCGCGATCGCTACCAGTTCAAGCCGGACCGTCCGTTCTCCCCCGGCGCCGAGATGGCGGGCACCGTCGTCGCGGTGGGCGACGGCGTGACGACGCTCGCGATCGGCGACCGCGTCAGCGGCCATCTCGGCTGGGGCTGCTGCCGCGAGACAGTCGTGGCGAAGGCTGCGAGCCTCGCCAGGGTGCCGGCCGGCGTCCCGCTCGAGGTCGCAGCCGGGCTCACCATCACCTACGGCACGACGATCCTGGCGCTCGACGAACGGGCGAACCTGCGCCCCGGCGAGACGCTCGCCGTGCTCGGCGCCTCCGGCGGCGTCGGCCAGGCGGCGGTGGAGATCGGCAAGGTGATGGGGGCGACCGTCATCGCCTGCGCCGGCGGCGCCGACAAGCTCGCCTTCGCCCGCGACTGCGGCGCCGACGAGGTCGTCGACTACGAGCGCGAGGACCTGAAGGCGCGGCTGAAGGACCTCACCGGCGGGCGCGGCGTCGACGTCGTCTACGATCCGGTCGGCGGGGCCTACTCGGAGGCGGCCCTGCGGGCGATCGCCTGGCTCGGTCGCCACCTCGTGATTGGCTTCGCCGCCGGCGACATCCCCAAGATCCCCCTCAACCTCCTGCTCCTGAAGAACTGCGACCTGCGCGGCGTCTTCTTCGGCGAGGCGGTGAAACGCGACCCGGCCGGCCACGCCCGGTCGATGGAGCGCATCCACGGCTGGGTGGCCGAGGGCAGGATCAAGCCGCACATCGACCGCGTCGTCGGCCTCGACGAGGTGCCGGCGGCGCTGGAGGCGATCGCCGCCCGGGCGGTCAAGGGCAAGGTCATCGTGCGGCCGTGAGGGCCGCGGGCCCTCAGTCCGTGCAGTTCGGGTCGAGGGCGGCCGAGGCGATTGCCTCGAACGTCTTCCATGAGCACGCGCCGTGCCGCCCCTCGCATCCGGCGACCTCGAGGAGGGCCGTGGCCGGCGGGTCGCTCTCCTCGAGTGCGGTGACCGCGCGAAGCTGCTGCGGCGTCTGCGCGAAGTAGACGGGGCGGATCATCGCCCGCCCGCCGGCCGTCCGCCACAGCTCGAAGGCGATCGCGCCGCCGGGGGGGACCTGGTACGGCGCGTAGCCCTCGAGCGTCCAGGAGAACCCGAGCAGCCCCGCGATGTTGAGCAGGGCCCCGTCGTGACCGGCATAGAGAACGACCCGTGGCGCTCCGCTGGAAGGGTCGGTCACCATGCCGTCGAGCGTGTCGATGATCTGGGCGAGGGCCTTGGAGCCCGCCGGCGCGGCGATGGGGGTCGGCATGTTGCTCGCCGCGAAATAGATCGCGTGCAGCCTGTTGACGTATTCGAGGGCCTTCGGAAGGCTCCGGTCCGTCGCCGCCGGTAGGCGCCCCCAGGCCACGTCCTCGATGGCGAAGCCGCCGCCGTACTCCATCAGGAAGAGCTCGGACGGGTTGCTGGCGAGGGCGATGGGGCCTGGGTGAGTGCGGGTCGCGCGGGCATCGGCGATGGTGCATCCCGCGGGGAGCTTCAGACTTTGGCACATGGCGTCGGAAAAGCGGCCGACGACGGAGGACGTGGCGGCGATCGGGCCCTTCAGGTCGCCGTTCGCCAGGTCAGCCCAGGAACCGCCGACGAAGGCGGCGGACGCCTCGCGGGCCGTCTTCGGATCGGTGACGCAGGCCGGATTCTCCGGCTGGTAGACGTCGGCGCCCACCGTGAAGGCGATGTCGCAGTCAGGCACCATCCCGTCGGCGAACCCGCCGGCGGTCATCGCCGTCCGTTCGTCGTCGGCGTAGAAGGCGGCGGCGTCGTCGGTTGCCGGGCAGCCCGTCGCGGGCAGCAGGCCCGCGGCGGCATAGTGCTGCCGGAAATAGGCGCCGAGGGCGCGGGCCGCGAAGTAGCCCTGCGGGAGGAGGTTGCTCACGGCGACGCCGAAGCTCGGCCAGGGACGCTGCGACTGGGCGTTCAGGCAGTCGATATCGGTCGGGCTTTCGCACGGAATCGCGATGACTGGCGCCCGCATCCCGTGGCGGGCGAACATCACGACCCCGGCGAGCGTCCACGACGCGGGGACCGGCGGAACCGGTTCGGCTGCCGGCGCTGCCGGTGCGGCGAAGGCGGCAGGCGGCAGGACGGCCGAGCCGGCGGCAACCGTGAACGCTGCCGCCAGGGCTGCGGCCAGGGAGAGGGGCGTGAAACGCATGAGGCCTCGCTCGGGGCGCGCCCGTCGACGCGGGCGGCCGGCGCTTGCAGACGGGAAGGACCGCCACATTGCCGCCGCGCTCACCCGATTTCCAGTGCGACGACGTGCGCGTGCGCCGCTGATCGGCTTCCTCTCCCGGGCTGGCGCAGCCGGCTGTGCGCGACCCGGCGCTTGCCGTTCCGCAAGCACTGCTCGCTTCCGGCGTCGCGACGGAGCAGCCTGCTGACCATGCCAGAATCGCCACCCGAGCCGACTGTCGGCCACCTCGCAACGAGCCGTCTCGTCTTCCGCGACGAGCCGCCCGGGTTCGTGGCGGAGCGGCAGACCATGATCATTGATCATTGGTCACGATCCATCGCTGCGAAGCCGGCGCTGTTCGACGGCACCGTGCTGATCGCCGAGGGCCTGACGGTCGACGGTGGCCGGCTTTCGGCGACGCTCCGGCCGATCCCGTTCTCCGCCTTCCTCGCCTGGCGCGACTGGGGCTATCCGGTGAAGGGCCTCACCCACCTGTCGGCCGCCGCGGCGATCGTCTCAGCCGACGGCGCGGTGATCCTCGGCACCATGGGCGCCCACACCGCCAATGCCGGCCGCACCTATCTCGTCGGCGGCACGCCGGACCTGTCGGACGTCGCGGCGGACGGCACCGTCGACCTCGTCGCCACGGCTGCGCGTGAACTCGCTGAGGAAACAGGTCTTTCGGCGACAGGCCCGGTCGCGGAGGCACTCGTCGTCCGCGACCATCCCCGCGCGGTGGTCGTCGCCGTGCACCGCTTTCCGATCACCGCGGACAACCTCGCGGGCGAGATCCGCCGTTTCCTCGCCGCTGATCCGGAGCCGGAACTGTCCGACGTCGTGATCGTGCGATCGGTCGCCGACCTCGATTCACCCGGCGTGCCGGCGACGACACGGGCGGTGGTGCGCCACCTGCTCGGCCCGTAAAACAGTCTGTGAAACACACCTGCGGGACCGTGAAACACCCGTGAAACACGCCGAACGGAGCCGTCACCGTGCACCGTCTTCCGCCGACCGCCGCGGCGACCCGCCTCGACATCACCTTGAGCATTGATCCGCTTGGCTTTTCCGTCCGCGAAGCGGCGCGCATCGCCGCCACCTTCGCGGCGGCGAAAGCCCGCAATCCGGCGCTCTTCGACGGGCCGATCCTGCTGTTCTCGCGACCGTGCATCGACGGACCACGCCTGGCGGCCACCGCCTACCGCACCCGCTACTCCTCCCTGACGACCCTGATCGCGCACCCGGAGACCGGCCGTGACGCCTACAACCTGTTCGGCGCCGCGGCGATCGTCGGCTCCGATGGTGGGGTCGTGCTGGGGCGGATGGGGCCGAAAACGGCCGGCGCCGGCGAGGTGAAGTTTCCCGGCGGCACCCCCGACGAGGACGACGTGACGGCCGCCGGCGGCGTCGACATCGTCGGCTCGATCGTCCGCGAAATGACGGAGGAGACGGGGCTTTCCGCGTCGGAGGCGCGGCTCGACGAGACGCTGATCCTCGTCGACGACCACCCCTACTTCGCCGTCGTCGGCGTGCTGCGCTTCCCGGAACCGGCGGACCGGCTGGTCGAGCGGGTGCGGGCCTTCCTGGCCGCGGATCCGGACCCGGAGCTCGCCGGCGTCGAGATCGTCCACCCCGGTGCCGCGCTTGATCCGGCGATCGTGCCGGCCTACACCCGCGCCGCGCTGGCGCGCATCCCGTGACACCCGACGGATCGGAATCCCGCATGGCCCGCCGCTACGCCGTCCTCGACGTCTTCACCGACACCGCGCTTTCCGGCAACGGCCTCGCCGTCGTGCTCGACTCCGAGGGCCTGTCGGGCGAGCGGATGCAGCAGATCGCCCGCGCCTTCAACCTGTCGGAGACGGTGTTCGTGCTGCCGCCGACGGGTGTCGGCCACACGGCCAAGGTGCGCATCTTCACGCCGGCGCGGGAGCTGCCGTTCGCCGGCCATCCGACCGTCGGCACCGCGGTGCTGCTCGCCACCCACAAGCTCGGCGGCGTCGCCGGCCAGTGCGACGCGATGATCGTGCTGGAGGAGGGCGTCGGCCCGGTCCGCTGCGGCGTCGTCCTCCACCCGGGCGCCGCCGGCTACGCCGAGTTCGACGTGCCGCGCAAACCGGCGGAGATCGCCACCGCCCTCGACAAGGACACGGTGGCCGCCGCCCTCGGCCTGCTGCCGCGCGAGATCGGCTTCGAGAACCACGTGCCGACCGCCTACGAGGCGGGGGTGCCGTTCACCTTCGTGCCGGTGCACGACCTCGAGGTCATCGCCCGCGCCCGCCCGATCCGCGAGCTCTGGAAGAGCGCCTTCTCCGACGCCCGGCCGGGCTCGGTGTTCGTCTACTGCCGCGAGACGGTGAAGCACGACGCGGCCTTCCACGCCCGCATGTTCGCGCCCGAGTTCGGCATCGACGAGGATCCGGCGACGGGCTCCGCCGTGGCGGCGTTCGCCGGCGTCGTGCAGCGCTTCGACGAGCCGACCGACGGCCGCCACGTGCTGCCGGTGGAGCAGGGCCTCGAAATGGGCCGCCCGTCGCTGATCCGCCTCGAGCTCGAAGTCGAGGCCGGCACGCTGAAGGCCGTCAGGATCGGCGGCCACGCCGTGATCGTCGCAGAAGGCGAGTTGAGGGTCTGAAGACCCTGTCGGAAAATCGCGCTCGAAGTCGTTCCCTGCGGGTGTCGTACCGCGGGCAAGGAGTCCCGCCTATCCGCCGGGGCGGGTGTTTCCCCATCGCTCGTCAGCCGTTGTGCGCGCAGACTTGCGTGCACTCCGGCCAGCTTCAGTGGCAAATACCGTCGGATCTGGTCTGAATACTCACGAATAGCGGTCTGTTTTGGAGCAATCTCCGAGCCGCGGATGCTTGAGCACCCGGAAGGGCCCGTCTACCGTCTGCCATCGGGTGGAACTCATCCGCGGGACAAGCAGAGGGGATGTCCGACCATGCCGGGGAAAGCCGCCAGGGGAAACCGCTTTGGCCTAGTCGCCTGCATGGTCGCAGTCGCCTGCACGACGGGCGTCGTGCAGCCGGCGCTGAGCCACGATCCCGCCGAAGGTCCTCAGGGCAACTCGACCACGGTCTTCAAGACGGTCGCGACGGGAACGCCGACTGACAGGCCGGGGCGAGGTCTGCAATACCTCTGCATCGATGAACTGACGCAATTCAATGGCGGCGAGGCACCGGTCTTCACCGAGACCGACAGCCCCTGGGTTCATGGTCTGAATGTCGTCATCTCGGAAATCCCCTATGTCGAGGGGCGGGTCAGGTGGAAAAATCACCGCTTCAAGCAAGTGCTGAAGGGAGACAGGCGACGTTTCATCGGTAATGGACTGCCAAATCACGTCACCGGAGAATTTCCGGTTCGCAAGGGAACGGCCGCCTATCCCTACTACAAGTCGGCGATTGCCGATCCTCCCTACATGACGGCTGACCGGATACCGATTGCCGCCTACGACCTCGACATCACAATTCCCAGATACCCCAAGTATCATGACAAGCCGACCTGCATCAATCAGCTGGT
>CALRZT010000209.1:0-8763 GCA_943372725.1 Pseudoxanthobacter soli DSM 19599
TGCATCCAACGTGGCCGGTGCCGCCGAATCCCCGACCGGCGGCCGGCGAGGGGTCTCCCTCCGGCGACCATCCCCCTGGAGCAACCCGTGGCGCAGCAGATCGAGTTCACGACGCGGCCGGAGATCGACGGCACCTTCGGGGTCGTCGCCACCACCCACTGGATCGCCACCGCCGTCGGCATGGCCATGCTGGAGCGCGGCGGCAACGCCTTCGACGCGGCGGTGGCCTGCGCCTTCACGCTGCAGGTGGTCGAGCCGCACCTGAACGGCCCGGGCGGCGACGCGCCGTTCATCCTGCACGACGCGCGGCGCGGCGTGGAGGAGGTGATCTGCGGCCAGGGCACTGCGCCGGCGGCTGCGACGGTGGAGGCCTTCCGCGCCCTCGATCTCGACCTCATCCCCGGCACCGGCCTGCTCGCGCCGTGCATTCCGGGCTCGTTCGACGCGCTGATGCTGCTGCTCGCCGACTACGGCACCATGCGGCTGCGCGACGTGCTGGAGCCGGCGATCTTCTACGCCCGCGAGGGCTACCCGCTGGTGGCGCGCATCTGCGCGACGATCGCCACGGTGAAAGACCTCTTCCTCAACGACTGGCCGACCTCGGCGGCGGTCTACCTCAAGGACGGCAAGCCGCCGGAGCCCGGCAGCCTGTTCCGCAACCCCGGCATGGCCGACACCTACGAGCGCATCCTGAGGGAAGCCGAATCCACCGGCGGCGGCCGCGAGGTGCAGATCGAGGCGGCGCGCCGGGCCTGGTCGCAGGGCTTCATCGCCGAGGCGATCGACCGCTTCTGCCGGACTGAGGAGGTGCTCGACGTCACCGGCCGCCGTCACCGCGGCTTCCTCACCGGTGAGGACATGGCCAACTGGCGGGCGAGCGTCGAGGCGCCGATCGGCTACGACTACGGGCGCTACCGCGTCCTGAAGGCGACGACGTGGACGCAGGGGCTCGCGACCCTGCAACAGCTCGCGCTGCTGAAGGGCTTCGCCCTCGACGGGCTGTCGCCGACCGACCCGGATTTCGTCCACCTGCAGATCGAGTGCGCCAAGCTCGCCTTCGCCGACCGCGACGTCTTCTATGGCGACCCCCTCTTTTCCGACGTGCCGATTGAGGCGCTCTTGTCGGACGCCTATGCCGCCGAGCGGCGGGCGCTCGTCGGCGAGACGGCCTCGCTCGAGCAGCGGCCCGGCACCATCGAAGGCTTCGGCCGCTCCTTCGGCGACCGCGTCGCCACCGGCGGCCGCACCGCCGTCTCGGCGCACGGTGCCGGCGAGCCGACTGTCGGGCGCCTCGGCGAGACGAAGGGCGACACCGTCCACTTCGACATCGTCGACCGCGCCGGCAACATGATCTCGGGCACGCCATCCGGCGGCTGGCTGCAGTCCTCGCCGATCATCCCGGAGCTCGGCTTCTGCCTCGGCTCGCGCATGCAGATGTTCGTGCTCGATCCGCACCACCCGGCGGGCCTCGCGCCGGGCAAGCGGCCGCGCTCGACGTTGTCGCCGACGCTCGCCTTGCGCGATCGCGTGCCCTATCTCGCGTGGGGGTCGCCCGGCGGCGACCAGCAGGACCAGTGGGTGCCGCAGATGCTCCTGCGCCACGCCCACTGCGGGCTCGACCTGCAGCAGGCGATCGACGCGCCGGCCTGGCACACCGAGCACTTCCCGTCGTCGTTCTGGCCGCGGCTGGCGCGGCCGGGCGTCGTCGTCGTCGAGGAGCGGATGCCGAAGGCGACGGTGGGCGAGCTGAAGCGCCGCGGTCACGTCGTCGAAGTCGGCGATGCGTGGTCGGAAGGGCGGCTGACGGCGGCGGCGCGCGACGGCGTGCGCCGGCTCGCCGCCGCCAACCCGCGCGGCATGCAGGCCTACGCCGCCGGGCGGTGAGACAACCGAAGACAGAACGCCGGCTCACCGGCGCGGGTGCACGCGGGAGAGCGAAGTGAGAGCGAAGCGATGAACGCCAGGGAGATGCCGGACGGGGGCGCGACCTCGGCGCAGCAGCAGGCCTACATCTACCTGCGCGACCAGATCCAGCAGGGCCACCTGAAGGGCGGCGCGCGGGTGAAGCCGGAGGACGTGGCGCACGTGCTCGGCATCAGCCGCATGCCGGTGCGCGAGGCGATCCGCCAGCTCGACACGGAAGGCCTGCTGACCATCCGCCCGAACCGCGGCGCCATCGTCACGGTGCTCACCGCCGACCGCTTGGTCGAGCTCTTCGAAATGCGCGCCGTGCTGGAGGGCCTGTGCGCCCGCTGGGCCTGCCAGCTGCTCGACGAGGACGGCTTCGACGAGCTGACGCTGCTGCTCAACCGGATGACGCGCGCCTCCACCGACGTCGACCAGTGGATCGAGCGCCACGAGGCCTTCCACGACTTCATCTGCCTTAGGAGCGGCCGGCCCTATGTGGCGGCCGAGGTGCGCAAGCTGCGCGCCGCCGCCGAGCCCTACCTGCGCATCTCGCAGACCCGCGAGACGGCGATGGCGGATTCGCAGCGCCAGCACACCGATGTGCTCGAGGCGCTGCGCAGCGGCGATCCCGAGCGGGCCGAGACGGTGATGCGCCGCCACGTCGACAGCACGGCCTCGGACCTGATCGCCGGGCTGGACGCCTAAGTGCGACCCGCAGCGTCGGCCGTATCGCAATCGGCTGGCCGCAGCGGCTTGATCAGGTCGGCCGAATAGGGACGGAAGCCGAAGCGGTCGTAGGCGCGCTCGGCTTCCGCGTTGCCGCTCTGCACGCTCACCATCAGCTGCGTCAGCCCGCGGGAAACGGCGATCCGCTCCGCTTCCGACAGCAGCGCCTTGGCGATGCCGCGCCCCCGCTGCGCCGGGTCAACATAGAGCACCGCCACATAGGCGTAGGGCTGCTCCTCGGCGCGCACATAGGCCGGCGCCGTCTCGAAGGTGAGCGCCAGATGGCCGACGACGCGGCCGTCGATCTCGGCGACGACGGTCACGCCGCCGGTGCGGGCGAGCCGCTCCTCCGTCTCCGCGAGCGACGCCTCGCCGCCGTCACGGTCGGTTCGGCGATTGGGACTGACGGCGTGCTCGTGGACGTTCAGCGCGAAATGGTGGTCGACGAGGGTGGGCCGGTCGCTGTCGCGGGCGGGGCGGAGGGTGACGGGCGAAGTGTGGGAAGGCATGGGGACCGGCTGAAGTTGAGCGTTCTGGGCGGCGCCGGTGGATCGCCGGGCGGTGCCAGTATCGCCGCCGCGGGCCGTGGGCCTCAAGCCGCCGTCGCGACCGCTCTCGCAGCGCCGTGCGCGTCCAGCCGCTCGCGCGTCGCCCGCGGCAACTGGCGGGCGGATTTGATGCGCGGCACAGCCAGTTCGGCGATGACGGTGCGCTCGTCGCCGTAGAGCGCCTCGAACTCGGCGTAGTTGTCGAAGCGGCGGCGGGTGACGTGGTCGACGAAGGTCTCCGCCGGCACGCCCTCGGCGAGGATCAGGTCGTGCCCGGCGAGCTCGACGTGGAAGTAGGTGAAGCGGGCCGCCGGGGCGGGGGCGCGGACGATCGTCGTGCCGTTGACGAGCGCGCTCGCCTGCACGAGCAGACCGTCGACCAGCAGCGCATGGTCCGGCGAGACGAACAGGTCGCGAACGGGCAGATCGTCGCCGAGGGCGCCCTGGGCGACGCGGATCGGATAGGCGTGCAGTGGATCGGCGAAGAGGGCGACGATCGTCTGCCAGCCGATCCAGCGCACCGGCCGCGTCACGTCATCGGCCGTGGTCACGAGGTCGCCGATCGAGAGCGTCTCGACCGCGCGCAACCCGTCCGGCGTGGCGATGCGGGTGCCTTCCAGGAAGCAGACGGGGAAGGGCGTCACCGAGACGGTGAAGGTGCTGTTGATCTCGCGTTCCGTGTTCGAGAACAGGAAGTAGTCCTCGCCCCGAACGCCGACCCAGCCACCGGCAACGTGGCCCACATACTCGTAGCTCAAGGTGCCATTGACGGTGATCCGCTCACCGACCTCGAACGTCGCGTCGACGGTCACTTCGATGGTGACGCTGGCACTGAACGTCTGGCCGACGGTGTGGCCCAGCACGGTCGCCGTGTTGGTTGTCTCGTCGAAGCTGATGCTGGTGCGAACCGTCGCCTCGAACTCGGCAGCCATGGAGGTTCCTCTTCGACCTGCGGTCGCGGCGTGCGCGACCCTCCCCGGCTTACGCGCCCGGGCGTGAAATCATTCGACTGTCGTGGCCGTCGAGGAGGGACCGTCGCTCACGTATAGCAGAAGCGGAAGCCGTCGCCGTCGCTTTCGAGGCGCCCCGCAGTGCGGCCGGGGAAATGCGCCGTCAGCAGCACCGTGTCGGTGTCGACGGAGCGCGCGATGATGTCGCGGCGGGTGCGGGTGCTCTCGGCCGGATCGGCATCCGCCGAGCAGTGCCAGTGCGGCCGGCCGAACTGCACGGGGTGGTGCAGGGCGTCGCCGGTGAGCAGCGCGCGGCGGCCGCCGGCGGCGATGGCGAGGCCGCTGTGGCCGGGGCAGTGGCCGGGCAGCGGCAAGAGCGTCAGGCCGCCGTCGAGGCCGGCTTCGGTCGGCAGCGCCGTGTCGAACAGCGTCGCCCGGCCGCTCTCAACCAGCGGCAACACGCATTCCTTGAAGGCGAGGCGAGACGCCGGCGGGCCGTTGCCGCTCGCCTCGATGCGCAGCCGGTTCGCGAAGTCCTCGGCGCCGAACAGGTAGCGGGCGTTCGGGAAGGTCGGCACGAAGCGGCCGTTGTCGTCGCGGACATTCCAGCCGACGTGGTCGACGTGGAGGTGCGTGCAGAAGACGAAGTCGACGTCCTCCGGCCGCAGGCCCAGCGCCGCGAGGTTGGCGAGATAGGGTGTCTCGAGTTGGTGGAACGGCGAGGCGGCGCCGCGCTCGCGCCGGTCGCCGCAGCAGGTGTCGACCAGAACGGTGCAGGACGGCGTGCGGACGACATAGGAATGCACCCCGATCAGGAGCTTTTTCGCCGCCCAGTCGACGCCGTCGTCGCCGAGGCGGTGCCGCTCCGTCTCGAGTTCCGACCAGTCGAGGTCGGCGATCAGCCAGTTCGGGTCGAGCGGGAAGAAGTCGAGCTCGACGATCTTCTCGACCGTGATGGCGCCGAAGTGCTGGGGGGTCATCGCGGGGTGGGACATCGGCGGCCTCACGGAGTGGCGGGCAGCGTGCCTTCCGCGCCGGCGCCGCAGACGAGCACGCAGACGCGAGCGCCCGGCGGCACGGCGATGCGGCCGGCCCGGAGCGCCGCCACGGCGGCAGCGCCGCTCAGGTCCGCGGCGATGCCGAACTCGAACCACAGCCAGCGCGCCGCCTCGAGCATCTCGTCGTCCTCGACCAGCACGATCTCGTCGACGGTCTGGCGGACGGTCTCGTAGACCGGCGTCTCGGTCTTGCCGCAGCCCATGGTGGCGACGCGGGTCGTCACCTCAGGCAGCCGCACGACGCCGCCGGCGGCGAGGCTCGCGTGCAGGGTGGGCGAGCCGGTCGGCTCGATGCCGACGATGCGCGTCTTCAGCGACAGCGCCCGGAACGCCACCGACAGGCCGGCGATCAGGCCGCCGCCGCCGATCGCCACCAGCACGAGGTCGAGGTCCGGTGCGTCCTCGAGGATCTCGAGGCCGACGGTACCCTGGCCGGCGACCACGGCCGGATCGCCGAACGGGTGGAAGTAGGCGGCGCCGGTCTCCTCGGCGAAGGCGAGCGCGGCGACGTTCGCCTCGTCCCAGACACGGCCGACGGTGCGCACCGTGGCGCCCCAGGCGGCGAGCTTCTCGACCTTCTCGGCCGCGACCGTGGTCGGCACGAAGACGGTGGCGTGCACGTTCGCCAGAGACGCGGCCCGCGCGGTCGCGAGGCCGTGGTTGCCGCCCGACGCCGTGACGATGCCGTGCGCCAGCGTCTCCTTCGGGGTGGTGAGCAGCTTGTTTGTGGCGCCGCGCGCCTTGAACGAGCCGGAGGCCTGCAGGTTCTCGAGCTTGAAGACGAGGGTGCCGTCGATGAGCGGCGCCCGCATCGCGGTCGCGGCCATCATCGGCGTGCGGCGCACGAACGGCGCGATGCGCGATTGCGCGGCGCGGATGTCGTCCAGGGAGATCATCACGCGCCGCGCCCGCCTTACTTCGTCGCCAGTCGGTAGAACACGAGATCCCAATAGGGACCCATGACGAAGTTTTCCACGTCCTTCTGCATGGCGACCTGGAAGGTCGGCTCGAACATGACGACGTAGGGGCCGTCGGCGAGCACCGCCTTCTGCAGCGCCACGTAGTCCTGCTCGCGCTTGGCGGTGTCGCGCTCGCGGCTCGCCTCGTCCGTCAGCTTCGACAGCTCCGGGATGAACCAGTTGTTGCGCCAGGCGACGGTGCGGGCCTTCGATTCGGCCGAGTTGTCGAGGTTCCGGCAGAAGGTCTCGGCGTTCGAGTGCGGGTCGAGGTAGTCGGGCGACCACTGGATGAGCAGCATCTGGTGCTGGCGCGCGCGGTAGCGCGTCCAGACCTGCTTCTGCTCCGCCGAGAGGATCGAGATCTCAACGCCGGCCTGCGCCATCGTCGACTGGATGGACTGGGCGATGTTGGTCCACGGGGCGGAGTTGAAGGCGTCCATCTCGATCTTGAAGCCGTCCGGATAGCCGGCCTCGGCAAGCAGCGCCTTCGCCTTCGCCACATCGAGCGTGTAGGGGTTGTCGGGGATCGACGACCAGAACGCCGACGGCAGGAAGCTCTGGTGGACCTTGAACTGGCCGCGCAGGAAGCTGCCGGCCATGCCGTCGTAGTCGACCAGCCACTTCAGCGCCTCGCGCACCTTCGGGTTCTTCAGCCGCTCGTCGCTCTGGTTGAGGGCGACGTAGAAGGTGTCGGCCGAGCCCTGCGAGGTGATCTTGACGGCGGCGTTGCCGGCGAGGCCGGCGAGCTGGTCGGCGGTGAGATTGCGGGCGATGTCGATGTCGCCCTTCTCCAGAAGCAGGCGCTGGGCGGCCGCTTCGGGAACGTGGCGCACGACGACGCGGGAAAGCTTCGGTGCGCCGAGGTGGAAGCCGGGGTTCGCCTCCAGCACGACGCTCTCGTTCGGCGTCCACGACTTCAGGGCATAGGCGCCTGAGGCCGCCGAGTTCGACTTCAGCCAGGCGTTGCCGAGGTCGCCGTCGGTCTCGTGCTCCATCGCCACCTTCTTGTTGATGACGGAGCCGATCGTCGACGACACGACGTTGAGGACCAGCGAGGGCGCGAAATCGGCGGCGAGGGTGAAGACGAAGGTCGACGGATCCTGCGCCTTCACGAGGTCCTTCACGTTGTCCTTGGTCCAGCCGAACTGGGTGAGCAGGAAGCTCGGCGTCTTGTCGAGCAGGACGACGCGCTGCAGCGAGAAGGCGACGTCCTCGGCCGTCACCGGGTCGCCGTTCTGGAAGGTCAGGCCGGGACGCAGCTTGAACGTGAAGGTCTTGCCGTCCTCGCTGATCGTCCAGCTCTCGGCGACACCACCGACGAGTTTGCTGACGTCCTCGGCTTCGAAGCGGACGAGCCTGTCGTAGACGTTGGTGATGATCTCGCCGCCGCTCGCCTCGTAGGCCTCGCCGGGGTCGAGCGAGATGATGTCGTCGATGTTCTTGGCGATGACGAGGGTGCTGGAGGGAGTTGCTGCGAGGGTGGGCGAACTGGGGAGAAGCCAGGCGACGAGCATCATCGCGGCGAGACCTAGGCGTCCGGTCATGGTGGCCTCCGAGGTTCGGCCCGTGCCGTGCTTGGGAGGGGCCGGCGCCGACATTTCGCGAGAATTAAGCGAGTTTGGCAAGTCGATCGGATACGTGGATACAAATATATTCTTGTTCGACGTGTGAAGAGGCCGTTTCGTCCGCCGGCTCCCGCCCGCCCGCTCACGCCACGGTTGCACCCGCCTCGTCCCGCGGCGTCTGCATGTCCCGGAAGGCGGCGATCAGCTCGGCGGTATAGGGGTGCGCAGCGGTGCCGGCACGCAGCGCCCCGGCGGGCAGCACCTCGACGAGTTCGCCCTTCCGCATCACCCCGACCCGGTCGCACATGTGGGCGACGACGGCGAGGTCGTGGCTGACGAGCAGGTAGGAGAAGCCGCGCTCGCGCCTGAGCCGTGCGAGCAGGTTGAGGATCTCCGCCTGGATCGACACGTCGAGGGCCGAGGTCGGCTCGTCGAGGAGCAGGATCGGCGGATCGAGCACCAGCGCGCGGGCGATCGCGACGCGCTGGCGCTGGCCGCCGGAGAGCTGGTGGGGAAAGCGCGCGCGGTGCTCGGCGCCGAGCCCGACGGCGGCGAGCCCCTCGGTCACCCGTCGCTCGACGTCGCCGATGCCGTGGATGAGTAGCGGCTCGGCGACGATGCGGCCGACGCTGTGGCGCGGGTGCAGGGCCCCGTACGGGTCCTGGAAGACGAACTGCAGGCGGCGCCGGTCGGCGCGCGTGCGGCGGCGCCCGAGCGCCGCGCCGGCGACGCGGATGTCGCCGGTCACCTCGGGCACCAGCCCGGCGATGGCGCGCAGGATCGTCGACTTGCCGGAGCCGGACTCGCCGACGAGGCCGAAACTCTCGCCGTCGGCGACGGTGAAGCTGACGTCGCGGACGGCGCGCATGCCGCCACCACGCGCGGGAAACGTCACGTCGAGACCGGCGACCTCGATCGCCGCGGGTCGCGCCGTCATGGCGATGCCGCCCGGTCGCGCGCCAGCACCGGCAGCTCCGCCATCGGCCGGTCGAGGCGCGGCGAGGCGGCGAGCAGGCCGCGCGTGTAGGGATGGGTGGCCTGGTCGAGCG